>JBATWQ010000036.1:0-13723 GCA_049672765.1 Microthrixaceae bacterium | reverse complement strand
CTGGAAGAGACCGGCGGTGCACGCATGCACGCCACGGTGTCCGGTTGTGGCGACAACCTGGCGGTCGACGACGAGGACGCCATTGCCCAGGCAAGGGCGTATCTGACGTATCTGCCCAGCCGCTGGTCCGAGGACCCGCCGGCCTACGAACCGTCGGCCCCGTCGCGGCAACTGACTGCCCAGATCGTCCCCGCCGAAGAGACGATGGGCTACGACATGCACGACGTTCTCGAGGGGCTCCTCGACGAGGAGTCGTTCTTCGAGATCAAGCCGCTGTTCGCGCCTGAGATGCTCGTGGGGTTCGGTCTTCTCGAGGGTCGACCGGTCGGCATCGTGGCCAACAACCCGATGCACAAGGGCGGCGTGATCTTCACAGACTCAGCCGACAAGGCCGCTCGGTTCATCTGGCTCTGCGACGCGTTCAACGTTCCGCTGATCTTCCTGGCGGACGTTCCCGGGTTCATGATCGGAACCCAGGTCGAGCGCGAGGGGATCATCAGACACGGCGCCAAGATGATCACCGCGGTTTCCGAGGCGACCGTGCCCAAGATCTCTGTGATCGTCCGCAAGGCCTACGGGGCGGGCCTCTACGCAATGAGCGGACCCGCATTCGAGCCGCAGGCGACGCTGGCCCTTCCCACCGCAAAGATCGCAGTAATGGGCCCCGAGGCCGCCGTAAACGCCGTGTTCGCAAACAAGATCGCGGCGATTCCGGAAGGCCCCGAACGCGAGGCGTTCATCGAAGAGCAACGTCGCCTGTACGAGGAGGATGTCGACCTGCTGAGGCTGGCGTCCGAACTGGTCATCGACGGCATCATCGAATGGGAATCTCTGAGAAACGAAGTGCACCTCCGACTTGCACGGGCGGCAGGGAAGGATCGACACTTTTCTTCGCGCCGTCACGGCGTGCCACCGGTCTGAGCGGCCGACCTGATGCCATTTTGTGAGCCCTGTAATCGCTTCTACACCCCGTCCACGCTGACACCTGAAGGTGATTGTCCCCAAGGCCATCACGTCGCAGATCCGGAGGATGCGTCGGAGTTCATCCAGTCGGTGGCCCCGCCCCGCGAAGAGCAAGCAACACCCAAGGTGCCGTGGCATTTCTGGATCCTGCTGGTCGCAGTGGTTGTCTATCTGGGGTACCGGGCGTTCCAGGGGATCGTGTGGTTGATCGGTAGGTTCTGATGGCCCTCGGGCGGTGGTCGTCAGGTCACTCGTGTGTCTCACGGACAGTTCCCGAAATGTGCGGATGACTCTGCGGCGGCTAGAGTTCTCACTCCCACGGGCTGTGGCGCAGCTTGGTTAGCGCGCTTGACTGGGGGTCAAGAGGTCGGGAGTTCGAATCTCCCCAGCCCGACGGAACGGAACCCCTGCTATGGCAGGGGTTCCGTCGTTTTGAGGCAGTGTTTCGAGCGGCATCGAAATGCCCTCGGCGCCTACCTGCGCTTGGGCTGGCTCCCGTCGAAGTGGGCCCGCGTCGAAGTAGGCACGTATGACCCGTGCAGCCAGGCTCTGGCCTGGTGTCACCACGCAGCTCGGAGGCTGGATCTATCCAACAACTTTGGTCGGGTGATGCTGGAACTGGCCGTCCAGACCGACGTTTCGCCAATCACTTCGAAGGGGCTGCGCCACACTGCTCAGTCGGTGGATCGGGTGGTGGTGGGTGATGACAAGGGTGATGCAGGAGCGGCAGGGCCTCCGGAGTTCGGGGGAGGGGTGTTCCTACGAAGTTGTCGAGGGCACGCGCTCCAGGCTTTGTTCTGCGAGGTGGCTGTTGTGGCGACCATCTCGCAGAAGAAAGGTCAAGGAAGCTTGTCGAAACTGAGACCCATCGACTCGGCAGGCGCCCGTCGGCTAGGACCGATCGTTGAGCGGTGTAGAGAACTGCACCTGAACGGACTTGAGGGATGGACTGCATTCGGATCCGCATGAAGCGCCCAACAAACGTGCAGCTAGGAAGTCACGTCGACCGTGGCATAAGTGCCGTTCGGGGGGCGGTGCCCGCAAGAACGACGCGTTGCCGACGTTCGCAATGCCTTAAGTGTTCTCGTCTCATTGGATAGGGGGCTTTTACCGGCGACGGTCAAATGCCGTCGGCATAGTTCTGACTCCCAGCTCCCCCTGTTCCGTCTGGATGCCGAACGGCTCCCTGAGGCCGGAGTCGGGGCCTTGTCCGTGACAGCACCCGACCCAAACTCGCCCTCTGCCGGGTTGTACGGCGTCACCGCTGTAGCGCTCCCACACCAGATCACCGTCCTAGTGGTATTCAAATCGCGTGTTCGCCCCCACGTCACCCACCGGCACGGTAGTGACATCAGAGAAGACACGACCGTCACGGCTGCCGATAACCATGAGCGCGCCAATCAGGTGGTCTGTTGAAGCCGGTATTCGGAAACCACACGTGGCCGGTGGGCGCCTGCGGGAACGGAATTGCCGCGAAGGACATCGGGATCGAAGTCAACCCCGACGGGCCACGAAAGCGTTCCCGCAACAGGATCCACCGATGCGGACGGGAAGACCTCGTCGTTATCCACCACGGCGAGAAACCCTGGCAGCGCACCCTTGAAATCGAGCTCGCGCACCACGTCGTCAGTGAACGTCAGTCGCAAAACGCGGCCACCCAAGTATTCGACACTGGCGACACGGGCGGGACGGCTCATGCGTTCACCCTACTGGAGTGGCTTGACAGCCAACAGAGCGGCGGGCTCCTGAGCCAACCGCCAGTTCTCCACCAACTCCGATTTGCGGAGCACGCGCCATTGTTCGACCAACCGGGCGGCGGTGCGAGGAATCTCACCGCCGAGGAGTGCACCATCCTCGATCCGCACCAGAGCCTCCTGCTCTGCATAGATGGCATGGAAGTGCGGAGGGTTGTGGTCACCGAAGTACATGTAGATCACGATCCCGTAGAACTCGCTGAGTCGTGGCACGCCGACAACGTAAACCTCTTCTGTGACATCGGCCTTGTCCTAGAACCGGCCCGGCAGCTTTCGTACGCAAGCGGCCGAACACCCCAGAGCGGTCGGCCGTCGATGCCTCGGAGACCATCCCAGTTCGCCGGTCGTGGGCCGAGTTCTGACGGTCGTGTGTGGATCCAGTGGTTTAGCAAGCGTCGCGGCGCGTGCATCAGGAGCGTCGTGGCAGAAGATCGGCAGCCTTCTCGGCACTTCACCGCAAGCCGCCCAACAGCGTTACGGAGCAATCGTCGAAGCCGTGTGAAACGACCTGCCCCAGAACGCCGGATTAATGGCAATCGATGGCAACGGAGAGAGCGTCGCAGACCTGTCGCATGCGCTCGTCGCTCAAGCGGCCGAGCCGATCGACGAGGACGCCGACGGAGACGCTCTCGACCGAGTCGAGGTTGACCGCGCACAGGCGGGGAATTGGATCCATGCCGGGCTCGAGCACCACCTCACTGGGGATCTGCCGGATGGTCGTCGTGCACGGGGCGACCAGAGTTCGGCCCAATCGAGGAATGGCAACATCCCGGCTCAACACAACAACGGGCCGGCTGGCGATGTCGGGCAGCTCGCACCACCAGAGCTCGCCCCGTCGGGGCCGGTCGGTCACGACACTGCAGCGGCGGAACGGAACGAAGCCAGGTCGCCCCACTCGTCGGCATCGCCGATCGGATGCTCGTCGTATGCAGTGTAGGAACTGTCGATCTCTGCACGTCGATGCTGGTTCAGTAGCGCGCCGAGCGCTTGGTCGATCAGCGCAGCATCGGAGCGTGCACCCGTTATCTTTCGAGCTCGGGTGAGCAGCTGGTCATCGACGGTAGTGCTGACGCGTATGCGAGCCATGGCATGACTATGCCACTCGGCAGCACTGGTCACAACCGGGGAATTGAAGTCGACTACATCGAGTGCCCGAGATCGCCGGGACTGCGGCGTTCGCGATCGAGGCTGATCGGCACTTCGAGTACGTCTGTCCCCGTCGCGGTCGCCCGGTGGAAACTGAGTAGATGCGGAGACGTGTTCCAGCCCATGTGAGTGCGGTCCAGCCAGGAGCCGTGGTGGTAACCCGGGGTCGCAGACGCCATCGCTACGGGTACGACGATGACGCAGAACTCGCTGGAGTGCTGACCTCGCTGCGTGATGAGGGGCTGCCCTTTCTGAATGCCGGGTCTGGCTGGCCTCCAGGTGCGGTGTTCGCCGACCTGCGCGACCGCGGTCTCGTCCACGGTCCATACAACGCCATCGTTGGTACGGACCGGGTAAGCCGGAGGTTCGCACCAACTGCTGACACCGCCCCCGAACGCCGGTTCGAGGTGCGTCACTCCGACCCACGGCAGGCATAGGTCTCACGGTCGATCTCGGGATAGTCGGTCGAGTACACGCCCCACCCCATGTGCTCGTAGAACAGAGTCATCGCGTCAAAGTGACTCGCGGCCTCGACCGTCCAGACCAACTCGGCACGATCGCTGTGGAGTGCTCTCTGGTCGTCGCCCATCGGCCCGGAGAGGCAAAACGACGGCATTCCCTCGTCCATCCAGAGCTCGTGTTTCATCGTCCGTAACCTACCGGGGTCGACGACAGGACGTATGGCCACGTGCCCCATAGCGCGGGGACCGGGATCAAAGGACCTCGAGGGCGCACCGGAGACCTGGAGCGTTGGCCAAGCGCCGGTCGGCGGTGAAAAGTGGGACTCCCGTGGCCTCTGCGAGAGCGACGTAGCAGGCGTCGTATGCAGTTACGTTCTGGCGTAGTTCCCAGACCCGCCGTAGCAGCGGAGCAGTGGGGTAGACGGTGATCGGAAACGCCAGCAGGTCATCGATTGCAGCGTCCGCCTGCTGAGCGGTCAGGTTGCCGTTGCCAGCGTGCTTTCGCAGCACCGACGCGACCTCGATCCGCAGCAGGTCGGGCCCGATCAATGTGTCACCGCGGAGCCGTTCGCGGAACCGCTGGCCATCACTTCCGGCGTCGGCCACGACCGGGGCGAGCACCGATGCGTCAACGACGAGCATGTTCCTCGTCGAGCGCCTCGATAGCGGCCGCGGCAGACAACGCCCCCTTCGGACGTCGCTCGATCCGGTCGAGGATCTCCTTCACTGTTGGCGTCGCTGCGATCTCAGCGAGTTGGGAGGCGAGGAACTGTTGTAGCGACTGGCCAGCTTGCTCTGCGCGACGGACCAGCGCTTCATGAACCTCTTCCGGCACATCTCGAACCTGCACATTTACCATGCATGCATAATACATGCATGGTGGTGAGCTGTGAGAGTCACTGCCCCTAAACGCCGGGTCGAGGTCATTCGCAGTGTGTCGAGCGTCCTCGGTCAGGCTGACGTCTTCGATCCGTACTTGCGTTGTGCCGGTCAAGAGTTCGGGAGGAGCCCGATCAGCCATGTATGGAATACGTCTGCACAGGAAACTCGATGTGGGCATCGTTCGCAGCGGTTGAAGCTCATCGTCCGGACTGGTGATGCTGCGCCCCCGAACGCCCGGAGGGAGCGCCCGTTAGTGTCGTGTGATCGGCAGATTGCTCAACCGGGCAGTGCCTCACGCCAGCCGAGCGAGTGCCGGAGGGACCGCGCAGCGCGCTGCAATCTCGATGCGGTGCGCCGCCACTCCACCTCGCGCTCCACCGACTCGCAAGTCACCCCTTCGGAACCGTCGTCAAGCGATGCTCGGTCAAGGTGGCCGTAAATCGCCAACCACCGCACGCTGCGTCGACCCAGCGCCAGTGACGCCGATTCCTCTGTCGGAACCTCGTCCCGGCTGGCATGTACCGAGTATTGCCCATCGCAGTGGACACAGGGGCGAAGCGCCAGCCTGCCCCTGATTGTCGGCTGGGCGCAGCCGGTTAGCCTCGCTGACGTATGTCCCGCCACTGCCAGATGGATCCGTCCCGGAGCAATTCGGGGTCGCCTGTCCAAAGTGTTGCATCCTCAGCGACAGCGAGCGCGGCGCCGAATGCATCGGCGTAGGCCATCGGGTGATCTGCTTTCAAGCGGGCCGCATCAAGGACGAGTCGCTCGTCTGGGATGCGGACGTCGATCAGGTCGCGAAGGTCACGCACGGTCTCAATGGCGTCTTCCTCGCCATGCGTACGACGGACGATGTAGTGCACTTCTCCCATGTTGATCCAGGACATCAGCGGCCGGGCGTCATCGAGGAGGTCAGCGACGAAGGTCGCTGCCGGGTTGGTGTTCTCGAGGTACCTGAGAACGGCCCAGGAATCGAGGACGACGGTCATTGTGTAGCTTCTCGACGGCGATCAGCATCTCGTTCCGCAGTCAGGGAATCGACGAGTGGCGAGCCTTCGAAGCGGCCCCGGAGGGGACGCCGATGGCTAGCAGGGCGAACCGCCACATGGTCGTTGTGTCGCCAGAAGCTGACCTCGTCGCCCGGCTCAATCCCGAGCTCGTCACGCAGCTTTTTAGGGATGACAACTTGACCTTTGGGGCCGACACGATGAGTCATACCTCTCAGTATAACCTTGATATTGGCTCGCTGACCCCTGCCCCGAAACACCGGGAGCCGGTCCAATTTTACCGAGCGGTCCTATCGAAGGCTGAGTCCCTTCGGCGAGTTGAAGGGTGCGCTTCGTCCTCGATCTCTGACCGCATGTCGGTCAAGACTCCCGGCTTCACAAGTTTCGATCTCACATATCTGGACGGTCAGGGGGACCACACCGTGGTGACCGACCGGTCTTCTCCGATGACAAGAACAGCGGTGTTGGTGGAGTAGACGTGTCCGGTCACTCCCGTGTCGTCCCAGAGCCCACCCCGGGCTCTTTTGATTATCCGGTTGCCGGTGGCCTGCAGGAAGGCAGTTGATCCATCAGGTGCCGACGCGAGCCTGCCGGAGATCGGACTGATGAAGGAGTCGCTCATCTCCATCAGATTGGATGGCCCGGTTATCCAGGTTCGACTCGCCACGTCGAGGATGGCTTGTGTGGCGTTGTCGCTGACGGTCAGATGGTTCGTGGTGCACAGAAGCATCTGCGGCATTGGGCCGGGCGGAACAGGCCCTACCGATACCGGTTCATCGGCTCCTCCGACGGGCTGGACATAGACATCTCGGGTGATCTCTGACGCCGGTGTGGCCGCCGCCTCGGCCTTGGTGATGTATTTGACGCTGAGATAGCTGTCCCCGACTGTGCATCCCTGGTCGCCGGCGCTAACGCCCACGCTCGGAGTCGGCTGCGGTGTCCACTCCGAAACCTCACCGTCAGGGTCGACCAGGTAAGTGCCCTTGCCGATGAGGAACTCGGCGAACTTGGTGGGACCTGGTGCTGTGGTCATCTCGGTATCCGACGGTGACAGAGGGACCTTTGGCGCCTCGAGGCGCGTCCAAGCGGTGTGCTCTTCGTTCAGCATGGCAAACGCGAGTTCGCCCTTGGTGCACCCGGAATTTGTGCAGGCGATCCCGCCTGTGACTGCCCGGTTCCCTGCAGTGGCCATTTGGAGGGAGCCGTTGAAAGGCGCTGAGGGGAGCTTCCACCACGTTCCGTCTGCCCGACGTAGCGCAGCTTCACCCGAGCGCCAGTCGATGACGACCAGGTCGTCTCCGGCGGCGGCCGCCGTCCCGTAGGACACCCGATATGGAGAAATATCAGTACCAGGTTCGCCTACCTGGGTCAGCTCGGTTGGAACTGAACTCGGGGCACTCTTCTGGTCACCCGCATCACCGCAGCTGGTAACGAGAAAGCTGACGCAAAGAGCCCCCAGAATCCAGCGGCAGTATTGTCTTCGCCCCCGAGTTGGCTTCGTCCGAGGCCGTGGCACCTCGCTGTTTCTATCACGGCCCCGCTGGGAGCGCTCTGAGGCTGCACACCGATCCGCCTCAGCGCGACCGGTTCTATGGGATGGATCAGGGCGACGACAGTGGTCGTTTGCAGTGCGATGCTCTCTATGGATTGCGGAGATCCGGACTCACCGCGGCGGGGGCGGGAATAGCACGACAGGCACTCATCACAACTGTGACGACTCAGTAGGCCGGAAGCTCGGCCAGCAATGGCGAGTCGACCTTCTCAGCGAGGGCCGCACCGACATGGAACGCGACCTCCTCCTCCGAATCGCCGTTTGCATGTTTCGCGACTTCAGGCGTCATGATCGGCGACGCTGGCTTCGGAAACCTAGCGGGCTGGAGGCGTGTATACGCTGCCGGTCCGGTCGCTTCACTCTGCACCGGAGCATTTCTGGTTGTCGCAGCATTCGGTCTCGATTCGCGGCCACTGCTCCAACTCGCATGCGTACCCCTCATCGCTATCTGTCTTCTTCTGGGGGTGGCCAACCAAGAAGTTTACCATCGCCGCGGCCCAGGCTTCGGCCGAGGAGAGCCGACTGACCGGTGCGGGTGACCGCCAACAGCGCGAGGAACTGAGGAAGAAAATTGACTCCAATTCTCATTGCGATCATCGCGCCGGTCGTGCTCATCGTCATGGTGATCGCGTTCGTACTGAGCCGCTACAAGGTGGCCGGTCCACACCAGGCGTACATCATCACCGGTCGCAAGGGCAGCCCGGTGACCAGCCCCACGGCCAGCAGCGCGAATCCAATGACCGCCGATGCGATATACAGGACGTTCATCCGGTGACTCTAGCCAAGGCGCGAGGCCAAACCTTCGGGGTGTGCCGAGTCCCCCTCGAACCCTGGCCGCCCCGACGGCACAGAATCTTTGAGGACCAGGGTCAGGCCGTGACCTAGTTCGAGGATGCAATCACCCGATCGGCGAAATCCTGCAGCGCTGCCGACGTGTTCTTGAGAAAGACGTAGGACGGCACCACGATCCGGCCGACGCCGAGAGCCGCGAGCTCTTCGACCGCGCCCGTCGGGTCGTCGCCGAAGATCCCGGCGCTGTGGGATGTTATCTCGATCGTCGACGGGTCTCGCCCGGCGTCTGATGCGGTTTGACGGACAATGTCGATCAGCTCAGCCAAGTTCCCTTTGCCGGGGAAGTAGCCGTCACCGAGTTGGCCCGCTCGTTTGGCTGACCTTGTGGTGTGCCCACCGATGTGGATCGGCACCGATCCGTTCACCGGCTTGGGGTTGACACTCACGCCGCTGAAATCGCTGAATTCTCCGCGATGCTCGGCGTGATCGTTGCCCCAGACGTTTCGCATGATGTCGATGTACTCATCTGTGCGAGCACCTCGCCGTTCGAAGGGGATGCCAAGGGCGTCGAACTCTTCCCGGAGCCAACCGACGCCCACACCCAATTCCATCCTTCCGCCCGAAAGCTCATCGAGTGTCGCCAGCGACTTGGCCAGTACCAGCGGATTTCTCTGGGGGAGGATGAGGATCCCCGTTCCCAGCCGCAGCCGCTCGGTGACCGCTGCGACCCAGGTCAGCCAGATCAGCGGGTCGGGGAGCGGCGTTTCGGCGGTCATCGCCATCTTGCCACCTACGTCGTAGGGATATTCGCTCTCGTATGCGTCTGGGAACAGAACGTGTTCCACGGTCCAGAGGGACTCGAAGCCCGCGCTCTCGGCGCCAGTCGCCAATTCGTTCAGCCCCTCTCGCGAGGCGAATTTCATTGTGTTGGCAAAAATGATTCC
This sequence comes from Microthrixaceae bacterium, assembly GCA_049672765.1. GTDB lineage: Bacteria > Actinomycetota > Acidimicrobiia > Acidimicrobiales > Microtrichaceae > JAGQSZ01. Next base: position 4,222 of record JBATWQ010000036.1, on the reverse strand, counting down.
GAACTTCACAACGAGCCCCCTGTAACCCTGCATCAGACGAATGCCTGAGCGCCATCGACGCTACCGGACGGGTGAACCCGATCTGCCAAGGCAAGGTCCGCGGGCTCGATCAATAGCTCTCACGGAAATTGCCGATCAGGGCGATCGTGTTGGTCTGTCTCAATATATGAGATGCGTGTACCGCTATTTGAAATCTCGCTAATGTCGGTGGTTCACGAACAGAGGAATGAAATATGGAAAGTCCTCGAGTCACCTACACCCATGGCCATCACGAATCGGTGTTGCGATCCCACCGCTGGCGGACGGTCGAGAACTCGGCCGCCTATCTGATGGCACACCTTGAGCCAGGACTCTCCCTGCTGGATGTCGGTAGCGGCCCTGGCACCATCACCGCTGACCTGGCCCGGCGCCTCGCACAGGGGCGCGTCACGGCGATCGAGGCCAACGCAGACGCTCTGCAGTTGACCCGCGATGAGATCCATGCCCAGGGCCTGACGAACGTCGATCTGGCGGTCGGCGACGTCCACAATCTGGAGTTTGCCGACGACTCGTTCGACATCGTTCATGCCCACCAGGTGCTCCAGCACGTGGCCGACCCGGTCAGGGCGCTCCGAGAGATGCGCAGGGTGTGCCGGCCAGGGGGCGTTGTGGCTGCCCGCGACGCCGACTACGCGGCCTTCGCGTGGTTCCCGGTGGTGCCCGCGCTCGAAGAATGGTTGGACCTGTACGAACGCGTCGCCCGTTCCAACGGTGGAGAGCCCGACGCCGGACGGCGAATGCATGTGTGGGCAAGGGAGGCTGGCTTCGACCAGATCACTGCCACCGCGAGTACGTGGTGTTACAACACTTCCGACGACCGGGCCTGGTGGGGTGGGATGTGGGCAGACCGCATACTGCAGTCGGCCATGACGCACCAGGTGCTCGATGAAGGTCTTGCGACCCAGGCGGACCTTGAGCGAATGTCCGCCGCATGGACCACCTGGGCCGAGGATGAAGACGGCTGGATAGCAATCCTGCACGGCGAGATCCTCTGTCGAGCCTGACCACAGCAGGGCTTCGCGAACCGAGCGATGCGTGACACCGCCCGGTCCATCCCGAAACGAGCGACCGACGCCTTGACACCCACAGGGCTTTTCCGGAACGGCGCTTCGTCCCCGATCGTGGACTCAGCGTTGCCGTCGACGCCACAGGTAGGTCGTGTTCAGGTACCAGTTGATGACCAGCGCGACCACCGCACCCATCAGGTTGTGGACCACCCGCGAAGGTCCCTCGCCGAGGACGCCGAGTAGGAACCCGACGTTCTGCAGAGTGGTGAACACCGCGATATGGATACCCGTTCCTACGAGGGACATGACCTCGTAGGCGGCGAACGCGGGAGCGAGCGCCCACCCGCGGTAACGGTTCTCCCAGAAGGTGAATTCGTTGTTCATGACGAACAGCACGAAGATCGAGATCTGCACGCTGAACAGGAACGAGGTCGAAATGGGGTCGATCGCGTCATTCAGTCCGGTGGTCACCTGGGGGAAGCCGACCGCCTCGGCAAAGGTGAACATGACCGAGTTGACGGCCAGGCCGACGAGTCCGACCAGGACGTACAGCAGGAACGCCGGGTTTATCTGGTGCCCGACGCGCAGCTCGGCGACGCCGAGCAGGTAGGACCGGATAACCGAACGATTCAGCTTGGTTTCACCGTGCATCCGGTTGGAAAATTCGTATCCGACCTCACCGATCTTCAGGTTCCGGTTGCGTCCGACGAACTCGAGCAGGATCTTGAAGCCCTTGGGGTTGATGTCAGCCGCAGTCTGCTCGTACGCCCGCCGTGACACGGCGAAGTAGCCGCTCATCGGGTCCGACACCGGTACCCGCAGCATCAGCCTGGCGATCAGCGTCGCCACCCAGCTGACAAAACGTCTGCTCGGCGCCCAGTCCCCGTAACCACCGCCGGAAACCGATCGGGAGCCGACGCAGACGTCGACCTCGCCGGAGCGCACCTGCCCGACCATCTGGCCGAGCACCTTCGTGTCGTGTTGCAGATCGGCGTCGATGACAACCAGGACCTCGCCGCGGGCCATAGCCATTCCATCCAGCACCGAATTGGACAACCCCGGATCATGGAAGCGCCGCATGACCCTCACCGACGGGTCGGTAGCTCCGATCCGTTCGCCGACCTCCCACGTACGATCGGGGCTGTCGTCGTCAGAGATGATGATCTCGTGGGGAGTGTCGCTGAGCGCCTCGTGGATCCGCTCGACGAGGATCGGAATGTTCTCGGCCTCGTTGTACGTAGGCGTTATGACCGACACGATCGGGGCGGCGTCGGTCGAACGGCGGGCGGGGAACTCAGAGGGGGACTCTTGGGACGGCACGGACATGAGCCCGCGAATGCTACCGGCGGAGTCGGGCCCTCCATGGGACCTGGAAGGCCGTCCTGGCCTCTACGCTCTGGGGCATGTGTGGACGCTTCGTTTCCTCGTCGTCGCCAGAACAGATCGCCCAGTACTTCGACGTCGATGCCATGGACGAAAAGCTCCTGGAACGTGGACCCAACTACAACACCGCGCCCACCTCGGAGGTGCTGGTGGTGCGCGAAGACGGGACCACCCGACGCCTCGAGGCGTTCCGCTGGGGACTGGTTCCGTCGTGGGCCAAGGACCTGTCGATCGGCTCGCGGATGATCAACTCCCGCGCCGAGACCGTCGCCACAAAGCCCTCGTTCCGCAAGGCTTTCGCCACCAGACGTTGCATCATCCCGGTTGACGGCTTCTATGAATGGAAGGCAGTTCCGGGCGAGAAGAAGAAGCAGCCGTACTACATCCATCGTCCTGACGACGAGCCATTCGCGTTCGCCGGGCTGTGGGAACAGTGGCGGGGCCCCAAGGATCAGCCTCCGTTGGAGGATCCGATCCGGACCTGCTCGATAATCACCACCGAGGCCAACTCGAAGATGGCCGAGCTCCACGATCGGATGCCCGTGATTCTGCCCCAGGCCGCCTGGGGAGAATGGCTCTCGACCGAGGATCAGGGCACCGAAACGCTGGGAAAGTTCCTGGTTCCGGCCCCGTCGAAGCTGATCACGTTCCACCCTGTTTCAACCGAGGTGAACAATGCACGAAACCGGGGCGAGCACCTGAGGGACGAGGTCGATCCCGACGCTCCGCCAGCCAGCGAGCCGACGTTGATTTAGGCGACTTCGGGTCGTCCCATCTCCCGCAGGGCTGCGCGGATCCGCTCGGCCGCATCGTCGAGGTCTGCTGGGTCGGGGGAGTGGTCGACGTTCGCGAAGCTCAACTGCGACTCGCTGTCGATCGGCACCAGGTGGACGTGGCAGTGGGGGACTTCGAGTCCGGCGATTATCGAGCCCACACGCTTTGGCGAGAATGCGCTCATGATCGCCTTCCCGACGATGTGTTGCACCGTGCTTATGTGTTGCCACAGATCAGCATCGACGTCGGTCCAGTGGTCCACCTGTTCGATCGGGACCACGAGCGTGTGACCGGGCCGCAGTGGTGCGATCGTCAGGAAGGCGACAACGCGATCGTCGCGCCAGACGAACCTGCCCGGAAGGTCACCGTTGATGATGAGGGTGAACACGGACGGATCGACGTTGCTCGAAGAATTCGCCATGCCGACAACAGTAGAGCCGGACATCGGCCGAGGCGTTCTACGATTGACGCGATGGACGAACAGATTGCCACCAGACACGGCCTGGCCGGCGAAGAAATCCCGGTTGGCGAGGACCGCCTGCTGACAGCACCCAATCTGATCACCCTCGTCCGGCTACTGCTGATTCCGGTATTCATCTGGTTGCTGTTCGGCAAGGAGGACTACTTCATCGCTTCGGTCCTGCTCGCCACCCTCGGGGGCACCGACTGGGTCGACGGCTACGTGGCTCGTCGCTTCGGCCAGGTCTCCAACTTCGGCAAGATGTTCGACCCGACGGTCGACCGACTTCTGATGGTCGTGGGAATCGGAGGAATCCTCATCGCCGATCTGGGAATCGACTACTTCACGCTCTTCGCCTGGATCGTCATCGTCCGTGAAGTCACGCTGAGCATGTTCGTTGCGGGAACGGTGTTCATGGGTGCCAAGAGGATGGACGTCACCTGGATCGGCAAATGTGGAACCTTCGCAATGATGATGGCCTTCCCGGCGTTCCTCGCATCAGCCGATTCGCGATTCGTCGGAACCGGCACCGAAACCGCTTTTCTGGTCATCGCCTGGT
>JBATWQ010000035.1:0-5426 GCA_049672765.1 Microthrixaceae bacterium | reverse complement strand
ACGATGGTGTCAGTAACTCGTCTTGGGCCGGCTTCTCCAGTTTCGGGATCCGTCGCCCACACCAGATCACCGATCTGCACGTCTTCGATCGGTTTGGCAGTGCCGTCGGCCATGAGGACCGCTGTGCCGGGCACGAAGCTATTGCTACGACACGCGGCACCCAGGAGATCGTCTGTCCCGCTTGGGGTATAGCAGCAGCCCCCAACGGCAGGCACGGCTATATCGGCCAGCGCAGGCTGACCGAGCATCACGAGCGCCATCAGCGCCGTGAAAGCAAGTCTCGTCAGTAGCCGGACTGATACTCCTCCATCGCCATGAGCATCTTCCCGGTAAACATCGCTGATGCTGGGATGAACTCGAGTCCAAGCGCTCGACCATCTGCATCGAGCACGGCGATTACAGACGCTCCCTGAAAGGGAAGGGTGACTATGGAACTCCGGTTGGCACTTCCGGGTTCGATCTCGTCAACTAGGTACAGGAAGACGGCGTCCGCCTCCCGGTCCAGGGTAAACCTCACGGGTAGCCCAGCCATTCGTTGTTGTAAGCGAGCCTATCGAGTTCGTGGCGTGCCATTCCGCGGTGAGCCGTGATCACGCCGCTATCTCCAATGACAACAAAGTCGAACACATCGTCGCCTCGCCGGGCAACGTGGACCATGCCACCACCGGCCTGTTCGTATACATGGGGCGATGACCGAAGAAGCTCAATCGACACATCGTCGAAGCCGAACTCAGCGAGCCGCTGCCGGCCATGGGCGGTGGCAGCAATGCCATCGAAGCAGACATTGTGAACGAGTACTTGCTCGTCCCCCACAACCACGTAGTAGGTGTGGATGCCGTCGACCGTGAGGTTGTAGGCCACCCCCCGCTGGGCTGAACCGGCAACGAGACCATCGACCGCAACAAACTCGTCGTCGGAGGTGAGCACCAGGTCGCCCTCGTCAAGTGCATCGGCCCGCTGCCATTCGCCGTCGGTGTGATTCCAGAACGGGTGGTCCTCGGTTGTGGCGATCGTCTCACCGTCGATCTCCAGATCGACAAGCGTGTCGCCGTGCACCCACAGATGTGTGACTTCCCTCGGCCCACGCTCGCCGGTCTCCGGATCCTCGGCGAGAACCATGTCGCCGGCTTCGACTTCTGAGATCGGCTTGCGTTCGCCGTTCGCCATCAGAACGAGGGTGGTGGCGGCGAACGAACACGCATTACGTGTCCCGCTTGGGGTATAGCAGCAGGCCTCAGCAGCGGGCGCGACAACCTCGGCCAGCGACGGCTGGCCGAGAGCAGCGAAGATGAGCAGCAACGCCGCTAGGAACCCAGTCAGCCGTCCGATCCGACCCCTCCTCGAGAACCTTCGTCGCCAATCACGAGCTCTCGCACGAGCCTCCATGCCCGCCGAGTTGAGCCCAGCTCGGTACCCAGCGACTCGATCTCGGCGACTTCACCTGGGAACACAGAAATCTCACCGTCATAGAGGTTGTCGCAAAGGGACTCGAACGCCACGCCCCACTCTCCCGCGTCCAGAAGGGCTGTCGGCTCCTCAACCACCCATGCCTCGACATGGACTGCAAGCGACGCAAGCAGCGCCCGTAGTCGTAGCTCCAACATCAGCACGACCCCGGCGATGGATGAGCGGTGATGATCCCTTCGCCTGCAGGCTCGACAACGACCTTGATGCACACGCCGTCACGGACCCCGAACACCGACGCTCGACCCGGATCACCGGCCCTCGTGTAGCCACTCGGCCCCCCCTTGGTCCAGTTCCACTTCAGGCCCGGGTCAGTGGCGATATCCGACACATGGTGCATGACCTGATCATCGGTCCAAGTCTGAGGGAAGGGGGTTTTGTCGGGTGAGGCACCTGGCCAGCGGTGGCCGCCGCCCGTTGCGTCGCCATCCAGAATGTGCGTACGACGACCTGGTGAGGCGAGGTCCACAAGATCGTCTGCCCCTCGTGGGGTACTTGTGAGCACCGCGGGGGTCGTAGGTGTGTCTGCAACCTCGACGACTAACGAGACAGCCCTACCCCCACCCGTGACCTGGTGGAACGGATTCTCGGCTGGCTCCGGGGCACCGACATCGAGGCGCGAGACGGCGGGAGTGTCGTACACGTAGAACGCACGGGCTCTCTGAGCCGCGACCTTTACCGCCGAACCGGCGGAGACAGCGCCTTCGACCGGCGCTCCTTCCGGAGGAGACGCGTCGAACCCTGCCTCGGGGTCGACGGCCTCGCGGCCGTTCTGGATCCCGGCGGCTGGTTGCGCTGACTCGTCGGGTGCAGTGAAGCCAACGACCGCGAACAGCGCTGCGATGACGACCAGGAGGATCGCCTCGATTGGCACAGCGACACGGCTCCGCGTCGAAGTCTCGCGCTCCACGGAACTATCGCTTCCTTTCGGCATCGTCAGGGTTTCTGATCGAGAAGGGATGACCCTCGCCGTACTCGGCCTCGACCTTCCGCGCGGCCTCGTCGGCCGATTCGGCCCAGACGTTGATCCGCTGGCCAGGCTCATTGCCGATCCATATGTACCCGACGTATTCTTTCAGCCTCTTGTGGTCAGAGTCAGACATCGTTCATCCTCGGTATGGGGCCAAGCAGGCGCCGCTATCACAGAACCCGCCGATGATCGTTCCCCGGCCGCTAAGCACTGCCCGCACCTCGGCCGGTGACATCGACGGAACGTCGTAGACGTGGACACCTGGCATGCGGCCGAACGCGGCCACGTCGTCAGCTAGCAGCGTCGCATCCGCCCTGATGGTCCCGTTCGCGAAGCCGTGCGCGCCGGTGAGGATGTGGACGTCATCGCCTCGCATCAATCCGGACTGCACGATGCCAGCGAAGTCGTTCTGGTTGATCGAGCCCGTCGAGGTGAAGATCCGGCCGCCCGCTGCATTCGTACCGGTCTCTTCGATCACGCCACCAAGGTCGCTCAGGCCGCGTGAACTACTTGGGGTATAGCAGCAGCCCTCAACAGCGGGCGCGACCGCCCCCGCCAGCGTCGGCTGACCGAGGAGGACTCCTGCGACGAGCAGGGCCGCGACGAGGCGGGTCACGAACCGGAGCGAGGCCCGCCCTCCCTCATTCGCTGCACTGCCGCCCGAAGGTCATCGCGCACTCGACGGGCTTCGTCCCTCTCGACTCCCATACGAGTCGAGAACTCCCAGTCCTCAAGAGCCTCCAGCGCCTCGCTCAGCCCATTGCGGAGCACATTCAGCTCGGACTCGGTGAGATCCATCTGCACGCGTTCTTGGTCGATCCGTCGTAGGTCCATCGCTCTCACCCAAGCCCCATGAAGTAGTCGTATCCGTCTCTAGGAACATAGGCTGTGCCGCCATCCGGGGCGCGCGGGTTCCTGATGACGACTACCCCGTCACGCCAGTAGGCCGTTCGGCCACCGGAGAGATGCCGGACATCGTCGTAGTTGTTGATGACGTTCTCGACCATGTCGGCGAACTGCGTTCGGGTTCGGATCCCGGGGAACTCGCCGCGCTGAACGACGTGCTTCGTGTACGCGTGACCCGACGCGATCTCATCAGCCGCAAGCCGAGCGTTCAGTCGGGCGCCCGATGCGGCGTCAGCGAGACCGCCTGCCGTTCGTGGGGTTTTGGTTGGGGTGACGGTGTGTGCGATTCCGGTTTGGGTTTGTTTGAGGAGTTGTGATCTGGTGGCGATTTTAAGTGCTGAGGTGAGGGTGAGTAGCGATGCTGCTATTACGATGTAGTCCGCTGCCGACGGGTTACCGTTCTTGATTCTGTTGATCGATGAGGCCACCTCGTTGATCTGCAAAGCAAGGCCAGCACCGCCTCCCAAAGCTAAGGTCAACGCCCCTTTGATCAGGGCTTCGTACTGCGAGACAATCGATTTGATTTCAGTGAAAGCAGCGTCGAGGCGTTGCTTCTGGGTCCGGTCCCGGAAACTCTGGCAGAGCAACGCTGCACGTTGATCGAACTCTCCACATGAGATCCCGTTCTGGGTAGTGACAATAGCGATGAACCCACACGCCGGTTCGAGTTGTTGGCCGTATGCAGAACAGTCCGTGTTGTACAGATCCAGGGGATCCCACTGCGCGGTATGACGCATCACATCCCAACTCGCGCTCCCATCGGTCGCCCGCATGCCGGTCGGGTCGGTGTGGTTTAGGGGATCGTTGTTGGTGTAGTGGTACGGGTTCCCGACCGTCGGTGTACCCGGCACGTCCTCAAGAGGATCACGGGTGGTGAACACACCGTTCGCGGCGTCGTAGTCGCGTGCACGTAGATGAGTGAGCGGCCCGAAAGTCAGTTCACCGCGATACCCCATGGCAGGCTGCATCGACACCCCGGCTGCCGGTTCAGGGGTTTTGGGCGTCCCATAGGGTGTGTAACGGGACTTCGACGCATACAAGTCCGCCCAAGACGCGTTCGGATGCAACCCCGACGGATACACGGGACCAAGGAAATCGTGATTCACCGCAGTATTCGAAGCACCCGTCTTCACAACCGATGGTCCCGTGGGCGTGTTCGCGACGGTCAACGTTTCACCATCGGTCTGCCAGCCCGTCACCAACGCGACAGGACTCGAGTCCCAATCAACCCGAGACACACTCGAACCCCCACCCGGCGTCCCGGTATTCACCACCCTCGTCAACCTGCCCGAAGTGTCATAACCCCGTTCATGGGCGACACCCGTCCCGTCAGAATCAGAACGGGTGTAAACCTCCAGCCGCCCAGACGGGTCATAGGCATACGCGACCGCACTGCCATCAGAACCAGTCTCAGACGTACGCCTACCGGCCCGGTCATAGCCGAACAACACACCCGAACCAGAGTCCGAGACCGTGGAGGTCAGTTCGCTGTACGAGTTATACGAATACGACGTCACTCCCGAAGGGGTGACCTCCTGTGTGCGTCGGCCCAACAGGTCATAGGAGTAACTAGCAGGCGTGGCGCCCCCGACGGTGAGTAACTGGCCTGCCGGGTCATAGGTGTACCCCGTCCCTGAACCCGACCCGCCGTAACGCGTCGACGCGACATCACCAGCAGAGTCATAAGCGAAGTTCAACACCACAGCCTGCCTGCCAGCGGTCGTCGACAGTCTGAGAGACACGGCCCCATCGTAGAACCACTCCCGATACCCGCCAGGGACATCCACACAGTGAAGGTCCCTATCGCCATCGTGCTGGAGCTGACCTGACACGAGACTGCCTGACTACTTGCTATCTCGTGGGACCACCTCGTTCACCACGGATGAGGTGGCTGACCTGGTCGGAGGATCGCGGGCTGCGGTCCACCAGGGGTCGTAGCGGTTGATCCGCAAGGGTGAAGTGTTCTCCGGCCCAAGGATCTACGTTCCGATCCCACCCAAGTGCTGGGCATAGGACGGTTCGATCCCCGCTGCCGAGTTCAATCCGAGTGGCTTGAGAAATCGACTCAACGTGCGCAGTATTGGCA
>JBATWQ010000034.1:0-18159 GCA_049672765.1 Microthrixaceae bacterium | reverse complement strand
GGCTAGGTGGTCACACGACGGCTCGGAGCGACGAGGATGATGGACGAACAACCGGCCCGGCAGCGGGCGGTCCGGGCGACGCCGTCCAGAAGAGGGCTACGGCGACACCGCTCCGAACGTGGTGCGGTGATGGTCGAGGCGGCAATCGTCCTGCCACTGATGATCTTTATAGTCGTCGGAATCATGGAGTTCGGCCTTCTGTTCACCAGCTATTCGACGACTACGGCCTCGACGCGAAGTGGTGCCCGACTGGCCGCCACCCAGTACTCCCAGGCACAGGTGGGTTCGACCGAGACCGCTTCCCAGACAGCAGCGCTCGCCCAGATCTCGTTGGCCACCGAAGCTGATCTGAAGGTCCTGAACAACGCCAAACCGGTCGGGATGGCGATCTACAAGGTGAACCCGAGTTCGGCGAGCGGGGCGCCCTACGGAGGGTTCCCCGCTGCGGGAATGTCCGGGGGTTGCACCAGTTCCTGCATCAAGTACAAGTGGAACGGCAGCACGATGGTGCGCACGGGTGGCTCATGGCCCAACCCGCAGCGCTGCGTCATCAGCTCCGTCGATTCCATCGGCGTCTACGTGCAGGTGGAGCACTCCTACATAACGGGTCTCATCGGGTCCAAGCGCACCGTCGAGGGCCACACGGTGATGAGGCTTGAGCCTGTTCCTTCGGAGAGTTGTTGATGTCCATACGTCGGGGAAGCCCGGGGACAGCCCCACGGGTCGGGGAGTCGACCGATACGTGTCCAGCGTCCGGCTCGGATGAAGGTTCAACCGTTGGACGTCGTCGCACGCGCAAGCGGTGGAGTGAGAAGAGCCGAAGCGAACGCGGAATCGTGATCGTCTGGTTCTCCCTGATGTTGGTGATGCTGCTCGGCTTTGCAGGCTTCGCTGTCGACCTTTCGAACTGGTGGCTGCAGGCAGATCGGCTGCAGAAGGCGGCGGACTCCGGAGCACACGCCGGGGTTGTCTATCTGCCTGCCGATCTGGGCGGTGCGACGACGACCGCCAGGGCCGAGGTCGCCAAGAACGGCTTCAGGACTACCGGAAGCACCAAGAATGCCGACGTCGCCATAACCCAGGAACCAAATCCCAACCGGCTTCGGGTCAGCCTTACGACCACCGTCCCCACGTATTTCGTGCGGTTGCTGGGCGTGGACCACGTCACGCTCACCAGGGACGCGGTCGCGGAGTACATCGCTCCGATTGCCATGGGTTCACCCTCGAACAAGCTGGGCAACGACCCGGCCCGTGGGGACACTGCGGCTCAATTCTGGATAAACGTAGCGGGGCCCAGGTCCACCAAGGGATCCGGTGACCGGTTCCAGGCGAAGGTCTGTGGCACTTCCGTGATGGGCTGCACCAACACGATGATTCCCGGAGTCAACAACGACGAATACGCATCGGACGGGTACCTGTTTGCCGTGCGGGTCGCCGAGAAGGTGGCAGGTCAGGACCTGCTGGTTCAGGTCTATGACCCCGCGTTCATATACGTGGGTGACAAGTGTGAGAACTCAACCTTCCCCAACTCGACCCAGCTGAACGAGCTGAAGACGTGGTATCCGGATGCTCCGGCGCGCTTTGCGGGCGGCCTCAATTCCTGGTGTTCGGGTGACCAGGAGATCAACGGACTAAAGAACACCGAGACCACCTTTGTGGTAAGAGCACCGGACAACACCCCGTGGTCCGACACCGACAACCCGGTTGTTGCGGGCTGTACGACCACGATGCCCGCATGGGTACCAGCGAGCAGTGGAAACGACTCGATCTATGGCCGCCTCAAGAGCGGCGCCGGAACCGGAGACGGTGTGGCCCCCTGGACCTTCAGCGAGGTCTTCAGGCAGAACGTGACCATCTGTCGGATCCCCGCATCGCAGGTGAAGATCGGCGACTACATCCTCCAGATTCGCTCCAATGCCTCTGCAGCGGCGCCTTACACCTACGACCCCAACAACGCGACGGGTGGCCACAACCGATTCTCGATCCAAGCCGGGTTCGGCGTCAGCGGAGCGTCAAGCTCGGTGGGTAACAAGGTCTCGTTGAACGCACGGGGACGATTCCCGATCTATGCGAACGCAAACTCTGCCAACACAATCTTCTATCTGGCAAGGATCATGCCGTATGACGCAGGCAGAACCCTGCGGGTTTCGCTCTACGACATCTCCGATGTGGGCGACTCGGGGTCAATGCGCATCGTGCCCCCGACCGAGTTCGGGAGCAACTTCTCGGATTGTACGTTCTCGAACGACAAGAACAAGTCGATGAGTTACAGCTCTGGAACCTGCACGTTGACGGTGCCAAACGGTTACTACAACGAACGCAATGTGAATGTCGACGTGCCAATTCCTGCCAACTACACCTGCAACAAGGACGACAGCCGGGGCTGCTGGATAACCGTTGAAGCCAAGTTCAACGGATCGGTGCAGGACACGACCACGTGGTCGGCGTCGATACTCGGCAACCCGATCCGCCTCGTCGAATAGACGGTCAGCCTCTCGAGCGCTCCCACTCGGCAATCGTCTCGCCCATCGGAGTCGATGGCGGCCCCTTCGTGAAGGGCCACAGCTCTTCAGCGAGTAACCGCCAGTTGCCCCTTGCCCTCAGGTCGCCGAAGAGTGCGAAGAGGCCCAGATTTATGCGCTGGACGATCACCATCGAAGGAGGCAGGTTTGCAGCTTTCATGATGTCCGCGTGGGGGCCGCTCAGATCGAAGAACTGGCGAACCGATTGCGAGGACCATTCGGGCGTTATCGCCATCACCTCGTCGCGCATGACGAACTCGTAGAAGTGACCGAAATAGTCGCGGATGTCATCGTCGGAAACCTCCACATCCGGTGACAGGATCCCAATCTCTTCGACGAGACTCCTGTACTTCGGAATGTCGTCCTCGATGGCCATCGCGATGATCATGTCCTCGAACGCCTTGACCTCTTCCGGACTGAACCGCTTGCAGAGCCCGAAGTCCAGGAAGGTGACTCTTCCTCCCGGGTTAAAGATGTAGTTACCGGGGTGAGGGTCACCGTTGAAGGCGTGGAGCTGGTAGATCGCCCCGAACGCAAAACGATAGAGACACTCGGCGGTCAGCTGTCTCTCCTCATCGGACCATTCGAGGACCTCCGAGAAGGTCGATCCTTCAGCGAATTCGGTCGTCAGCATCCTCTTGAAGCTGAGCTCGTCGACGACCTCGGGGATGTGGATGAACGGATGACCCCTGAACGCGTCGGCGAAGAGTCTCTGGTTGTCGGCCTCGACGCTGTAGTCGAGTTCTTCGACAATGCGTTCGCGCAGTTCATCGACGATCGGCTTTGGATCAAGTCCGGGGAACAACATTCCGAGCATCGTGAAAATCAGGTCCGAGTTCTCGAGATCTGCTGCCACAGCGTCGTCGACGCCCGGATACTGGACCTTTACCGCAACATCCACCCCGTCGAGGGTGACGGCCCGGTGCACCTGACCGATGGAAGCTGCGGCTATCGGGGTGCGGTCGAACTCGGCGAATAGCTCGTCCGGTGATTTGCCGCTCTCGGCGCGGATGACCTCTTCGACCAAGTTGTAGGCCATCGGGGGCGCGTCGGCCTGTAGTTGTTTGAGCGCATCACGGACTGGCTCAGGCAGACCCTGGTCCAGGTAACTGGCCATCTGTCCTAGCTTCATCATGGCTCCGCGCATGTTGCCCAGAACCTCGACGACCTGTTCGGCGGACTGCAACTCGAACTCGGAGCGCAACTCTTCCCTACGTTCCTCGGAGGCGAGCAGGCTCTTGGCCCTCATCGAGGCGTAGCCGGATCCGGTACGGGCGCTGACCTTGGCCAACTCCGCTGTGCGGCGGGCCCTGTTGGTCTGCATCAGCGGCGACGCCGAACTGCGTCTTGACAGCGCCGCACCTGCTCCGATGGCGGCAGAACCCGCAGCTATTGCAAATAGAAGGCCCCGCGCCTTGCTGCGCGGGGCCTTCCGGGTCACGTCCTGGTCCATGGCGTGGGTACGTTCTGTCCGGTGACCATCGGTGCTTGGACAGTCAGCTCTCGGTGATGGTGATCGATTCGATCTTCACGTCGTCGCGGGGACGGTCTCCAGCACCAGTTGGCACGCTCTGGATGGCTGCGAGGACGTCTTCGCCGGCGATCAGTTTGCCGAACAGCGAGTACTGCGGGGGAAGGCCGACTCCGCTCGGGCCCGAGACGATGAAGAACTGGCTTCCGTTGGTGTTGGGGCCGGCGTTCGCCATGGCGAGCGAGCCGATCTGGTAACGCCCGGGTGCGGGAAGTTCGTCTTCAAATCTGTATCCGGGGCCGCCTCTGCCTGAACCTTCGGGACAGCCGCCCTGGATCATGAAACCTTCTATGACCCTATGGAAGATCAGACCGTCGTAGTAGTGGTAGCGGGCCAGGCTCACGAAGTTGTTGACCGTCTTGGGAGCATCGCCGGCGTGGAGAAAGGCCGTCATTGTGCCGTGATTGGTGACGATCTCGGCCTGGTAGCTCTTGGAAGGATCGATGCACATCGGCATCGGCTCCGAGAACTTGGTGGTGCGGGGCGAGGATCCGTCTGCTGCGGGGCATTCTGTTGACATGTGTCAGATCCTACGCTGGGGCCGGCTATGTCTGTGCCGTGTCAAGGGTGACGGTCGGCTGCTGGTGGCCTAGTCCACCGCAGGCCTTCAAACCTGGCGAAGTCGCGGTCAAAGGAAGCGATCGCCGCGCCATGCTCGCTCGCCAGAGTGGCAATAACCGCATCGGGCACGAGATCTCCGGTCACTTCCGTTTCGACACAGACTTTGGAGAGGACCTCCAGATGGCGCGGACCGGGCTCGGCGTTGACGCAATTGGGGCAGTTCGCAACGGTGGTCACGAACTGGAAGGCCTCTTCGATCGGCGTCGGTGTCAGGAAGATCCGACGGTTTGTGGTCAGCCGTAGAAATGACGCCCATACAGTGCTCGGAACGCCGAACAGTTCTTCGCTTTTCAGGAGTTGCTCAAGCCATGGCCGAGCATCGGAGTGCTGGGGGTGATCACTTCTCTGGGCTGCGAGCAAAATATTTGTGTCGAGGATTATCACCGCAGCTGATCCAGTTCCCTGCCACTGTCGAGGAACTCCTCGATCGATCGACTCGAGCTCAAATCGACGCCCGGCCGCAGCCCGTCTCCTTCGAATATTGGGAGTTCGATCGATTCGGCGACTCTCGACGCTGTTGGAGCAAGCCGCAAAGCATCTTCAAAAACTTTGCCAAGCGAGACTCCCCGGGCTCTGGCTCGGCGTCGGGCCTCTTTGAGTACGGCCTCCTCGATGTTCAGCGTGGTGCGCATGATGATCATTCTACGACATCAGGCGCATCAAATTTCCGTTGGACTCGCCTTGGGGGAGTCTGCGTGCATGAATCTGGCCTTCTTCAGGAGGTCAGCGGAACTTCGACAAGGCATCGTGGGCGCCGGGTTCATCGAGCACCACCACTGCCGCTCTTCCCTTCCGGGCCCCCTTCACCGGGAGAAGGACGGTCTCTGGGCTGGAGCCGCCGAGCTTTCGGACGAACGAGATCGACTCCATGAATCCCAGACCGGAGTCGATCTTCAACTCACCTGAAACCGCGTCGGCGACGTTGATGAGTGTCAGCGGATTGCGGGTCTTGCCGACCTCGGCGAGCGCCGTCCGCAGGAAGGTCTGCTGGCGCTGTTGACGCCCGAGGTCAGCTGTCGGGTCGGTGACGTCCCTGCCGTCGATCACCTCGGTGTAGTGGCGAGAACGGGCGTACGCGAGAGCCTGTTGTCCGTTGAGCAGGACAGGACCCGAGGTTTCGACCTTCAACCCGGACTGCTCGTCGAATGCAGGATGGGGAAAATCGATCGTCACTCCCCCGACGGCATCGACCAGCCCGGCGAACGACCCGAAGCCGACTTCCAGGTAGTGGTTCACGGGGATGCCCAGATTGTCCTTGACAGTCTGGACAAGGTTGGCAGGACCGTGGTTGTAGGCACCGTTTATGCGCCCCATCTTTTCGGTGTCGTGGACCGTCACCCACAGGTCACGGGGAACGGACATCATCGTCGACCCGGCGGGAGATGTTCGCAACACAATGATCGTGTCCGATCGACTTCCCACGACCCCGCTGTTGCCCTCGGGGTCGAACTCGGCCCGTGAATCTGAGCCGACCAGCAGGTAGTTGACTTCGTCGCCGCTGACCGGATCGAGGACGTCCTGGAGGTCGAGTCTCTCGATCCGTGAATACGCTCGGTAGGCCTTGACGACAAGGAATCCGATGGCGAGCGCGAGGAGCAGCGGAATCAGGACGAGCCAGCGTCGGAGGTGACGGCGTCGACGCTTCGGTCCCCTCGGTCCAACCGGCTGCACCGCCGGTTCGGAGGGAGGCCCGGTCGGACCCTTGGGACTTGCCGGTGCGATCGACGGAGGCGGACCACCCTGGCGGTGCGCTGGTCCCCCCGCGGCGGGCGCTGCGGAGTCGCTCCCCTGCGCCCCACGGCCGGGGGGAGACGGTACGAAGTACTGCCTGCCCGGTCCTGCCTGAGAGTGCCCGGGTTTTTTCGGGGACCCAGATCCAGATGCGCCGGGCCTGTTCGATCCTTCCCCGGGAGTCTGCTCTGGCATCCGGACATTCTTGCAGCCAATCCGGCGAACTCAGGGACCGGGCACCACTCGTATTGCCGAGGCACCTACGGTGGGCGCACGACGTGGGCCGAAGCGCGCCTACCGACGCCAGTAGGGTCCGTTCACGCCATCAGACACGGTCAGGCAAGTGCAGTCATCAGAACCAGTACCTCTCGAATCCAATGCCTACGCCGTCTCGTATCGACTATTGGGTGATCGACCCGCCGCGCTTGCGGTAGCCGGAATAGCGGCGGAGCGACTGCGTCAGATGGGCGACCCGCTGCCGCCCGACTGGATGGCCAGGCTCATCGAGTTCACGATCGTCCAGACGGTCGGGCCGTCCCCGATCGAACACCTGGACCCGGAATCCGATGAACACTCGAGCATGCGGGCCGCGCTGCGTCGACGCCTGGAGCACGCGACGACACATGAACGCGTCGTCGGGGCGCTGATCCACCTGGCTGGCTACTCGATCGAGTCGGTATCGGAGATGACGGGCATCCCGACGAGCGAGGTCCAGTCGTTGGCCCGCGTCCTGTCGCCGCCGCCGGGGGTCCACTACAGGGATCTCGGTGACCCAGAACTGACAGGTGGTCCGACCCGGCGGTCGAGTCGATCCCCCAGGTTTCGCCGACCCCATTGGACGACGATCGTGGTGGTCATTGTCCTGGCCCTGCTGGTTCTCTACGCAACCCAGGTCACAGGACCCCGCCCCTCGCTGGTCGAAGAGGGCGGCATGGCGGTACCAGTAGAGATTTCGGCTGATCACGGTCACGAAGGACCGTGGTTGGAGCATCAGTTTGCGAGCGAAGGGCAGATCTGAGCCATGCGAATTTCAGCCAAGGTTGACTACGCGGTACGTGCTTGTGCCGAACTTGCGGTCAGGTCCCCGACCCGGGCCTCTGGGCTCACCAAGGGAGACCAACTGGGCGATGTCCAGGATATCCCCACCCGCTATCTGGAGAACATCCTCGCCGAATTGCGCCGCTCTGGAATAGTCCAGAGCCAGCGTGGTTCGGACGGCGGGTATTGGTTGGCCAAGCCGGCGGATCAGGTGAGCGTCGCCGATATCATCCGGGCGGTCGAGGGCCCGCTGGCGGACGTCCGCGGGGAGCCGCCCGAGAACCTTGAATACCAGGGTGCCGCGACCGCGCTGGAGCGTGTCTGGATGGCCACCAGGGCGAGCGTCCGGGTGGTTCTTGAGACAACGACGTTGGCGGACATCAGTACAGGGGTTCTGGCCCCCGAGGTCGAGGCGCTACTCGATGACCCGGGTGCCCAGACCCGCCGTTGACGACCCTGCCGCTGGCATCACTCGGCTGAGCCCGCCGCTGACGACCGCGACTACTCGGCGCTGTAGAACATCGTCTTGGTCTCGGTGTAGTGATCCAGGCTCGCAAGACCCAGTTCCCGCCCGATACCCGACTTCTTGAAGCCGCCGAAAGGCATCTCGTAGCGGACGCTTCGGTTGGTGTTGACCGAGATCGTCCCGGTCCGCACCGCCGAACTGACCCGCATTGCGGTCCCAAGGTTGCTGGTCCAGAGGGTTCCGGAAAGCCCGTAGTCGCTGTCGTTCGCGATTCGGACAGCATCGGCCTCGTCATCGAAGGGAATGACGCTGAGCACCGGCCCGAAAATTTCTTCACGGGCGACGCGCATCGTGTTGTCGACACCTGCGAGAACGGTGGGTGACATGAACCAGCCCGGCCCGTTCGAGTCGCCGCCGCAGACGACCTCGGCGCCCTCCGAAGTGCCGATATCGATGTACTTGAGCGCCGTTGCCCGCTGGCCCTCAGAAATCATCGGGCCAATCTCGGTGGTTTCATCGGCCGGGTCGCCTACCCGTAGACGAGCGGTTCTTTCGATGAGGCCCCGGACCACGCGGTCATAGACCGACCGCTCCACCAGTAGCCGGCTACGCGCACAACAGTCCTGACCTGCGTTGGCAAAGACCGAGTAGGGCAGCGCGTCGATAGCCTTGTCCAGATCGGCGTCGGCGAAGACGATCGCAGCGGACTTGCCGCCAAGCTCCAGCGACACCCGGGTCATGTTGTCCGAGGCCCGGCGCAGGATTCCCGCACCAGTCACCGAATCCCCTGTGAACGAGATCTTCGACACCCGGGGATCTCCGACCAGCGCGTCACCGACGGTGCCTCCGGGTCCCGGAATGACCGAGACGGCGTCGCCGGGCACGCCGGCCTCCACCAGCACCTCACCCAGAAGGAGAGCGCTGAGTGGGGTCAGCGACGCCGGCTTGAGCACCACTGGATTGCCACAGGCGAGCGCGGGGGCGAGCTTCCAGGTGGCGATGTACATCGGGAAGTTCCACGGGACGATCAGTCCGCAGACGCCGACCGGAACCTTCGTGACCACGCCGAGTCCGGCGTCCTGGGTCGGAACGACGCTGCCCAGATGCTTATTGGCAGCGCCTGCGTAGTACTCGAACACGTCGGCCATCGCGCCTGCTTCCCAGCGGGCGTCGTCGATGGTGTGGCCGGCGTTGCGCATTTCCAGCTGTGCAAACTCCTCGGCTCGTTCGCGAATGAGAGTCGCCACTCGGTTCAGGACATGGCCACGATCGGTGGCCGATACCGACGACCACGAGCCGCCGGTGAACGCCCGCTGGGCGGCGTCAAGAGCCAGGTCCAGGTCCTTCTGGCCGGCTTGGGCGACCTCTGCGATCTGTTGACCGGTGGACGGGTCATAAGTAGGAAATGTCGCCCCGTCGGACGCTGCGACCCGTTCACCGGCGATGAGTAGTGGAGCGAATTCGGGGATCGACCCGACGGCGTTTGGTTCAGCGGAAATGGCCATTGGCCGCAGCTTAGATATTCGACAGCGGACGGCGATATTTGGCCGAGGGCCACCAGTAGCTACTCTCACGGCGGTCCGCGCAACGCAGCGCACATCACAGGAGAATCAGAGGAAACAATGGGACGACTTGACGGCCGGGTGAGCCTCATCACCGGTGCATCCGCTGGACTCGGACGGGTCGCTGCGGAACTGTTCGCGAGCGAGGGCTCCAGTGTCGTCATTGCCGACCTCTCCGATGGAACCGAGGCTGTCGAGGCGATCCGAGCCGCGGGTGGCAGCGCCAGCTACGTGCACTGCGACGTCGGGTCAGAAGACTCGGTCAAGGCCGCGGTCGACCACGCCGTCAGCGAGTTCGGAGGACTGCACGTCCTCTACAACAACGCCGGTGTCTCTCTCGGCGACGACGACGGTCCCGTGAACACCTCGGTCGAGGTGTGGGAGACGACGTTGAAGATCAACGTCACCGGTTTGGCGCTGGGCTGCAAGTACGGCATCCCAGCAATGCTCGCGACCCGCGATGCAGAGGGGCCGGACTCCCCCGCCGCTTCGATCATCAACGTCGCGAGCTTCGTCGCCCACCTGGGAGCAGCGACCCCCCAGATCGCCTACACGGCATCCAAGGGAGCGGTGCTTTCCATGACCCGTGAGATCGCCGTGATCTACGCACGGCAGGGAATCCGTGCCAACGCACTGTGCCCCGGTCCGGTTCTGACGCCTCTGCTGGCCAAGTACCTGTCTGATGAGGAGAAGCGTCAACGCCGCCTGGTCCACATCCCGATGGGACGGTTCGGCGAGGCACGTGAGATCGCCAACGGCGCGCTGTTCCTGGCTTCGGACGAGTCGTCGTTCATGACGGGTCAGTCACTGCTGGTCGACGGCGGAATCACAGCGGCCTATACGACGCCAGTCTGAGGCGCGACATCGTTCAGGCTCTAGCTTCGACACCTTGCCTGAGTAACGCAAAGTACGCGGCGTCGGCGGTGGCGATCACGGGCGACTGGGCCCCATCCAGGAGGGCAGTTCGAAGCTGGCGACGGTCACGGTCGCGTCGAATTAGTTCCCGCACGTATTCACCTGTCGATTCGTAGCCGCCCCGTTGAACCTGGGTGTCGACGAACTCTTTCAGATCATGCGAGAGTGGCACATTCAGGCTGTTCATGTTTGAACTCTAACGGCTTGGCACAGATCGCCAAGGGCTCCTTCGGAGGGATTCCTGGCAAGCTCACCTGTACCTCGATCGCATGCAGAAGTCACCCGTTGCGAACGGAATCCCAGTCGGAACTATCACTGCTACCCGCAGCTTTGCTACCGCAACTGAGGGGGGACGTGTTCTCAAGTATCTCTGTCGCTTGATAGGCCTGTGCAAACACCAGCCATCAAAGGCCTATGAAAAGCGCGAGGAAGCCTGCGCTACTTGCGCGGCTAATCATCGTCTCGATGATTGGCGCCAAAGAAAGCTCTCCAACGCGTCGATGGGAACAGACCACTCCGATATTGGAGTTCCGTCCTCCGATACTTGCTCATAGCCTGCAACATGTCGGTAGACATCATCGAGGTCGAATGGTGCGTCGAGTTGTTCCATGAGTAGCAGCTGACTATGGAAGCGCACTTCACCTTCAAATCTGAAGGCGGGCCACCACTGAATGAAGTTTGCATACGCTGGGTCGTATAACCCAGTGATAATGGCCGTAGAATCTTTTCCATTGATCAAGCGACAGATCGCTTGATCCCATTGGGCCTCATAGTCCTCACGTTTCCACACGTGGAGCGGGGATTCGAAGGTCTCGCGAAAACCTTCGAGAACTATTGACCCAGTGGCGAGCTCGCTGTCATCCATCGGATCGATTGATTCGAATTCGATACTGAACACGACTCACCTTCCGCTTCAGCCGAGCCAGCATCATAGGCGCGAGCCAGCTTCCAAGACGGTCCTACATATTCCCGATCGCCCCTTATCAGCTGGATGAATGCGTGGCCTGTTGCCTCATGTTAAAGCGAGGTGCAATCGGCCAGGTCCCGGATACGTGAATCACACTGGTCTTCTGGGAGGTTCCCGACGTCATAGAGGACGACGTTATGACAGCAGATCGAACCCGTGGGAAAGGCGCACCGGCTCGACGTTGAACACTTCGTCCGCACCCGGAGCGGGATAGCTTGGGCCGCTGCGCAGGCCGCATCGCCTTATAGACGCGGCTCGATAGGAGATCAGTGAGTACCCCGAACGGCAAGATCGACATCAAGACACTCGCCGCTGGCGTGACCGACGGCGACATCGAGACCGTGATCGTCGCCTTCGTCGACCTACAGGGTCGCCTGATGGGCAAGCGGGTAACGGGCCGTTTCTTCATCGACCACGTCATCGGAGAGGTCGATACGTCAGGCGTTGCGCTCGGCGAAGGTATCGAGGCGTGTGACTACCTGCTCTGCGTCGACGTCGACATGAACGTGCTCGAGGGATTCGAGTACTCGGGTTGGCAGGGCGGCTACGGAGACTTCCGTGGGCAACCCGACCTGTCGACGCTGAGGGTCATTCCGTGGCTCGACCGGACCGCTCTGGTTCTTTGCGACATCGTTGACAAGGAAACCGGTGAGCCGGTGTCGGTCTCTCCCCGACAGATCCTGCGTCGCCAGATCGCACGTGCCGCCAAGCGTGGCCTTGTGGTGAAGGTCGGGTCAGAACTCGAACTGTTCACCTACGACGCAACCTACGAGGAGCTCGCTGAGGCCGACTACCGAACCCTGTCGAAGTCGACGTCCTCCTGGTACAACCTCGACTACCACATCTTCCAGTCGACCAAGGACGAGCCGCTGATCGGCGCGATACGTCGGGGCATGCTCGATGCCGGCCTGCCCGTGGAGTTCTCCAAGGGCGAAGCGGCACCGGGTCAACATGAGTTGAACCTGCGCTAC
Source organism: Microthrixaceae bacterium (assembly GCA_049672765.1). GTDB lineage: Bacteria > Actinomycetota > Acidimicrobiia > Acidimicrobiales > Microtrichaceae > JAGQSZ01. Next base: position 5,835 of record JBATWQ010000034.1, on the reverse strand, counting down.
GCAGAGGTTCTGGAGATGGCCGACAACCACACCATTTACAAGAACGGCGCCAAGGAGATCGCCCACCTGCAGGGCAAGTCGGTCACGTTCATGGCCAAGCCGAGCATTGACCAGCCCGGATCGAGCTGCCACATCCACTCCTCGATCTGGTCCTCCGACAGCGACCAGGCCCTGTGCCCGGGCGACGGGCAACTCGGTATGAGCCCGATGTTCCGGGGTTGGGTGGCAGGCCAGTTGGCCCACGCCCGTGAGCTGTCGATCTGTTTCGCTCCCTACATCAATAGCTACAAGCGTTATCAGCCTGATTCGTGGGCGCCGACGACTGTCGTGTGGTCGCCCGACAACCGAACCGCAGGGTTCCGGCTCGTGGGTCACGGCGCAGGCATGCGGATCGAGTCACGTGTACCCGGTGCCGACTGCAATCCCTATGTTGCGTTCGCGGCCGTAATCGCCGCGGGACTCGATGGGATCGACAACGAACTCGATTGCGGCGATCCCTTCCAGGGCAACGGCTACACCGCCGAGAACGTCGAACGGATTCCGTGGAACCTGGTCGACGCGATAGCGCAGTTCGAAGGTTCGAAGTTCGCCAGGGAAGCATTTGGTCCGATGGTTCACGGACACCTACTGCACTCGGCCAAGGAGGAATGGAAGGCGTCCAACAACCTGGTCTCGGAGTGGGAGCTGCGCCGCAACTTCGAGCGCATCTGAGCATCATCTGAGCCTGGTTCTGTGAGTAGGTCCTGCGACCAGGCTTGAGATCAGTTGAGCCCGAGTACTACGGATAGGGCCTCGTCGACGCCCCAGAGCTCCTCTGGGCTGAGATGCCCTGATAACTCGCCCAGACGGGACGCATCCACGGCACCGAGTTGCTCGACGAGTACCAGGGTGCGTTCGCCATCCAGATCGATCTCCGGCCGAAATGAGGCCTGCTTTGCACTGCGCGACGTGGGGGCGACGATTACGACCGAACGCGGAAGAAATTCTGCGGCCTGGACGACCACCCCGTACCGGTCCCCTTGCTGTTCGTGCCCGGTGCCCTTGGGGACCTTGAGACGGTAGACGTCACCGCGGAGCACGCAGGGACTCCATGAGATTCGCAACGGCGAACATCTCGTCGCGGTCCTGTTCGTCGGCCTCTAGAGAAGCAACTTCTGCTGCGAGTTCAGAGCTCCGGCGAAGCCGCTGCGCAGAAGCGATCAATGAAGACCGGATCGCCTCAGACCGAGTCATTCCGGCGGCTTCGAGCGCCCGCAGCGCCCGGCCTGCCTCGTCGTCCAGCCGTACCGAGATCGCTTGAGTCATACCTTCATTCGTATCACGAAACGTCACACAGATCCGACAGGTCGCATCTTCAGATCCGAGCTAGACGTGGCCTCCGAGAACTATTGTCTCTGGGTATGCAAGTTCTTCGTACTCCTGACTCCCGATTCGAGAACCTCCCTGATTGGTCCTACTCGCCCCACTACACCGAGGTCGACGCTGGCGACGGAACGCAACTGCGCATCCACCACGTCGACGAAGGACCGGGAGACGGAGAAGTCGTCCTGTGCATGCACGGCGAACCATCGTGGAGCTACCTCTACCGGCACATGATTCCGTCCCTCGTCGAGGCTGGGCATCGGGTGATGGCGCCTGACCTTCCCGGCTTCGGGAGGTCCGACAAGCCGGCTGAGCAAGATGACTACACCTATGAGCGCATGGTCGAGTGGATGTCGAAGTGGCTCGTTGCCAACGACCTGAATGGCATCACGCTGGTATGTCAGGACTGGGGTGGCCTTATCGGTCTCCGGCTGGTCGCTTCGTTCCCCGACCGGTTCGCCCGCCTGGTCATTGCAAACACAGGCCTGCCGACCGGCGACCAGAAGATCACCAAGGGGTTCATGCAGTGGCGCGAGTTCTCGCAGTCGGTGCCCGAATTCAATTGCGGTGCAATTGTTTCGATGGGAACGACCAGCGACCTGGGCGATGACGTCGTCGCCGCCTACAACGCTCCCTTCCCCGACGACTCCTACTGCGCGGGCGCCCGCCGCATGCCTGTCCTGGTGCCCATCAGTGGCGACGATCCCGCCTCGCCGGGTAACCGGGCGGCCTGGAAGGTCCTCGAAGCATGGACCAAGCCGGTGCTCGTCGCATTCTCGGACTCGGATCCGATAACCGGTGGCGGCGAGAAGCCATTCCTGACACGGATTCCAGCTGCGGGTGGACCCGAGCAAGTGGTCATCGAGGGCGGCGGACACTTCCTCCAGGAGGACCGCGGACCTCAGCTCGCAGCAGAGGTCAACCGGTTCATGGCGGCGAACCCGTGAACACCGCGGCTGCGCCCACGACCTCCGGCCCGGCGACAGACGGGGCGACGGAGGCATCGCCATCCAAGACGCGCGGACGGGCGGGTGGAGCAGGTGCAGCAAGTGAGTCGACGTCGGGTGCGCCGACCGCGACCGATGGACGGGTGCAACGCGGCATCCGTACCCATTCGCGCATAGTCGAGTCGCTGCTCGACCTGATCAGCGAGGGGTCGAGCGAGCCGACGGCTCACCAGATCGCGTCGGCGGCAGGCGTTTCCGTCAGAACGATCTTCCAGCACTTCAGTGATCTGGAGGCTCTCTACGGCGACATGATCAAGGCCCAGACGGTCAGGTTCACTCCCCTGTTCGAGTCCCTCGACAGCGAAGGCGATTTTGAGAGCCGACTTTTGGCGCTGGGTGTTCAGCGTCGAGAGCTCTACGAACTGATAATGCCGATTCGTCGGGTGATTCGCCGACGCGGGATTTCGTCGCCGGCGGTGACCCAACGTCTGACCACCGTCTCGATTGCGCTCCGCGAACAGGTCCTGCGTCACTTTGAGCCTGAACTCGGCGGCGAGGTGTCCGGCGAATCCAACGGCGATGAGCCCAAGCGGGGCAGGCCACCTGGATTCGATCGAGCAGTTGACCCAGATGACGTCTCCAACCGGCAGAAGGTCGAAGCGCTTGACCTGCTCTGGTCATTCGAGTCCTGGGACAGACTGAGATCGACCCAAGAACTCGATCCGGAACAGGCAGAAGATCTACTCGTGACCCTCACCCGGGTGTTGTTCGCCCCACGGGCCGGCTAGCCCCACACCTCTCCCCCGGCGCGCTCATCACAGATCACGACTACCGGGCGAAAAGCCCTATCCTCCGGCTGGACGGCACGATCCCCGTCGAGTTGTGGCTTCTCGGTCCGCAGCAGATTTGTGGCGTCGCCGCATCCGAGAACAGCCGGCAGCGCCAATTCCCGACACACGATCGCCGCGTGTGATCCCCGTCCGCCGTAGTCGGTGACCAGAGCCGACGCGAGCCTCATCAGAGGTACCCACTCGGGCGAAGTGGTTGCCACGACCAGGATGAACTGCTCCGGAAGGTGATCGACTTCGTCTCCCGCAAGTAGATCGAGGGGATCATCGACCACGACTGCCGGGCCCGACACGACGCCGGACCCGATGGCGAGTCCCCTGGTCAGAACCTTCAGCCCAGACTTCAACTCGACTGTTGAACGCGAGTGCTCCAACCCGACCGCCTCAGTTGGGTCGGGAATGGGGCGGACCTGCACGACCGCCAGTTCTCCGGTCACCCCGTCCCGGGCCCACTCGATCTGTACCGGTGAGCCGAACTCGACCTCCAGAAGACGGCCCCACCCGGCTAGTTCCAGAGCAATTGCGTCGGCAAGTATCGACACGCTCTCAGGTGGCGAGGACGGGGTCCGGGTGACCGTGTTGTCTGCCAGCCTCACTACGAGTGATTCGGGGTTTGTTGCCCCGCCGACGACACCTTCGCCGGTCCCCGGTACCACCTCGAGGACAGTCACCGGCTCGGAAATATGCGGCTCCTCCGGGTCGGCCACCGAGGTCATCACCACCCCGGCTGAGCCCCTATCCGAGCGAACCATCCGCTGCACCAGGACCGACATCTCGGAGACGCTCCGGACAAGGTCGCCGGGGCGCTCAAGTCGGCCGGGCCGACCAAGTTGGCCCGATACTGCTTTCCGGTACGAGAGTGCCCGCAGGCTCAACGACGAGGCGATGACCTTCAGATAGGCCTGGAAGAGTTCGTCGATCGTCCGAACTCCAAGAACGCTGTCGAACTGCCCGGCGAAGCTCGCCCCGATGCTGTCCTCCATTGCGGCACTGGAGCGCACCGCGACAACGAGTTCCCCGACGCCAGAGCTCAAGGACAGGCGGTCGTAAGCCTTTGAAATGGCTGAGCGCAGTTCGCCCGGCACTGACGCCTCGGCCACAAGACCTCGGGCGGCGTCGGAGTACCCGCGAGCCGAGATGGCGCCGCTCAGATGTTGCGCGCCCAGCCGATCCAGTTCGCCCCTCAGGCCCTCTGCCTTGAGGAGTTCGGAGCTCGCCCGTGTTGTGACAACGAAACCGTCGGGAACAGCAATGGTGGAGTGATCCGGCTGGCCCGGGCCCGCGGGTTCGGCAAGCGTCATCGTCGCCACTTCAGCCATGGCCCGAACCCTGGACAAGTTCACGCTCTTGTGACCGGCAATTGCCGTGTCTCCGATGGCGATCTCGTCCAACCAAATGACCAGTGGCGTGCCGTCAAAGCCTTGGCCTGTAGCCACCTCGTCCGCGGTCATCCCGGAATTCTTACCGAGGACGGTCAGAAGCGCGATGCACAACGAGGTTCGTGCTGTGGGTGGGGCTGCCCGGTGCCGGTGGGATGGGAGGACAAGTCATTGTGAATTAGGGTCACGAACCACATCGTTAGGAACGGGGGACGTTCGTGGAACAGTTGGGCGACAGGCTTAGGGAGATAGTGCCGGGCGATCGGGTCCTCCGTCCCGAATCCATCGATGACTACAGCCACGACGAGTGTCTTACAGTCCCCGGGGTCGTCCCGGCAGCCGTTGTCTGTCCCGAGTCGACCGACGAAGTCGCCGCAATTCTCGAATTCGCCGAGCTCGAGGGGATCCCCGTCACCGCCCGCGGGGCTGGAACGGGCCTTTCGGGTGCAGCGATTCCCTCCGAGAACGCCATCGTGGTGTCGTTCGAGCGCATGAACAAGGTGCTCGAGATTGACACCGAGAACCATGTGGCCGTCGTCCAGCCGGGCCTGCGCCTCAACGAACTCGACGAGATCACCAAGGCGCAGGGGCTCGTCTACCCCGTCTATCCGGGCGAGTACTCGGCCAGCCTCGGTGGAAACATAAACACCAACGCCGGTGGCATGCGGGCGGTCAAATACGGCGTGACCCGGCACCAGGTTCTGGGGCTCGAAGCGGTTCTTCCCGGAGGCGAAGTCATCCGAACCGGCGGCAAGTTTGTCAAGGCGTCAACCGGCTATGACCTGACCCAGCTGATCATCGGTAGCGAAGGAACCCTCGCCCTGGTCACCGAGGCAGTGCTCCGGCTCTACCCGCGTCCCGAGTATCAGCGGACAATCCTGGCCCCGTTCTCGACCCTCGATCAGGTGACGGGAGCGATACCCAGAATCATCGACTCGGGTCTGAACCCGATGATCCTCGAATACATCGACCTGCTCACCATGGCCGCCGTCCAGTCCTACTCGAACCTCGAGCTGGGTGTGCCAGAGACCGTCAAGGAGTCCGCACTCGCCTACCTGGTCGTGATGATGGAGAACACCTCGGAGTCACGGATAGACGAGGATTCCGAGCAGCTGTCGGAACTGCTGTTCAAACTCGGGGCGATCGACGCCTATCACCTTCCACCCAACTCTGCAGCCGACCTGATCGCGGCGCGCGAGAACGCCTTCTGGATGGCCAAGGCCAACGGCGCCGACGACATCATCGACGTGGTGGTTCCCCGGGCGCAGATCTCACAGTTCATGAACCGGGTCAGCGAAT
>JBATWQ010000033.1:0-6643 GCA_049672765.1 Microthrixaceae bacterium | reverse complement strand
AGTCCGACCTGCCCAGTCATGCGTGGGGCCCGCCACGCTGGGTGGCTCGGGTTCACTGCATGGCTGAGCCGGTTGGCAGGAGAGCTACTCAGACGGCGACGGCGAGACCGATCCGGTAGGTCGAGGTCTCGGGGTCGAACTCAATCTGGACCCGTGGCTCGGTGAGGATCGCGGATGCCGGCTCCGGGCCGAGCACGATCGGCTCGCTGTCGTTCGATCGTGAACCGCGGGTGATACGGACTTCGTTCGACGTTTCCATGCATCTGTCTACGGACGGCCCAACCTGAAACTGGAGCGCATTGGTTCCATCGCATCAGAGCAATGAACCTTTGGGACTACTCAGAAGTCGAGGGCCGAAAGCTCGGGGTACCAACTCCTGGAGCGCTCAACCGCGGTGTGCCATCTGTCGCGGTCCCCTCCGCTGGCCGGTTCGACAATCTGGGCCGGGTTCCATCTGGCACCGATCTCGTCCCAGGACTGCCAGGTCCCGACGTCGAGTCCAGCCAGAAAGCCTGCCCCTAGGGCGGTTGCCTCCGTTACCGGCGAAACCTCGACGGTCCGTTGGGTGGCATCGGCCAGCGCCTGGACGAATACGGAGTTCCGTGACATCCCGCCGTCGATCCGGATCGATTCGAGGGTCATGTCGCAGTCCTTTTCGGCCGCATCGACCAGATCGGCGCCGCGGTTGGCCACTCCTTCGAGAACCGCCCTGACGATGTGGGGCGCCTGGGTTCCCCGGGTGATTCCCAGGAGCGTTCCCCGTGCTCCGTAGTCCCAGTACGGCGTTCCAAGTCCCAGGAGCGCCGGGACGTAGACGACGCCGTCCGTCGACTCCACGCTGGCGGCGATCGCCTCGGACGATTCCGCGTCAGGAATCAGTCCCAGATCATCGCGGAGCCATTCGACGTTGGTTCCGGCCGAGAGCATTATCCCTTCGACACCCCACGTGAGGTCGTCGCCGTCGCGCCAGCACACCAGGGGGAACGTTCCACCGGCACCTCTGGTGTCGAACCTGGGTCGCTCCGGACCGGTGCAGACATCGAGCATCCCGCCGGTTCCGAAGGTGATCTTGGCCATTCCGGGCCGGATGCAGCCCTGTCCGATCAGCGACGCCTGCTGATCGCCCGCCACGCCACAGATTGGCGGGGACCCGTCCAGGGCGGTGGCTTGGCCGACGTGGCCTGTCGATGGGACTATCCGGGGGATCATCGACTCGGGGATGCGCAGACGATCCAGAACCCTGTGGTCCAGCCCCGCGCCGTCGCCGGTGAGGAGGCCCCAGACCGCTGCGTTGGAGTGGTCCGAGGCGTGGACTGCCCCGTTGGTCAGCTTCCAGATGAGCCACGAGTCAGGGGTACCGAAACACAGGTCGCGCTGGCGATCGGGGTCCACCGAATCGAGGATGTTCGCCAGCTTGGTCGCGGACTGGTTGGGGGCCAGGTGGAACCCCTCGGCGTTGAGAGTCAGACAGTCACCGAGAGTCCGCAGGTCCTGCCAACCCTGGGCGGGTGCCACCGGCACACCTGTCGCTCGGTCCCAGACGATCGTGCTCGTGCGCTGGTTGCTGATTCCGACGGCATCCACCGGACCATTGGCTGCGAGGACTTCCCGGGCGCAGTCGAGCGCCTGCTGTGCATAGTGCTCCGCATCGAACTCGACGAGACCCGCGACCGGAGTATCGGGAAGCGTGACGCGGCGGACTTCGTGGGCAAGAGTTCCATCGGAGCGAAGCACCGCTGCCCTGACGCCACTGGTCCCTACATCGATGACGAGGATGCTCATTCTCTCTCCAGGTGTTTCATGGCTGGGGACCGTTCTGGCTGAGCCAGCGCCGGGCGAACGCGCCGCCGAGCATTCCACAGGTAGCCATCAGCAGCGCCAGGAAGGGGTAGGCGAGCCAACTGATGTGTTCGCCCTCGATGAGTCGCTTGACGACGCCGAAGGACTGGGTGAGCACATAGGCGACGGCCGCCGCGCCGGCGGCATGGGCCAGCTTGGCCCGCGGCGCGAGTCGAATTACCGCCCAGCCCCCGGCTCCGCCTCCCAACAGGATGAGCAGCCAGAAGATCATCGCAAGGGGAGAGCTGGCTTCGATCTCGCCGCTGTCGACCAGTAGCTGGTTGAGGATTCCGGCGGGAAGCGTGACCACCAGGGTCGTGACGGCGCCGCGCCAGAAGGCCTGACCCGGTTCGAGTTCGGGAAGCATGTTGCCTGTGGGGCCCGGGGCCGACCCCCTGCCGGAGCTCAATTCAGACTGCCCGAAAGTCCAGCGGCGAAACGTGATCCCATGCCCAATTTGCCCGGGTTGAGGATTCCGTTCGGATCGAGTGTCGACTTGATCGAATCGAGTACTTCCATGCCGGCACCGAGAGCCTCTGCCACGAAACGTGACCGGTTGAGTCCGACCCCGTGATGGTGCGAGAGCGAACCGCCCATCTCGAGGACCTTGCGTGTTCCCACGTCCCAAATCCTGTTGTAGGTGGACTCGCGCTCGTCCTCGGGGACCTGGGCGGCGAAGGTGAAATAGACGCAGGCGCCGTCTGAGTAGCTGTGACTGCAGTGGGCGGAAGCGGCCAGCACTCCCGGGATCTGGCGGATTGCCCCGAGGGCCTCGTTCGTAACCGCCGCAACCCGGGTCCAGCTGGCTGAGACCTCCATCGTGTCGACCACGAACCCCTTCGAAATGAGTGATTCAAGTGCGGCGACGTTGTTGCGCTCCTTGAACCAGATGGAGACCAGGTCGTCGGAGAGGACCTCGCCGCCGCCGGCGGCCGCTTCGGCTGCGACCACGTCCATGGATGCGTCGATGATGACCTGATCACCCTCATCCATGACGATGGCCACGCAGGTCTTGTCGCCGGTTTGGTAGTGACGATCGGACTCGATCGCGTCGTACAGGCGGAGTACGGCGGGTCTGGCCCCCCGGCGCATGATCTTCCTGCACCACTCCAGTCCGGTCTCGAAACTGCCAAATGCGTACGCGGCTACGCGCTGTGACTGCGGAGCGGGGTGCACCCGTAGTCGGGCCTCAGTGATGACCCCGAGGGTTCCCTCAGAACCGACGAACAGCTGGTTTAGGTCTGGACCGACCGCTGCTCGGGGGTGGCCGCCGGTCTGCAGCGTGCGACCGTCGGCGAGAACGACGTCGAGTCCGATGACAATGTCCTCGATCTTGCCGTAGCGCGTCGAGAGCTGCCCTGCCCCGCGGCAGGCCAACCACCCGCCGACGGTTGACAGCGCCATCGACTGGGGCCAGTGCCCACCTGTCAGGGAATGGGTGTTGCGCAACTCGTTCTCGTAGCGGTCACCGAAGGTGCCCGCGAGGACATCCGCGACGAGGGATTTGTCGTCGACGTCGCGTATGCCGCTGATGGCGCACATGTCGAGCACCAGTCCGCCGTAGCGTGGCACCGAGGCTCCGGCGACGCCTGAACGACCACCGGCGGCAGTCACGGGAATGCCGGCCTCGTTACAGATGGCGAGGACGCCGGCCACCTCGGCCGGGGTTGCGGGGCGTGCGACCGCGGCCCCGCGCTGGGGAACCTGACCCTGCGTGGCCCAGATCATCGCCAGCGGCCACCAGTCGCGGCTCGCCTCGGCGGTTGACCGCGGATCGTCGTCCACGACAGAACACACCGAGCGGAGTCTGTTAAGGGTTGCGTCGTCGATCCCTGTGGGGGAGTCCCGGTAGTGAGAAGTCGCGTCCTGTGAACCCCCTGACAGTTCGATCGGAGCTACCGGAGCGCCGGTTCCGGTGACGGTGTCATCGATCGTCGGTGCCGATGCGTCGCTTGATTCGTCCATTTGTCGTCCCCCTGGATCCCGATGTGCTCAGGATTCGATTAGTTCGGCGAGGTGCGTCACGGGCAACTCGGCCGAAGCTCGTTCGTGCTCGACCGACTTGCGGTACTCGGCGACGCTCGCTAGACGTTGCTCCTGGGTCCAGCCGAGCTCTTCGCCGATGATCTCGGCAACCGTGTCGGCTGCGCCCGCTGAATCGTCGCGACCGAAGATTCGTGCCCTGGTGCGGCGGGCGAGCACGTCGTCGACGGAGCCGGCCATCTCGTGGCGGACCGCAAAGACAGCTTCGGCCTTCACGTACGGAAGGTCGGCCACCAGCGGTTCGGCGAGGGATGGATCCTTCTGGATGGCGGCCATTACGACACGGGCCTCGCCGCCGTAGCGGCTGCCCAGATGCTCCAGCAGTTCGGCCGATACCGCGGGGTAGACGCTGCGGGCGGACCCGAGGGTGTCGAACCCGGCGGCGCCCCGAAGGCGCAGGCTCTTGGTGACGCTGCGGCCGACCTTGGGTGAGTCGTGGTTGGGAAGCACCGTCTTGACGATTTCGTCGACGGTGTCGGCGGCCATCTCACGATAGGTGGTGAGCTTTCCGCCGGTGATCGTGACCAGGCCCGAACGGGACCGCGAAACCTTGTGTTTACGGGACAGATCGGCTGTGCGGCCCGTGGACGCGGCTTTGACCAGCGGGCGGAGCCCGGCCCAGCTGCCGACGATGTCGGTCGTGTGGATCTGGTTGGTGCAGGAACCATTGATCGCCTTGAGAAGGTAGGCGATGTCCTCGGGGGTGCACTGCGGGTCGTCGAGTGGACCGGTGTAGTCGGTGTCAGTTGTCCCGATGTAGGTGAGGTCACCCTGTGGAACCACAAAAACAGACCGCTTGTCCTTGGGCACGGGGATGACTGCGGCGATCTCGTTGCGAACGAGCTTCCATGGTACCGAGATGTGGATGCCTTTTGCCGGACGTATCGAATGGGGATGGGTGCCTTCGTCCTGGGCCCGTACGTCGTCGGACCAGACCCCCGCTGCGTTCACCACGGATCGTGTCCGGATCAGGAAGGTCTCGCCGTCGGCCTCGGCCTCGACCGCACTGATCCGCCCACCGGCATCTTTCTTGAGTCCCTTTGCAGCAACACGGTTGGCCACGACGGCACCGTGATCGAGCGAGGCGGTACGGAGCAGGGTCACGACCAGGCGTGCATCGTCCGCCGCCGCGTCGAAATACAGGTAGGACGAAACGAGGCGCGACTCGGGCAGGGTCGGCATGTACTTGAGCGTCTCGGCCTTGTCCAGACGCTTGTGGCGCTTGCCGATGCGGAGCCCCCCGGTGAGGTCGTACCCCCACATTGCTGCACCCAGAAGTCGGGCAATCTTGGAAGGGATGATCCCGTCCTTACCGAACATGGGAATCAGAAAAGGCAGGACCTTGACCAGATGCGGAGCGTTCTTCAATAGCCGCTGACGTTCAGCCAACGCCTCGTATACCAGGCCGACTTCACCCTGTTGGAGATAGCGCAGACCGCCGTGGACGAGTTTGGACGACTTGGATGAGGTGCCGGAGGCGAAGTCATCACGCTCGATGAGCGCCGCCCGCAGGCCTCGAGATGCTGCATCGAGCACAACCCCGGCGCCGGTGACTCCACCACCGATCACCACCAGGTCAAATTCTTCCTCACGCAATGCTTCGAGAGATCTTGAGCGGACGAATGGTCTTGGAGTCACGTTCAGGAGTGTAGAACGAGGGGCAGACACTCACTTGGACACAGGCGGGCTGCACGGGCAGAATCACGCCACATGGACCGCGCGTGGGTACACAGGTCGGCCTGCAAGGGTCTGGATCCAATCATCTTCTATCCCGCTAGTGATGAAGAGGCCGCCGAGGCCAAGGAAGTGTGTGCCCGCTGTCCGGTCCAGGACGAGTGCCTCGAGCACGCGATCTCCAACCGGGAGCACAACGGCGTCTGGGGTGGGGCCACCGAACGGGAGCGTCAACGGATAATCCGCCGGCGCCGTCGGATGCGTGCCATGGGGTCCAAGGGGGACACGGTCTCTGGAAGCGCGGCCGCTCGTTGATGGACGCCTTCACCAGCGCAGGCGGTTGGTCCGGGGTTCTATCGACTCTTATCGCCGGTGAGGACCTGTCGTCCGAGTTGGCGGCGTCGACCATGCGCCAGATTCTCCGGGGCGACTCCACGAACGCCCAGATTGCCGGGTTCCTGGTCTCTCTCAAGGCCAAGGGCGAGAACATCGACGAAGTGGCCGGGTTCGTCGAGTCCATGATCGAGGCGGCGTCGCCGCTGGTTCTCGACGAGCCGGAGTCGGTGATCGACATCGTCGGTACAGGCGGTTCTGTAGCTCTCGCCGGGCGGGCGTTCAACGTCTCGACGATGGCATCGATCGTCGCCGCCGGCGCCGGCGCCCGAGTCTGTAAACACGGCAACCGCAAGGCGTCTTCGACTTCCGGATCGACAGACCTGCTCGAAGCGCTCGGTGTTGCGATCGAGCTCGAAGGCCCCGGCGTTGCGGCGTGTGTGCGTGAAGCCGGCGTCGGATTTGCGTTCGCCCGTATCTTCCACCCGTCAATGCGCTTCGCCGCCTCGGTTCGCAGCGAATTGGGTTTCCCCACGATTTTCAACATTCTGGGCCCGCTGTCGCATCCGGGACGGGTCGGACGTCAGCTGCTCGGCGTCGCCGACCGAGGAACGATGGATCTGGTTGCGGGCGCGCTCCAGAAGCGGGGAGCTGCCCACGCCTGGATCGTCAATGGCGAAGGTGCGCTCGACGAGTTGACCACCACAGGTACGAGCAGGGTGATCGAGGTCCGGGACGGCGAACTGCGCCAGTT
>JBATWQ010000032.1:0-23354 GCA_049672765.1 Microthrixaceae bacterium | reverse complement strand
AGCACATCTGTGCCTCGGTCCAGTTGGCGTCCATGTCCTCGATGCGGGCCTTGGGGTCCCAACATCCCTTGCGCATCTCTTCGTAGGTGATACCAACCACCTTGACCTCGTCGCGGTCGAAGCCTGCTGCCGCGGAAAGCCTGGTCTGGGGAATCTTCTTGTCCTCGTAGAGCCACCAGTCGCACAGCGCGCCATCGTCGTCGGGTTCGTAGGAGAAAACACCGCCCACGAAGTTCATGTTGCCGCGCTCCTGAACGGTTCGGGGCCAGACGTCGCTGTACTTCGACGGCAGACGATCGGTCCATACGTTCGGAGGTTCAATCACATGGTCGTCGATCGAGATGATCTTGGGAATCTCGTCGAGAGGTGTGCCCGGACTTCCCTGATCTCTTCCCTGCTCTGCGCTCATGACCCGATCGTAACCCCGAATCTGACGACCTGTCAGGCCGATACTGAAACAGGTTCTAGCCCTGGATCAGGAGCCATCCGATCAGCGCCGAGTTCCAGATGATGACAGCCAGGTAGAGCCCGGCGACCGTGGCCGCCGCCCGGTCGGCTCGGCGGGACTCCGTGGGACAGAGGAAGAGGAGCAGGCCCGCCGATGCGGCGAAGAGGGTCTTGATTCCCAGTGGAGCGGCGGTTCCCTCCATCAATCCGCCCATCAGCGGATTGCCCTCGAGACCCCCGAAGTGGAGGATCGCCTTCGTCAGCAACACGTCACAGATGTTGAGCACCACCAGCGCACTTGCGATCTGCACCCGAACGAGCGAAACGGGAACGCTGAACAGCGGAAGCCGCAGGGTCCGCGCTTCGCCGCGCCCAGGCGCCGCAATCGCTTCAGTACTGGCAATCTCGACAGAACGGCCCCAGCCGCTGCCCCGCCCTACGCCCATCATCGCCTCCGTGCCCGCCGCCGCGGTTCATGCCTCACAAGGCTTATCAGAAAGGCCTGTCCGCCGCACCGCCGCCTGCTGGGTAAAAGCCTCGCTCAGCCTTCGTTCGGGAAGCCGCCGCTCAACAAGCCGCCCAGCACCGAGTCCATCTGCAGCGAGGTGAGCATCGAGCCTCCGTCGATGACGACGTTCTGGCCGGTCATGTAGCTGGCTCGTTCAGACAGCAGAAACGCGACAAGGTCAGCAACCTCTGCGGCAGTGCCCGCCCGTGTGAGCGGAGTACCGGCTTCGATCAAATCGAGGGACTGCGGGTCCGCGGCCAACATCTCGTTTAGTGGTGTCCTGATGAAACCCGGCGAGATGCAGTTGACCCGGATATCCGGGGCCCACTCAAGAGCTCCGGACTGCGACAACGCTATTACCGCGGCCTTCGCCGCCGAGTACGGAGCCTCGCCCCGCGTCGGACGTACCGCCGAAACGCTCGCGATGTTGACGATCGAGCCTCCCCCGTTCTGTCTGATGAGACGCGCAGCAGCGCGCATTCCGTAAAAGGTGCCCAGCAAGTTCACACGAACGATCAGATCGATCTCGCGGTCGGTGTAATCCTCGAACGCCTTCAGGTTGCCGACGCCGGCGTTGTTGACCAGACCCCTCAAGCCATCGAGTTCGGTTGCACCGCGCTCCAACTCCGCGGTCAGGGTGGCGCTGTCGCCGACGTCGGCCACCAACGCAACCCCACCGACGGCTTCCGCGACCGAGCGCGCCCGATCGTCTCGACGATCCAGTACCCCGACCCGAACGCCATCCGCTCCCAGGCGTTCACAGATCGCCCGGCCGATGCCGGAGCCACCACCGGTGACGATCACTCCGCCCCGCGATTCCTTCCTGGACGCGTCGTTACTCGTGTCTGCACCCGACGTTTGATCAGTCACTTGTCGACGCCATTCCCTGTGGCCCGTCGATCACCACGTGGGGTTCCTCGGTGATGACGAACTCGACCTGGTCCATGTCCAACATCCGCTTCTCGTCCGGTGCGATCAGCTCCGCATAGGCGGGCTCGGAAATGAACCCGACGAAGTCGTCGATGGAATTGAACCATTGGACGGCGACTCCATCCACACCCCGGTTCCCCGAGATCGGTTCGGGGCGGTGTCGGACGTGTTGTTCGTAGCGGACAATGTGTCGAGCAAGCGTCGGCTCGTCCCTGATGAGTGGACCGTGTTGCTCCCTCCAGTGCGTCACGAACTCCTGGAAGCTCAGCTCCGGGTTGCGCCTCAAAAATGCGAACAGCTTGACCATGCATCCCCCTCTGTGGTGGCCATCTGGCCAGTTTGCAGCGACTCACAATGAGCCTGGCAATAGTTACAGGCTCGACAACCGTCACGGGCCAACTTCGCTTCTGAAGTCGCAACAAAGTGCGCTGCAACCGCAGGCAAAGGCCGATATTGTCGGGCACCATGGCGCATGCACCTGATCGACTCGAGAAGATTCGCAGCATCTCGATCTTCGCGGGGTGCACGACCAAAGAACTCGAAGAGATCGACCGTCTCGCCGACGAGGTCAGCATCGAGGCAGGTCGGACGATCATCCGCCAGGGCGAGCTCGGACAGGAGTTCGCCATGATCCTCAGCGGCGAGGCCGACGTCGTCAAGGACGGCGTAACGGTCGCGACGATCGGCCCGGGTAGCTACTTCGGCGAAGTCGCCCTTCTAGATGCTGTGGCCAGAACCGCTTCGGTCATCGCCAAGACGGACCTGAAGCTAGAGGTCATCGATCGACGCGGTTTCAACACGCTTCTCGACGACCTGCCGCAGCTGTCGAGGTCGATGCTGCGTGGCCTCGCCAGGCGAATCAGCGAACTCGACGAGGCTATGGACCAGCTCAAACTGGAAGCGTCGCAGGCCAAGTGAATCCCCGGGGACTTCTGCGTCAAGATCGACACCGGGGGCGGCGCCGACCGCTGCTTTTCCTTCTCCTCGCAATGGCCACACCGGGGTTGTTGGCATCGTGTGGCGGCGATTCTGGGACAACCGGGCTTGAATCCTCCACCACCAGCACCGCTACCAAGTCGACGGTTCCGTCGTCCACACCCAGCGACAAGTCGATCGATGCCCTGGTCGAGACTTTCACGAAACTCGGTTTCAACGAGACCCAGGCCCGCTGCCTGGTGGACAACATGGACGACCTGTCGTCCAACATCGGTTCTACCGACACTCTCTCTGCGAAGGACCAGTCGACGATCGAAGAACTCATGAAGAGCTGCGGCCTGTCCTGAGAAGCGGGGCCGCTCGGTTAGTCATGGACCCGAATCGCCCGGGCCGCTCGGTCTGTCGTCCAACCCGCCGCTTCGGGCCAGCTGCTCCGAGTCCAGCCAATTTGGTCCTGCCCCCTGCTGCACTATGGTCGATTGAGGAGCCAGCGATCCACCTGCTCGAGAGACCACGAACCGGATCTTCCGTGTTCATGTGATGCCCGTGCCGCCGATCCCTGGATCCATCGAGTTCTGAACGGGCTTTTCGCCCGGTCCGTAGAAATTGTCACGCGGGCAGATCTGAGACAGACCTAACCCCGTGTTCAACGAATCGGCGCGCAGAGCTCGATCCGCCAAGACACAACGGAGGTAGTAATGCGTACGAAGTCACGTTTGCTCGTGGTTGCAGTCGCCGCGCTCTGCGCGATTGCCCTAGGAGGCTGTGGCAGTTCCGGCAGCGACGGTTCGGCGAAGGCGACCACGCCTGGCGCAGCCAGCACCGGCGAACTGAACGCCACGGTCAAGGTCGTGGACAACGCTTTCGAGCCCAAGACAGTTGAGCTCAAGAACGGTGGAACCGTCACCTGGGAGTGGGACGGCAAGGAGACCCACGACGTCAAGGGCGACGACTTCGAAAGCCCCGAACAGGACAAGGGCACCTTCAAGCACACCTTCGACAAGAACGGCACGTTCCACTACGTCTGCACGATCCACTCGGAGATGAAGGGCATCATCAAGGTTTCATGAGAGGAAGTGTGATTGGAGTGGTCGTCATTCGACCACTCCAATCACACTTCTCCAATTCGCAATCTCACGGCTTGCCGGTACCCAGGCTGGCGATGAACTCTGCTCCGAAGCGTCCCTGGGCCCGGTCATAACCTCCGGAGTCCCCTAGGAACGACGTCGCACCCCCGAGCGGTCCAAGCAGGTACTCGCTGCCCACCCGCCCCCACTCGTCGTCCACCCACCGTTCGAAGAAATACGGCTCGCGGTCCCGCAGAGACAACGGTCCCGGCGTTCTGATGGCGGCGAGCATGTCGGCCTCGAGCGGTTCCAGACCCTCACCCGAGATAGCGCTGGTGCGAAATATCGGGGGTTCGATCTCATCGAAGGGACGCGCCAGCCACATGCTCGCGTTCAGCTGGTGGTAGCTGAGATCGGAGCTCGGCTCGTCGGACTTGTTGAGGATGAAGACGTGGGGAACCTCGACGATTCCGGCCTTGAGAAACTGGACCTCGTCGCCGCCGAGCGGCTGTAGAACCAGGTACACGCGATCGGCCAGGTGGCGGATGTCGGCCTCGCTCTGTCCGATTCCGACAGTCTCGATCAGCACGCAGTCGAACAGGCGTGTCAGGAGTCGACAAACCTGGAAGCTCGACGGTCCGAGTCCGCCCAGGTCCGTGGCGGACGCCTGGCTCCGGAAGAACAGGCGGCGCTCGTCGGGTGTGAAGCGCATGCGGGTACGGTCGCCGAGCAGAGCGCCACCCGAGACATGGCTGGACGGGTCGACGGCAACGACCGCCAGTGACAGCTCCGGGTCCCGTTGGAGCAGGTCAACGGTCAGCCTGGAAAGAAGTGTGGACTTGCCGGATCCGGGTGTCCCTGTGATCCCGAGCACGGTCCCGCTCGTGCTGTCGAGCAGGTCGAGAACGGCAGCCCGTTGCGCGGCCGCCTCGGGCCGACGATCCTCGAAAAGCGAGATCAGCTTGGAGACGGCAAACTTGTCCAGGTCGAGTGCCCTGGCGACCAGGCCCTCGTGGTCCGAACTCACGCTCCGGCCGCTCGCTCTTCGACAACCCCGGTGATCGACTCCATCACATCGATGAGTTCGTAGTCGGAGGGCGTGAAGATGCGCTTGACCCCGAGCGAGTACAGCTTCTCGAAGTCTGCCGGTGGGATGATCCCTCCAACTACGACATCGATGCTGTCGACCGCTCCGTACTCACGCAGCTTGTCGAATATCTGGCTGGTCAGTTCGATGTGGGACCCGCTGAGAACGGACGCCCCGATCACATCGGCGTCCTCTTCAACCGCGGACTGGACGATCTCGTCGGGACTCAGCCTGATACCCGAGTAGATCACGTCGTAACCGACGTGACGGGCCGAGACGGCAATCACCTCTGCGCCGTTCGAGTGCCCGTCGAGACCGGGCTTGCCGACGACGAGTCGTGGACGGTGACCCATCTTGTTGGTCAGCGTCTCTACCCGGGTACGAAGCGCTTCGACGCTGCTTCCGCCCAGACCCAGACTCTGGCCGTCAACCCCGGTGGAGGGGCGGTACTCACCGAAGACGTCGCGCAGAGCGCCTGCCCACTCCCCGGTGGTCACCCTTGCGAGCGCACATTCGATCGACGCCTCCATCATCGACTCACCGCTGACCGCGGCGGTCTTGAGCGCTTCGATGGACTTTGCGGCGCGTTCCTCATCGCGTCCGCTACGGGTTCGCTCCAAGCTCTCGATCGCGTCGCGGGCGGCTGACTCATCGACGCTGAAAATGCCGCCGTCATCACCGCCGAGAAGCGGCGAGTCGATGCCGTCGGTCCACTTGTTGAGACCGACCACGATCTGGTCACCCGTGTTGATGTTGCTCATCCGCGCCGACATGGATCGCACGAGGGCGGACTTCATGTAGCCGGATTCGATCGCCGGAATGACGCCACCCATACCGAGGATCTTGTCGATCTCTTCGCGTGCGTCGCGCTTGAGCTCATCGACCTTCGAGCGGACGACCACCGAACCCTCGAACAGATCGGGGTACTCCAACAGGTCCGTTTCGTAGGCAAGTATCTGCTGGAGCCGCAGTGACCACTGCTGATCCCAGGGGCGCGGCAGGGACAGCGCCTCGTTCCATGCCGGCAGCTGGATCGCCCGGGCACGGGCGTCGCGGCTGAGGGTGACACCAAGTGTCTCGATGAGGATGCGCCACGCGTTGTTCTCCGGCTGGCTCTCCGTCAGGCCGAGAGAGTTGACCTGGACGCCGTAGCGGAACCGACGGTACTTCTCGTTCTTGACGCCGAAGCGGTCACGTGTGTATTCGTCCCACAGTTCCCCGAACGCGCGCATTTTGCACATCTCTTCGACGAAGCGGATGCCCGAGTTGACGAAGAAACTGATCCGCCCGACCGCACGCTCGAACTGCTCCTCGGTGAACTTGCCCCGCTCGGCGATCAGATCCAGAAGGCTGATCGCATTCGCCAGGGCGAAGGCCAGCTCCTGTGTGGGAGTCGCGGCCGCTTCCTGAAGGTGGTACGAACAGATGTTGGAGGCGTTCCAGGAAGGAATTTCCTCAAGGCAGAACTCGTACATCTCGGCGATCAGTCGCAGGCTCTGCTCGGGCGGGAAGATGTAGGTGCCCCGCGCCAGGTATTCCTTGATCAGGTCGTTCTGGGTGGTTCCGGTCAGCTCTGTCAGCTCGACCCCACGCTCGCGGGCGAGGGCCACGTACATGGCGAGCAGCCACATGGCGGTCCCGTTGATCGTCATCGAGGTGTTCATCTTCTCGATAGGAATCTGGTCGAACAGGACGTGCATGTCGTCGAGGGAGTTGATGGGAACGCCGACCTTGCCGATCTCGGGCCGGGCGATCGGGTCGTCTGAGTCGTAACCGCACTGGGTTGGCAGGTCGAACGCGATCGACAACCCCGTCTGCCCCTTCGACAGGTTGGAGCGGTAGAGCTCGTTAGACGCCTTTGGACTGGAGTGCCCCGAGTAGGTGCGGATGATCCATGGTCGATCGCGGGTGATTGCGCCTTCACCATCGACTATCTGGTGCGCCGCCACCTCACCGCTCCCGGAATTGCCATTCTGTGTCTTGTCGTCCATCTCGCCCTCGACCCACTAGTCGACTCTGTCCTGCAAGCCTGCTCTGATCTGCCTCGCACGCTTGCGCCAAAACCACCACAGGCAGCCATTCGCGACGCCTGTACCCCAGGCAACTTGTCCGTGGCCTGTGACTCGAATCGTACTTGGAACCATCGGTCCGGCTCGAAGCCGTCTGTCACCCCTGGAGCAGCGGAGCGACCTCGGCGCCGAACTGTTCGATCTGATCGCACGTCTGCGACGCGTCGATTCCCAGGAATTGGAGCTGGATCTGGTTGATGCCCTTTGCGGAGTATCGACGTAAGCGATCGGCGATCTGTTCAGCCGTGCCGGTCAGGGTGTACTCCCCGACCTCGATGTTCGGCGTGCCGACGAACACTGGACCACCGGTGATACCGAAGTCGAAGCGTTCAGAAAGTCCGGCCTCGGCGCGTTCGGCGCGGATCATCTCGAGCGCCTTGCTCATTCCCATCTTCGGGGGACCCTGGGGCAGCCACCCGTCTGCCATCAGCGCAGCCCGGCGTATAGCCACCCTGGAGGACCCTCCGACCCAGATCGGTGGACCGCCGGGGCGCGCAGGCCGTGGTGATACACCTACGGATCGTTCCGCTCCCTCGGCACCGGTCGACACGTATTCGTCTTGGAAGGCGCTGCGGATGAGGGGCAGAGCCAACTCGAGCTGTCGACCCCGGGAATCGAAATCGACACCGAGAACCTCGAACTCGGACTCCAAGTGTCCCGCACCCGCTCCGAGAATCGCCCGGCCGTTTGTGAGCCGATCCAGAGTGGTGAACGACTTGGCGACCGCCAGTGGGTGGCGGTACGGGATGACGTAGACGTGGCTGAGGAGTTGGACCCGCTCGGTCTGCGCTCCGAGCCAGCCGAGAGTTGCGATCGTGTCGTACCAAACCGTCGACATCTTGTCGTCCGCCGGACGTGGAATTCCGATGTGGTCACATACGCCTACGTAGAGGGCACCGGCTCGGTCGGCGGCCTGCGCCACAGCCAGCAACTCATCCGGACCGGCGGACTGCTCCCATGGCTGGACGAAGATCTTGCTCTGGGACTGGATGGGAAGTTGAAGACCCCAGGCGACTTCCCCGGGAGAGATAATTCCTGCCACCTGTGACCCCCTGAGTCTTCGTTCCGTACGTGATCCGGCGTTCCCGGATCATTGCGCAGATCCGATTAGACAGATCCCTTTGCCGGTGCTTGGACGCCCCGGACCCGACTGTTCGAGTCTCTCACGTCGGGTCGGTCCTACTGGAGTGTTCGTCGAGCCCGGTCCTTCTCGGCGGCGGCAATCATCGATTCGGACGAAGCTCCGTCGAAGGCAAACGCCAAGCCTATTTCGACCGAAAGCGATACCGGTTGTCCACCAATTTCGATCGGCATCGCGACGGCCCCGCTCACCCGCTCCATGATGACCCCTGCCGTGGAAGGCGCGACCGAACCGGCGGCCAGCAGGAACTGGTCCGGCGAAACCCGCCCGAGCAGGTCATCCGACCTGACCAGGCGGTCGAGGCGACGGGTTATCTCGATCAGTGCGAGGTCGGTCCCTTCGGCATCGATCGAGTAGAGCTCATCGTGTCCAACGAGTCCGATGCTGTACACCGCCGGGGGCTTCGGTTCGGGCCTGAATCGATCGGTCGTTCCACTACCCGCATCGGCGAGGACACCGCTCGCGTTCCAACGTTCGAGCAACTTGTCGAGATGCCAAATAACTTGATTTCGATCTGGGAGACCCATCAGTAACCATCCTGCTCAGATGCTGTTTCGGCACGGTTGGGAGCGAGGTTGAGACATATCCGGATCCGTCCGACGCTCAGCCTGGGAAAGGTCGCACCGACACCGGTCACTCCGCCCATCTTCAGCGGTCCAGGTCCGCCTCAGCCAAGGCGGTTACCGAAGATACCCACGAAACTGACCATGTCGCCCGGGTATCCACCCAGGTTGTGGGTCAGTGCCAGACCCCGATCGACGGTGTCGATCTGGCGGTCGTCGGGAGCTTCCCCACGAAGCTGCAGCCAGCATTCGAAGATCATGCGGAGACCCGACGCGCCCACGGGGTGCCCGAAGGACTTGAGTCCCCCGTCGGTGTTCACAGGCAGATCTCCGGTCAGGTCGAAGGCGCCGGCTTCGGCGTCGCGCCATGCTTCGCCACGCCCGGAGAATCCCAGATCCTCCATGAGGACCAGTTCGGTCGGCGTGAAGCAGTCATGGACCTCGGCCATGGCCAGTTCGGTGCGCGGATTGGTGATTCCGGCCTGTGCGTATGCGTCCTTGCCGGCCGCTTCGCACTCGTCGAAATGGGTGTAATCGAAGTCCGGGTCCGCAAGACCGGAACCGTTGCCGGCAACCATCGACAGCGCCTTCACGAACAGCGGCTTGTCGGTGTACTTGTAGGCGTCACCGGCACGCACCACGATCGCTGCAGCGGCACCGTCGGCGACTCCCGCGCAGTCGAACACCGACAGCATGCCGGCGACCGCGGGCATGGCGCAGATGGAGTCGACCGACATTTCTCGGCGGAACTGGGCGCGCTCGTTCTTGGCGCCGTTGGCGTGGTTCTTGGATGCGATCCGGGCGAGGGTACGGCGAAGCGTTGTCGGCTCGATGCCGTAGCGCTCGGCGTACGCCGGAGCCACCAGTGAGAACATGCCAGCGGCGGTGAGTGTCCTCTGGGTTCCATCGCTCGGGACGGGAAATGCGTTCAGACCCTGGTATCCCGAGTCCTTGACCTTCTCGGCCCCGACAGCGGCGGCGATGTCGTAGGCCCCCGAGGCGACTGCGTAGCACGCCTGGCGAAGGGCTTCGGAGCCGGTGGCGCAGAAGTTCTCAACCCTGGTCACCGGCTTGTTCTGGAGCTTCATCGGTGCCGCCAGGGTGACACCCGACATGCCGGACTGGGCCGTGCCGAGCCACCAGGCGTCGATGTCGTCCTTCTTGACCCCGGCCGAGTCGAGCGTCTGGGTGACCGCGTCGACGATCAGGTCGTCAAGGCTCTTGTCCCAGCTCTCCTTGAAGGGCGTGCAGCCCATCCCGACGATCGCGACCTGGTCCTTGATTCCGTGGCTGGCCATCTTCAATGTCTCCCGGTGCTGCTGTTGGGTTCGCTGTGGACGTTGGGTTCGCTGTGGACGTTGGGTTCGGCGACAGGTCTGATTGTCGAAATGGTTTTGCCTGCTGGCGGAGGACCGGTCATTTGGAGTTCCTGACCGGACGGGCCTTCCAGAAGTAGTTGGCGATCTCATCTGCCGTGTTCAGCCGGCGGAAAGTCATCTCGACCTTCATGCCGATGCTGACGTCGTCGGGTCGGACATCGGTGAGTTCGACAGGGAGGCGACCCCCGCCGTCGAAGTCACAGACGGCGAAAACGATCGGAGGCGACGGCGAGTATGCGAGCGAATCGACGGTGAACGTTGCGATGGTCGCCTCGATGTCGGCCATCGGGGCCGGCTCCATGTCGTCGACGTTGCCGCCGACGAATGAAACTCGGGCGGGTGGAAGGTGGAGCGCAGACGTCTCACGATCCTTGGAACCCACAAACCCGTACTTCCAGTCCAGGCGACGCTCGGCCGCAGATGCCGAGACCCGGGCGGGTTCGGGACGGTTGGGCGGCTGGATCGGCAGCACTCCCCTCCACGCCAGGTACTTGCCGTAGGCGAGGGAATCATCGCCCGCTTCGAGTTGCGAGCGGACAGTCGCGTGCGTCGAGCCTGCCCGGTAGGCGTCGATCGCGTCGGTGACCCTGAACAGGAACGTGTCGGCACCATCGGCCAGGGCGACCAGTGCGACGATCTGACCAGCTTCGGCGGACTCAAGGACATCGACCAGAACCAGCGACGGATGTGCGGCGCCGCTGTAACCGACGGTCGCGGCCAGTGTGTCGGCGACTTCGACCCCCACCGCACCGAGCTTCTTTGAAAGCGCAGCGGCGGCACGCGCCTTGGGTCCGACGATCGCGACCTTCGCGACCTGGTCGGCATCGACGCCCGCGTCCTTCAGAGCTTCTTCCCATGACTGCGAAGCAAGCGCGGCGTAACGCTGCTCGCCGAAGCGGTCCTCCCAGGTGCGGGTGCGCTGATCACCCGGCGCCCTCCATCGGTCCAGGAACTCGCGTGTAGCGGAGGCTCCCCCGATGTATTCGGCGATAACCGGGGTGGACGCACTCTCGTCGCCGACCAGCAACGCTGCACCGGCGTCGCCGCCGTCCTTCTCGTCGCCAGAACCTGCAGGCCCGGTGCGAATGTCACCCGCCAGAACCAGCACCGACGGGTCAGTTGATCGCAGACCCGACCGGAGTGCGCCAGAGGCACCGCGCAGCCCCGAACCTGCGTCGGTCGCGATCACGTCACTACCCAGGCGGAGCGCGGCGTGGGCGATGGTCGCGTTGGTCTTCTCCTCGTAGGTCGGAGACGTCGTCGAGAACCACAACGCCGAGGGTGACGCTCCGCTCGCTGCTGAGAGCGCCCGGCGCCCCGCATCCACGGCGAGGGTGAGGCTGTCCTCGTCGTACGAAGCCACCGTCCGGGTCCCCTTGCCGGCCGAAGCCCCGAGAACCTCGGCGATCGCCGTCCGCTGCAGCCGCCAATGTGGCAGATATCCGGCTGCGCTGATGATGCCTCGCATTGCGACTCCCTTGGCCATCCCGTGCAGATCCACTGGGGACCGACGAGGAGCGACCGACGTAGTTGGGTCTCCCGCTCCACGCACCTGGGGCACATTGGAGTTTCTGCGAGTTTACGATGTCTGACGATCCGTCAGAAATGCGCAGAGTTCGCTCACTGCGTCGTTGCAGTGGGAGCCTTCCCTTTAGCTGTCTTCGCTTGAGACCCCAGGAGTGTGCAATGTCGCAACCAGCTACCGGCCGCCGGGCACGAAATCGGGTGGCACGCCACGATCAGCTCATGCTCGCTGCTGGCGAGATTCTTGCCGTCGAGGGACTTGAAGGTTTGACGATGATGGCCGTCGCCGATCGCGTCGGTTGTGCAGTCGGAACCATCTATACCTACTTCGATTCGAAGTCCGCCCTGCTGTCGGCCCTCCAGTCCGAGGCCATCCAGCGACTGATGGGCACGTACCACGCCGCGGCCGAGATGTGGGAGATCCACCTCGATGATTCCGACGTCGACGAATCAACAGCTGCGCTCGCACGAGCGGTCGCCATGGGCAGCCTCTTCGTCGCAGCGGGCGACCTGCATCCCCGCGAGTTCGAGATGCTCCAGATGCTCATCACGATCAAACAGGACCTGACCACCAATGCCGACCGCGACGCGGTGCTTCCAGTGGCTCTGGCCTTCCTCAATGACATTCGCGCCGTAATCGACGGAGCGGTCGAGGCGGAAGCCCTGAACCCGTGTGGCGACACCGCCTACGCCGGCGCGACGTCGCCGCCGGACAGTTCGTTCGACCGGACGCTCCGCTGGATCGGAGCCATGAACGGAGCCCTTCTGGTTTCGAACGTCGGAATCGATCCTGAGCGGATCGACCCGGTCATCTTCGACGGTCGCCGCCTGGCTCTCAGCCTGGCCCATGACCTGCTTCTGGCATGGGGGGCGGACCCGGACAAGCTCGTGGCCGCCCACGCCCTGGTCGATGAGATGGAGAACGCGGGACATCTACTTCCCGTGGTTCCTTCCGGTGCTGCAATCGATTCGGTGGCGACCGAAGCAACGCCGTCCACTTCCGACGAACCCGCCTGAGCTCCATGCATCTGGGAGACATCGTCAACGCCGCCGCTGCACCCAACGGCAAACCTCTGGACGGAATCAGGGTGCTCGCGGCCGAGCAGATGCAGGCCCTGCCCTTTGCGACGCAGCTACTCGCCCGTCTGGGGGCGGAGGTCGTAAAGGTCGAGCACCCGACCCACGGCGAGTCGGGTCGAGGCGCCCTGCCCGCAATGAAGGACCCCGACGGCAGACTCGTCGGAGCAACTTTCCTACGCAACAACCTGAACAAGCGATCGGTCGGCCTGGACCTCAAGAGCGATGCCGGCCGCGAGCTATTTCTCGAACTGGCCGGCAACTTCGACATCGTCGCCGAGAACTTCAAGGCAGGAACGATGGATCGACTCGGCCTGGGTTATGACGTCATATCTGCCCGCTACCCCAGGGCCATCTACGCGTCAGTCTCCGGCTTCGGCGGGACCGGCGACTCGCCCTATCAGTCCTGGCCGGCGTACGCGATCGTCCCCGAGGCGATGTCCGGGCTCTACGAGTACGCACGAAAGGGCGACGAGCCGCCGCGGGTCATACCGGCCGGCGCCCTCGGCGACATCAGCTCGGCGCTGTTCGCTGTGATCGGAATCCTCGCCGCCATTCGGCACCGGGACACGACCGGCCGCGGCCAGCAGGTCGACATCGCGATGTTGGACTCGATGATCGCGATGACCGACGTCATCACCAACTACCAGTCGCTCGGCGCTATCGACAACACGCCCCAGGGCATCATGACCGGATTCAGGGCGAGCGACGGATGGTTCGCCGTGCAGGTCGTCAGGGAGCACCAGTTCGAGAAACTCGCGGAGCTGATAGGTAAACCAGGCTGGATCGATGACCCGGCCTTCGGGACGCGCTACTTGTGGGCAGAGGAACTGGAGCGACAGGTCCGTCCGGCGGTAGAGGCGTGGGCGTCGAACCTGACCCGACTCGAGGCTTGCGCCCAATTGGGACAGCTCGGGATTCCATCGGGACCCTGCTTCACGCCCACCGAGGTGATCGATAACGAACACGTCGCCAAACGCAACATGCTCGTCGAGATGCCACGGGTCGACGGCGTCAGCGAGCCGGTCCTGATCCCGGGAAATCCGGTCAAGCTGAGCGCCATGGCCGAGGGTCCCGAAACCCGGGTTCCATGGGTCGGCGAGCACACCTCCGAGGTTTTGCACGAGGAACTCGGACTCGACGAGGCACGCCTGGACGAGCTGCGGGAGTCCGGCGTCATCAACTGAGAGGCTGGTTAGAGAGGGTCCTACCTCGTCGAACGTTTGTTCGCTAAGGTCCTTGAATCACCCGAAGTGGCGTTACTTGCGCACTCGGCTTCGGGTCGGGGTAGGGCCATAGATGGGGCATGGCCCTACCCCGATATCCGAGGATGAATGTTCCGCGGAGGTCGAGCCGCTTCCCCGACGTCCGACCCCCGCCCGCTCGAAGCTACGGCTGCGCATCTCGTCTGTCAGCGGGTCGAGAACCCCGCCGGTGGACTCAGCCCTTGAACCGGCTTTCGTACCCGATTCGCATCGCCGGACGGAAGCTGTGTTCGACGTACATGTAGACCGAGCCGAGCATGCGATCGAGTTCGTCGTCAGTGATCCAACCGACGGGAATCTGCCCGGCCAGGTACACGGCGTCCTCGAGTCCGATCACGAAACTGAAGCCGCTCATCTTCTGCCCACGTCGCAGCAGATACTCATACAGCCTGGCGTGGTTCTCCTCGGGGGCCGGCATGAAGTAGGTCTCGACGTGCAGTGTGCGCTGGCCGAGGTGGAACCAGACCGCCGAGAACGACTTTTCTTCGCCCTCGATGCGGACAACCCAACGCCGCTCGGTCCGGCTCGGATCCCGTTCGATCGACGCGACGCATTCGTTCTCGCTCAGCTGTAGGTCGAGCCACCGTTCGAGATCGTGTTCGATCTGGACCAACTGCTCCGCGGTTGCGGGCGGATAGCTCGAATCCGGTCCGGAACTCACTGGCACTCGACCAGTGCCCGGATGTTCAGGTCGGAATACAGACGACGCAGTCGCCCGGCGGTGACCGACCACGCATACCGCTTGGCTTCGAGCGCCGCCGCGTGGCCCATCCGCTCCGCCAGGGCGCCATCCGCGAGCACGTCGTTGATGCGCTTGGCGAACTCGGTCGGGTCCCTGGAGTCGACCAGATAGCCGGTCTCACCATCGTTGACCAGGCTCCGAAGCCCTCCGACCGACGCCGCAACGACGGGCACTCCACAGGCCGCCGCCTCGAGTGCCACCAGGCCGAACGATTCGGATCGGCTGGGAACGACCACCACATCGGCAGCCCGGTAGTAGGTCGACAGAAGGTGGTGCGGCTGGGGATCGACGAAGTGCACCCGTTCACGCACTCCGAGTTCGTCTATGAGGGCGTGCATCTTGGCCAACTCGCTGGCGCCCTCGGAACCACTGGGACCTCCGACCGCCAGTAGGCGGGTGTCGCCGTCGAGTTCACCGAGCGCCTGTATGGCAATCCCAAGGCCCTTGAGCGGTTGGATCCGGCCGACGAAGAGCATGGTCGGACGGTCATCGAGGCCCAGTGCGGTTCTTGCTCCGCGACGATCACCCGGGGAGAAGAACGCGTGGTCAACCCCCGGCGGGACCAGTTCGATCCGCTCCGGGTCGGCATCGTAGAGATCGACGAGTTGTTCGGCCTCGACGGGGTTGGACGCGCAGATCGTGTCGCAACAGCCGATTACTTCCAGTTCGGCGCGTTCGCGTGCTTCCGGCTCCGCGTCGCCCGCATCGGCCTTGACCCTGGCGAGAGTGTGGAACGTGGCCACCAACGGCAGGTCGAATTCGTGCTTGAGCCGATGGGCCGCGATGGCCGATAGCCAGTAGTTGGCGTGGAGTACGTCGACGTCGCCCTTGGTGATTTCTGCAGCGACCCCGTCGGCGAAGGCGTCGA
Source organism: Microthrixaceae bacterium (assembly GCA_049672765.1). Taxonomy (GTDB): domain Bacteria; phylum Actinomycetota; class Acidimicrobiia; order Acidimicrobiales; family Microtrichaceae; genus JAGQSZ01. Next base: position 7,751 of record JBATWQ010000032.1, on the reverse strand, counting down.
TGTAGGACGGCAGATCCTCTTTCAGAAGCTCCACCGGTCCGGCGTCGATGTGGAGGACCTCCAGGCCCGGCTCGACGTGGAGCCGGTCGGGCAGGTCCCCGCTCCAGCGGCGCACGAAGACCTTCACGTCCACTCCGGCCTGGGCCAGGGAGGCGCTCAACTCCCGTACATAGACATTCATTCCTCCCGAATCACCGACGCCCGGCTGCAGCAGCGGGGACGTGTGCATCGAGAGGATCGCAACAGAACCCATCAGTCCTTCAACTCCCCACGGACAAAATGAGTCCCGGGGCGCCTATCAAGCCTGAACGGTGTCCTTGGGCCCAAAGTCCGACTCAGCAGCGTGTTCGTGGACAAACGACTCGTAGATCCGCACCAGAGCCTTCTTCTGCTCCTCGGAGATGCGCTGGTCACGACGAATCTCGCCGACCACGTCGACCTCGCCGTCGGGCTCGTCCAGAATCCCTGCACGGACATAGAGGGTTTCCGACGAAATCTCCAGGGCTCGGGCGATCTGCTGGAGAATCTCTGCCGAGGGTCGGCGTAGCCCCCTCTCGATCTGCGAAAGGTAGGGGTTGGAGACCCCTGCCATCTCAGAGAGCTTGCGCAGCGAGAGTTGCCCGATGTTGCGCTGCTCGCGGATGAACTCGCCAAGGTCGTGCCAACGACGGTCCAGATCTTCCTTCATCCATCCAAGCTACCGCGACATCCGCGAATTCTTTCTACCCGCCAGCAAGCGCGCAGCAGGTCCGGGAGATGGATAGGGGGCTCTAAACCGCCGACGGTTGTATCCGGAGGCCCGAGAGAACTCCGTCCGACTCGGCGTTGGCGTTCAGGTCAGCAGGTCGTCGACGGTTGCGCCGCTCTGATATCGACCGATCAGCTCTTCCTGAAGTCGGTCGATCCGACGGTGGATCTCTCGCCGGAACTCCGACACCTCCCGCTCCAACACGCCGATCTCGGCGGTGGCCCTCCGGAGTTCGACCTCATCGAGTTCGGTCAGTCGACTCAGGTTTATCGGGGTGAGAATCTCATCGAGTTCACCAGTGATCTGGTCGGTCCAATCGGGCGGTTCGAGTTCACCGGCGTGGCGCGGCATGCCGGGTCCGCGGGTGTGGGCGGCGAGGGCGTCGGGAAGTCGCGAGAGGACATCGTCGTGGTCGACACCTTCGCTGCGACGATCCAGTTCGACGGCGATGGTGTCCAACCGACCCTGAATTATCCGGCGTGAGTACGAGAGCCCGTTCTCGATTTCTTCGTAGCGGGTCCGCAGGGCGCGCAGATCTGCCAGCGACGAGGAAGCCAGATCAGTCGGATCCGAGAAGGTGATCAATGATTCGAGCTCGAACTGCACTTGAAAGCCTCGACTTTTGTTGATGATTGATTGGTCCACAGAAGGTCCACGCTGATTCTTGTCGCTGAGACTCACTGAGGCGGCCATCTAATGACTACATCGGCACAAACCGCTGAATATGAAGTGGCGCCGGGTCGAGTCGACAGATTTCTGCGACGCAGGACCGGCTGGATCCCACCTGCGGGCGAAACGGATCCCACCTGCGGGCGAAACGGATCCCACCTGTGGGCCGGCATCCCCGCCGCTACTTCAGAGCGATGCGGCGGCCGCGCAGGCCAGGAAGGCCGGTCCCGCAACGAGGTACGAATCCAGTCGACGCAATCCGGGAGCCCGGGCGTCGGGCGCCGGCAGGAATACTCCGGCGAGGATCTGGCCGAGCGGACACGTCAATGCCACCACGACCCCGGCGATCCAAGCGGTAGCGCCGTCGAACGGGGACGGATGGAACGCCGCCATCGTGAATGTCACTGCCAGCGCACCGATCATCCCGGCAACGGGCCCTTCCCAACGCGAGCCGGCCTCGGCACCCAGCAGGAAGGACCCGGCGTCATAGATGCTGACCGCAGCTACCAGAAAGAGCCCGGCCCAGAGGTCGATTCTCACCGCGAAGACCACTGCAGTGGCAGCAATGGCGGGAAGCACCGAGCCGATGATCGTGGCGGATGCGGCGAAGGGGCTCTGCCCCGAGAGAACGTGGGCTGAAACGGCCAGGACCGGTACGACGATCAGGGCGAGCCCGGCGGTCCCCGTGCCGTAGGCCGCCAGCAGTGGAACCGCACCTGCGCAGACCGCAGCCACGACCCGGAACTGGAACCCCGGAACCAGATCGGCCTGACCGTTCCGGTTGCCTGAACTGTCCGTGTCGCTGACCGACTGGTGTTCCTGCCAAGCCGAGACGATCTGGAAGCCGGCGATCGCCGCCACCAGCGCCCAGAGGAAGCCCGACCACATCCTCCCGCTCGTGACTGCCGCAAGCGCCACGAAAAACCAGAGCAGTCCGATCCTGACCTTCGGTCCGGAGGTGTCGGGCGCGACGAGAAGCCCCTGGTCTGCTGCTCGGGGCTGCTGCCTGGTTCGGGTCACCCTCAGGCCAGAGGACGCTGCGGCGGAGGTGTCCGTGCGCTTTGAGCCGCTAGCCGACGGCGACTGTTTGGCCGGTCCGGTCGACCTGGATTGGGCTGCTCGTTTTACCGGTGCCGAACCTCGAGACCGTGACGCATTCTTGGATTGCACAGCCCGTTTGCCCGGGGTGGCACCCTTGGGCTGCGCGCCGCGAGATTGGGCAGACTTCTTGGTCTGGGCGGGCCGTTCCCCCGAACCGGGAGATCCGACCCGTGTTGATCGGGCCATGTCAGCAGTTGTGCCAAAGCGAATGCGGACCGGGCATTTGGTCAGACTACCCGTAGGACCACGTCGGCCCACGGGTAGCGGTCCCCGCTGATACCTTCCAACACCGTGACCCGCCTACTTCTCGTCAGACACGGCCAATCCGAATGGAACGCTGACGGCCGTTGGCAGGGTCAGGAGAATCCGCCGCTCACCGCCCTCGGGCGACTCCAGGCGGGTCGGGCGTCGCACGCCGTTGGAGCTGTCGACGCGATCTACGCCTCGCCGCTGGACCGCGCCATCACCACTGCGATGATCATCGCCGAGGCGACCGGGATCGGACCCGTCATAACCGTCGAGGGCCTCATGGAGCGTCACGCCGGCGAATGGCAGGGGCTGACGCACAAGCAGATCGAGGAGCAGTACCCCGGCTACCTGGATGAACGCAGGCGCCCGCCGAAATGGGAGCCCGACGACGAGGTCGAGAAGCGTGTCCTTTCGGCGCTCGACGCGATCGCCGACGAGAATCCTGACGGACACGTTCTGGCGGTGGCCCATGCGGGCGTGATCTACGCCGCCGAGCTTGCCTTCGGAGGTGAGTGGGAACGACTGGCCAACCTTGGTGGCCGCTGGTTCGAGCGCACCGATGGCGTATGGACGCTCGGCGAGCGGGTCCACCTGTTGGTCGAGGAAACCATCCCCGACCAGCTCTGACGTCACCCCGCTGTGACGCACCCAAGTCTGACTTCACCCAGCTCTGACTTCACCCCAGGTCTGACGTCACCCGGCTCGGACTTCACCCGGCTGTGACGCACCCGCAGGTGACGGCCAATCGGGGAGGCTCTGGTCCGGACCTACCGTCCGAAGCGGTCCTTCGACACGGCCGCGGTGATTTCCTTGGCGGCCGACTCGCCACCCACGCCCCGTGAGGAGATCTCGTCCAGGGTGCTGATCGCCTGCTCCACCGCCGCCATGTCGGACTCCAACGCGTCGAGCTCCACGACCTCGTCCGACTCGGGTTGGTAGACCGCACCGCCGGTGCCCGTGGCTGTGGCACCGCCGTGGGAGTCAGAGCCGGTAGAGATGTTCTCGGTTGGATCCATGGGCTGGTCAGGCTAGCTGGCGTGGGCGGTACGATCAGGCCGTCGTGTCGCCACTCCCCTCGCTTTCCTTCGCCACCTTGTCACTGCAGACCAAGATTGCCCCTGTCCTGGGCGCTGCCACTCAGGCTGACGTTCTGGGTCGATCCCTTGTGCTCGCTGCGGTGATCGTCGCTCCGTACGGCATCTACAAGGTCCGTCAGGTTCGTCGGGTCAGAGCCAATCACAAAGCGGTGATCGCAGCGGAGGAAGCAGCGCTGCTGCGGGACGGGTCAGGCGATTCGACACCGCCGCGGCCGGCTCTCGAGGACGTCATCCGCGACATCGCCTTCGTGGTCGATGAAGCGACGCGTGCAGGCGGGGCGATGCTTCTGGTTCCCCACGATGTCACGGTCAGCGATCGAGACGCTCCACGGTCGGTGGTCGACACGCTGATACGTGACGCACTACGACGGTCCGGCCTGGTTGTCACCGCAGAAATCGACTCGCCCGAGGGGCGAATGTTGGAATGCTCGCTCGCGAAATCGACTTTCGGGTGAGGAGGAGTTTGAAATGACCAGAACCGAGACGACAAGCGTGGTTGAACTCCCAACAACGACAGACACCACAGACTTCATCGGCCCATCTCAGGCCTCTGCATCGGCCACGGTTTCGGCCGACGCTGCCGCCAGCGCGTCGAGCACCATTGCCAATAGCGCTGGCCCGTCCGCTTCCAACTTGATGGAACCCACCGTTCTCGAGCCGTCCGGTGCGACCACCACGATCACCGAGGAGCGCACCGAAACCGAGGACGGGCCCGTAGCCCACATCGTCAAGACCAAACGCAACGAGGACGCGGCGGCAAACGTTCTGGCCGCCCGTGTCGAGGGCACGCCTCTCGAGGCGCTGTGCGGACACGTCTGGGTTCCATCCCGGGATCCCAAACAGCTGCCGGTGTGCGAGAAGTGCAAAGAGATCTATTCGCTGTACAAGGACTTCAGCGACGGACTCGACGACACGCCGCGGATGTAGCGGACTCGGGCGCCACCCGGGCCTCAGATGCGACAGGTCGTGCCGGTGATGTTGACCTTGCGCCCGATCAACTCGACACGCTGAGCCTGCGACAACAGGTCCGCGTCGTTGCTCCTCCCGATCCAACGACGCCCGTCCGCCAGATCGGCGATCACGAATGCCGACGATGCGACAGCCGACGGGGCGCCTGGCCACGAGGTGTCCGAGGACGCCGAGGACGCCGAGGACTCCTGGGAGGACCGGTCGGCGGGTCCCGACGCATCGGGACCGTAGGTGACGGTCAGGCTCGCGATGGTCGCATCGTCGGTTTCCTCGGCGGTCAGTTCCGACGGGGTGTCGACGACGGGCCGCTTCGGTGTCGCACGTTCGGCCTTCTCGCCCAGGTCGTCGACAAGTAGAGGGCCCGGCTCGGTGGACCAAACTGCTAGCGCCGGCTTGGTCAGCAGGCCCGAGACGGTGGTGACCAGGCCAAGCGCTCGGGAGCCGCTAGAGCCGCCCGGATCACCCGTGGCGTCGCGCAGCCGGGCGGCCATCGCTGCGGTTGCTTGATAGGTGAAGTTGTTGAACGGTCCCCCCGCGAAGGCCATCCCTCCCATGATCGTCGGGACCGATTCGTCGTTCAGACCGAGTTCGCGCTGCTGGACCCGAACGGCCGACGGGAAGCAGCTGTACAACTCGGTGTGTTCGATTTCGGACAGCGGTACACCAAGATGCTCGGCGGCCGCGTCCCCCAGGACACCCATCGCCTCCCAGCGATGCATGTTCGCCCGTTTCGTCAGCGACAGTGAGAACGAAGACTCAAGCGCGACCCTGGGGAAGAGCCAGCGGTCCCGGGGTACCCCGAGTTGTTCGGCCACCTCGACCGAACACAACAACAGCGCGGCGGCCTGGTCGACTCCCCATTGGGTGCTGTGCCACTTAGCGTAGGGAAAGGCCAGGGGCCGATTTCCGGGTCCGGCCTGTCGCAGGAACTCCGCCGATCTGGGTGCGCCGAACGCGGCGTCCGGATTGTCACGCGCAACGAGGTTGAACCGGTGCCACAGGTCGGCCACGGCGTCGAGTTGACCGTCGACGCTTTGGCCTTCGGCACGTCGCAGAGCCGCTTCAATGCAGGCGTAGTGCTCGACCGCCGACCACATTCCGACGTCGATCTCGGCCTGCGCCATGATTTCGCCGCCCGGTTGCCAGCGTTCATCCGGTACTGCGGCGGCCAGCGCAGGATCAGACTCGACAGTCCCCAGAGGGGTCAGGCCTGCCCGTTGCATCGACATCTGGGTTGCCTTCGCTTCGCCGCCTGCAACAACCGCGGCCGAAATGGAACCGCTGCGAATCCCCCGCAGCGCAGCGGAAATTGGCGTGTGTTGTGGAACTCCGATGTCGACCCGCACCGATTTGGCCCGGACAATCCCCACCCGACTGGCGAGTTCACCGCCCGGATCCCCGTAGGCCCAGTTCCCCTCGGTGACCGCGACCAGCGAGATCTCGCCCAGCCATGCCTTCGTCGCCGAAACCCCGGTGTCATGCAGAGCGTCGCGGAGTGCGAGTTCCATCAGGTCGAGCGGACTCGGACGATCAGTACCGGCGGGGATGCCGTCGTCGACCGGTGTGGTTCCCGGTTGAACGATTTCGCCAGGATCATGTTGTGCAGTGCCGACCCCGACGAGGATCGGAGTGAGCGGATCAACGGTACGAATCTGTTGGGGCATCACTGCGGACGGTAGCCGTGGTTGAATTCCGAAATGGACCCCACCGACGAGAACGAGATCACTGGCCCGGTCGACCTCTGCATTCCGGACGGTGATGCCCTCAACCCCGAAGCACGGGGCTGGTCCCGCACTCCTCTCCACCGGGCAAACATGCGCGGCGTCTGGGGTCGAACCAAACGGTGGGACTACTGGGCTGTCCTCGCCGGCGACCTGGCCTTCGGATTGGTCTATGCCGACGTCGACTACCTGGGCCTCGCCTCTGTCTGGTGGGGAAGTCTGGCGGACGGGACGAGCGGAGGAACAGACGTCGCGATTCCGTTCGCCAGGGGAATGAAGCTGCCCGAAATTTCGGGGGCATTTCCGCTGTCGTTCGCGAACAAGAAGCTCCGTCTGCGCATAGAGGATGGTCCCGGCGTGGCCGCGGGTGAGGGGCCGACCACCAGGCTCATCGCAGCTTGGACAGAACGGGGCGGTGTACCGGCTTCGTTCGAGTTCGAAATCCGTCGACCGGCGGGGCACGAGTCGCTGAACGTCGTCATCCCGTGGAGCGACACCCGCTTCAATTTCACCACCAAGGATCAGGCCCTGCCGGCGACCGGAAACTTCACGGTCGGAGGCGAAACCACCTCCATAGGGGGTGACGGCTCACCCGCCTGGGGAGTCCTGGATGTCGGACGTGGACGCTGGCCCTATTCGACCATCTGGAACTGGGGCGGGGGTGCCGGGATTGCAACGACTGGAGAGGTCGTCGGAATCCAGTTCGGCGCAAAATGGACCGAGGGAACCGGCTACACCGAGAACGGCGTCACCGTCGACGGTCGCCTCCACAAGATCGGACGCGAACTGCTCTGGGAGTACTCCTGGGATCGTCCGATGGACCCGTGGCGTGTGACCGACCCCGAGGGAGCGCTCGACCTGACCCTGACACCGCGTTTCGACAAGCACGGCTCGACCAACGCCATCCTGTTGCGGACCGAGGTCCACCAGGTGTTCGGAACCTGGTCGGGAACCGTCGTGTCTGAAGATGGGCGGACGCTTCAGATCGACCAGGCCCAAGGGTTCGCCGAGGAGTCACGTAACCGCTGGTAGGGACGGTCCTCAGACGCGGCTGGCATGACCGCTGGTGGGGGCCGAAGATGAGGGGTCCGCAGGCGCGGCTGGTGGGGAGGCCGCAGGGACCGCTGGTGGGGGGCTAAGCACCCGATTGAAATAGTTACGCCGCAATGGGGTTGCCCTCCTATGGCAGACATTGAG
>JBATWQ010000031.1:0-13513 GCA_049672765.1 Microthrixaceae bacterium | reverse complement strand
TGAGGATGACGAGGACGCCGTTGGTGATCAGGTCGGAGCGGGTGAAATGTAAGCCGACGCGACCGAAGTCATCGTGATCCGACCGGATATGGACTGACAATGCGCGTGGTCATCAAGATCGGATCTTCGAGTCTCACCGACGCCTCTGGCGCGATTGACGTCGGATCGATCAAGCGGATCAGTCGTCAGGTCTCGACCACCGTTGCCGATGGCCACGAGGTGGTGATCGTCTCATCGGGTGCGGTTGCTTCCGGCATGCCGGTCCTGGGTATCGACACGGACCGCCGACCCACTGATTCCAAGACGCTCCAGGCGATCTCCGCTGTCGGCCAGGCCCGCCTGATGCAGTGCTGGAACGAGGCAATGGACTCCCACCGGCTGATAGTCGGTCAGGTCCTGTTGGCACCGCGTGACTTCATGATGCGGACCCAGTACTTGCAGGCACGCGGAACTCTGGATCGTCTCCTGGAACTGGGTGTGGTGCCGATCGTCAACGAGAACGACACGGTCGCGGATGACGAGATTCGTTTTGGAGACAACGACCGGATCGCTGCTCTGGTGGCCCACATAATCAGGGCCGATCTGCTGGTAATTCTGACGGACATGCCCGGACTCATGGACGCCGACCCGCGGTTGTCCGAGGACGCCTCGCTCATCGAGGAAATCGAAGAGGTGAACAACGATCTCGAAGCGCTCGCGGGTGGCGCCGGAAGCGCCCGGGGGAGCGGGGGAATGGCTTCGAAGCTCGCCGCGGCGAAGATGGCTTCGTGGTCCGGAGTCCGGGTCGTCATCGCCGCAGCTGGCCGACCCGATGTGCTCACCGACGCCATCGGCGGGCGTCCCGGAATTGGGACAACGGTCCTCGCTCGTTCGCAGCGCCTGTCCGCACGCAAGCTCTGGATCGCCTTCGCAGTGCCGGCCATGGGGCGCATTGTCGTGGACGACGGAGCAGCCCGGGCGCTCACCGAGAGGGGCCGCTCGTTGCTTGCTGCAGGAATCGTCGATATTGACGGCACTTTCGCGGCCGATGATGCCGTCGAGGTCGTCGACAATAGGGGTCGACTCCTGGCCAAGGGGCTGAGCCACTATGGCGCTTCAGGGGTAAGGGCAATGGCGGGACGCCGCTCTGATGAGTTGACCGAAGGGTCGGGCGAAGTCATCCACCGCGACGACATGGTGATCATGCCGTGATGGCCGGGGCCCCAGTGTCGTACTAGACGATCAGAACCGGGTGGTCAGAACCGGGCGGGGGTCAGCCGGCCCCGGCGGGTGGCTGTTTGGCCGGCCCAGGTGGGAGGCCGGTAAACCGCCGCTCAGGACCCGGCTGTCTCGCCTGCTTCGGTATCAGGTGCAGACGTGTCGGCCGACGGCGCCGCGGATCCTGCAGCGGTTGCTGTGGTTCCCGCCTCCTGCGCTTCTTCGGACGGTGCGACAGTGGCATCGCTGATGCCCAGTTTCGAGCGGATCTCGGACAAACGAGCCTGGGCCTCGAAGTTGATTGACGCCTGTTCGACCTCGATCATTTTGGACTCCACTGCGAGCCCTTGGACCTCGGCGGTTCCCTTCGCCTTGGCGTAGCGCTTCTCGATCTTCTCGCGGACCTCGTCAAGCGTCGGGACGTCCTGTCCGACGGTCTCGGTGAGCGAGGACAGCGCAGTGTTCATCTGCTCCTGCATCTTGGCCTGATCAAGCTGCGACAGAAGTTGCTGCTTCTCCGAGAGCTTCTTCTGAAGCATCCGGGCGTTCTGTTGGACCGCAGCCTTTGCCTGGTCCGACGCCTGGGTTGAGCTGAGAGAAACGGCCTTGAGGTTCTCGACCTCGGCCTCTTTTCCGATCAGCTGCGTCGCGAACGCCTCAGCCGCGCTTGTGTAATCGGCCGCCTTGGCAGAATCTCCGGACCGGGTGGCCTCATCGGCCATGACCACTGCCTGCTGGGCGTTCTTGTTGAGCTTCTCGAGTTCATCGAGAGCACGGCTCAGCTGCATCTCATTCTGCTTCTGGTTGGCGATTACGTTCGCGGCCTGTTCCTTCAGCCGACGATGCTGGTCCTGGGCTTCGGTAATGGCCTGCTCAAGCTGGATCTTTGGATCGGCTGCGTCGTTGAACGAGCTCGACAGCTTGGCTCCGAGGTATTTCCACCACTTTTTGAGTGCCTTGAACATGCGCAGGAGCCTACGTCACGCTCAGCCGCTGGCCATCGACCTCGTTCGGCCACCGAAAGGTGCAGGCGGCTCGCAACCCGGGTCGGGGCTGGGACCCGCCGCGGCTAGCGCTTGCGTCCGGGCATCCGGCGAAGTTCTTGATTTGCCCTGGCGACGATGGGCTCGAAGCCGTACGGCTTCACGACGACCACCGAGGCAGCCAGGACGCCTACCGCCACGATCAGCGCAACTATCAGAGTTGCGATGTTGCCGAGCGAGTCTGGGAGCCCGATCGAGGTGATCCCCAGGGCCACAAGGACTGCTGCCGAGACCGTTAGAACCTTGGCTGCCATTGCGGCACCATCGGCCCCGATCAAACCCGGCACGACCCTCGACAGGACGATCAAGGCGCCGATGGCCGCAATCCAGTAGGCGGAGGAATACGCGGCCGCGAGGCCCGATTCTCCGATCAGCGCTACGAGTGGGAAGACCAGGATCACGTTCATCGTGTTCTCGACGAGGTTCAGGTAGAACGGCGTACGGGTGTTCCTGCGGGCGTAGAAGGCTCGTATGCAGTAGAGGAAGACCGCAAAGGCCGGAAGTCCGATCGAGAAGCCGTTGAGCATCGCCAGGGTCTGGGTGGTCGCAGCCGCGTCGAACTCGCCCCTCTGCAACAACAACGCGATTACCGCTCGGCCGAACAGCAGATAGGCACCCGCCGCCGGGATCATGAAAGTCAGCATCAGGCTGAGGCCTTCACGGAACTTCGCGGCGAAGCCTTCGTCATCGCCGGCGCTGGCAAAGGTGGACAGCTCGGGAAGGACGGCTGTCATCAGCGACACGGCGATCAGCCCGTACGGAAGCTGGAAGAAGATGAAGGCGTACTGGTAGGCGGAGACGGCGCCGACCCCGGCGCCGCGGGCAAATGCCAGGACCAACAACAGGGCGACCTGATTGGCGACGGCGAACCCGATCGTCCATCCAGAAAGACGCATGACGGCCTTTACCGCGGGATGCCTGGGCCTGAAATCCCAGCGGAGGTGGACATCTGCTCTCCGGATGGCGGGCAGTAGGGCGACCGCCATTGCGGCAACCCCAGCTGTCGTGCCGATGCCCAGCAGGTAGACGGTGCTCATCTCGCTTTTGCCGGGCTCCGGCTTCAAGACCAGATAGACACCGAGCGCCGCCACCGAAATGACGATGTTGGTGAGTACCGGAGCGAACGCCGGCGCCGCGAAGCGACGTCGTGAGTGCAGCAGCGCCGTCGCCATCGTGGTGATCCCGTAGAAGAACACCTGCGGAAACAACAGGACCAGAAAGTCATCTCCGACATCCAGCTGATGGGCGAGTTCGGCTCCGTGCAACGGGATGGCGAACAGTCGGTTGATCCACGGTGCGAGTAGGACCGCTACGACGGTCAGAAGGGTTATGGCTACGAATCCGACGGTGACCATCACCGACTCGGAGTTGTCGCCCTCACCCTGGATCTGGTCGTGGTGCGCCTGGATGAACAGTGGGACCAGCGTGGATGACAACACCCCGCCGATGACAAGCTCATAGATGATGTTCGGAGACGTGTTGGCGAGGTTGTAGACGTCCGCCAGGCTCGTCAGTCCAAGCGCACCGGTCAGGGCAGCCACACGTACCAGGCCGCTGACCCGGGACAACATCGTGCCGACAGCGGGCACGGCGCTGGCGCCGATGAGGCTTCTGCCTGCTCCGCTGGGTTCGTCGGCTGCGGCTTCATCTACCCAGTCCGCGAACTCCGCAGAGTCATCCCGCGAGTCACCGGTGTCGAGATCCATCGGGTTGCTCACTGTGAGCCGTCGCTGCTCTGGGGGCGGGGCTCCTGGTAGCGGGGCGCCTGCAGGTTGGGTGCTCGTGGGGCGTTGGTTTCTTCGACGGCCAGGCGAAGCGCCTCAAGGTCGTTGACGATTGACTCGACTTCGGGGCCGAGGCCACCGAGGTCGTCGGAATCAGATTGACTGACCGAAAGCTCGATCGTCCGGGTGACGGTCTCGTCGATGCGGGCATCCAGGAGGCGAAGCTTGTCGTAGGTCTCGGCGATCGTCGCGTCGAGACGTTCTGCCGATGAGAGCTGGGCCTCGATCGCGTGGATCGTCTGCTCGGAACGAGGCGTCCTGACACCGCTGGTAGCGGTTGAGAGCTCGGCCTTGATCCGATCGGTGTCGATCTGGGCTCGACCAGTGCTGAGCTGCTGACCTGCGCTTGCGATTCGGCGCGCTTCGTCGATTCCGGTTCGAAGCCGCCCGCCGATGAGGGAGAGTCGTTCCTTCAGAGGTCCCGGTTCGACCGCGCCAAGTGCCCTGTCGAATCTCTGCCCCGCATCAATCACCTCGGTCAACAAACCGCGCCATGGCTCGCCGAGACCACGGACGTCGACCTTCCTTTGCTTCGGTGATCGCGGAACTGCTGCAAGGACGCGCCCGGCGACTGCCACCACGGCCAGGCCAACGATTCCGATCGGATTCAAGCTGGCGAGTATTCCCACGGACGCGCCGACACCAGCGGCCACGATGGCCGAGGGTGACGTGATCGCCCGGGCAACCCCGGGAGTCAGGAAGCGGTCACGAAATGACGGCATCGCTCTCCGTGCTTCGACGTTGTCCCACACCCGGCCTGCCCGGCGATTTCACGACGGGAGACATCACTACGGCGACTGATGACATGTGGCAGCTATCTTCTCCCAAATCTCGTCCGATCAGAAGTTGCTCACCACTGCTTGGAACACCTTGTTGATGGTCGTGGCGTCGCCGGCCTCGTAGGCAGTGGCATTCGACGCCTCGGCCACTTGGCGCAGCTCCTTGGGGTCGGATCCCGTGCCATACGCGATCGTGAAGATGCGGACCGGTTTGGCACTCTCGCCTTCGCTGTTGAGTTTCACCTTCGAGATGAGTTCCTTGAACTGTTGGCGGTCATCGGCAGGGTTGCCATCGTCATTCATTCCGTCGGTGAGTACCACGACGGCGTTGATGAGCGTCGGGTCATAGCTGTCGAGCATCGCTCCATAGGAGTCACTGATCACGTCGTAGAGCGGCGTGCCCCGCAGCGGCATTAGGGAGTTGACCTTGCGGATGAGCTCTTCGCGGAACGTCCCGATCGGTGCGACAGCATTGAGTTCGGTGATCTCGGGCTTGCCGTCGGCGTCGCTCGTGAACGTACTCAGGCCGACCAGGTCATCGGCCTTGAAGTCGTCGAGGCCATCGATCAGCGCCTCCTTGGCCAGATCGAGTTTTGTCGGGCCGTTCGTGTCCTCGGGATCAGCCGGATCGCCCATCGATCCGGAAACGTCGAGGACGAGCATTACCCGTGCGCCCTTTCGCTGGTTCGCCCAGGCGTTGAGGAGTCCGACCATGACCTTGCCACTGGGAACCTCCAGGAGGGTCTGGGGCTGGTTGGGGTCGACACCGTTGGACGTCGACACCGGGGAGCCGACCTTCACGTCCGGGTTGCCGGGCCGGAAGCCGTAGTCCAACACCTTCTTCTGGTTGGACGCCTCCTGAACGAACGCCTGGAACTTCTCGGCGGCACTCTTGCCTGCGGCATCGACCCAGGGGGCGTCAAGGATGAAGAAGGGATTGTCGGAGTAGAGCGTGCCTTCGGTTGGATAGATCGCAACGAGCGGGATGCGTGGCTTCTTGGGCTTTTCGCCCTGGGAGAGTTCGCCGTCGGGGTTGCCGAGGTTGTAGTCGATCACCGATTTCTCTTCGACTGCCACCGCGCTCGCGTAGGTGAGGGCGGTGCCCCGACGGTCCGCCCGGTACCAGTTGTTCAGGAACGTCATGGTGATGTCGCCGTAGTGGACCACCGAGGATTCGATATCGGTTCCGTACTGAATGACGGCGGGATTCGCGAGGTCCTCGGCAGAAAGACCTGCAGTCTTCCCCGTCGCGGCGTAGGTCTGGGCGACGAGGGCGGACAGGCCCGAGGTCGAATAGTTGGGATTGGTCTTGCCTAGCCGGAACGGTCCCCACTCGGGATGGCCATAGTCCGCCCAACCGGTCTTCGACTTGGACAGCGTCAGGATGTCGGACCAACCGATCGGCTTCTCGGGATATCCCATCGCCTCGGCCATCGGCTGGGGCATTGCGATCACCAGTGGCGTGAGCATGAACGGGGTCGGGTCATCGGGTGCCATCGAAGGCTCGCCCTTGTCGGCGAGCTGCTGATTCAGGATCGTTCCCCAGGAACTGGATGCCGGCGACCAGATATCAGGCTCGGGGCCGTCCACAGCCGTGTCCCACCCATTTGCCAGTGCGGTCATTGCGACACCGGAAGACTTGGTTCGGACCTCAACGAAAATGCATTCCCCGTTGATGCTGGCCCGATCGGATTCATTGAAGTTCGACGCCAGTTCCGTCAGCAGGTCGATCTTCTCGGGGCTGACTGCAGCATCAACCGAGACGCAGTTGTCCCGGCGTGGATCGGCGCTGCCTCCATTCGTCCCGCCACCACACGAGGCGACGACGGCTGTGGCGAGGAGTATTGCCAAGAAGGCATGGCCCGGGCGCGCAGCCAACCTCGGCCTGGAATCCCGGTCCTGGGATTGACACTTTGAAGGCATCGTCACCCGACCCCGGGTACGGCTGCGCCGATCGGATCCTGGTTCATAATGGAATCTCATTCTCGCAATCCTTGATCGACCGGTCCTCGATCGATTGGCCCACAAGTCTGCCCCGAGCCGGGGACAATCTGGGCCCAAGTCGGCTCAAGTCCGGCCAGTCGGCTGCATGCCCGGCCAGGTCGGCTCCAAGCCCGGCAACGGGTCAGTCGCTCCACTCGTTCCGAATCAGTTGGAGAACTCCGGGCGACGCCAGGTTCGACGTCGCCGGCAGGTCCTTCGCACCGTTCACTCCCTTGCTCGGAACCTGGCCCTTGACCCTCCAGCCGTTCGCCGCCAATGACCTTGCGAGTCGGTCGGGATCGAGCTCATCCAGCGCGTCCTGGGCCGCCAAACCCTTGCGGGGGCTCAGCCGGACATCCGCAGTCACGATGGGCTCGGGATACAGGACTGCGAGTTCACCCGAAGAGGTCGGGAGCGTCGCGATCTCGGCCTCGAGGGTCCCGACCACTGAGAACGATCCCCGCTTGATCAGGGCGGTCTGCAGAACCGTCCGGCCTCCCAACTTGGTAGCCCTGCTCAACTTGGTCAGATCTTCGAAGTAGCTCGAGAAGTTGCCCTGTTCGAGGTCTGACGCCGAATAGTCGGTTGTTCCGAACAGTGAACCCACCGCTGAGGCGGCCACGGCAATCCCGTCCCCGCGACCCGGGTTGGGCACGCCGAGGCGAACGGTCCCACCCCGCACCTGGTCGACCAGGCAGGTCCACGAGATGTCTTGTCCGCAGACGTTGGAAGCCAGATCCTTCGTTGCTTTCGACAGCATGGCGATGACCACGGGTGAGCGCGCGAGCACGTCGGAGTCGCCGCCCAAGAGATCTCCCTTGACTCCGCCGAACCTGCGGTTGTCGGCAAGGACGTCGCTCCAGGGGCCCGGTGTCAGCCAGCCGTCGAATCCAGGGTCATCGTTGGCCTCCACGTCGACCAGCGAATCGGCCGTTCGACCGGGGTTCTCGAACTTGACGATGATGCCGTCGTCGTTGCCGAAGGCTTCGTTGCACACATCACGCAGTTCAGTCGCACAGGTCAGTCGAAACGCGCCGTCGGAACCTGATAGCGGACCTGCTGAATCTCCGTCCAGGACATGTCGAATGGCAAAAGAGGCGATGACCATGGCTATGGCCACGCCAAACGCGAGCGCCCGCTTCATGAACCCGACCTGACGTCGAGGAGAGGATCGTCCGGGTCCAGTTCACTCACTTGGACAACGTCCTCGACCTCCAAGGTTGTCAGGGCAGCGTCGTCGTCATGATCTCCGAGTCTGACGAGCCGCGAGGCCTGGTGTGCCACGGTGGCCTCGAACAGATTTCGGGCCGCCCGGGCGTTTCCGAAACCCTTGGTACGGGGCATCCGGTCGAGAACCTCGGCAAACCTGAGCCGGGCTTCGTCGGTGAGGGTGTAGCAGGCCTTCGATCCGATCGATTCCACGATCTGCATGAGCTCGTCGGTCGTATAGTCCGGAAATTCGATGGTCGTGGGGAACCTGGAGCGGAGGCCGGGGTTGGCCGAAATGAAGTGTTCCATTTCGGTCGGATAGCCAGCGACTATCAACACGATGCGGTCCCGACGGTCTTCCATGAGCTTGACGATCTGGTCGATCGCTTCCCGACCGAAGTCGTTCTCGTTGCCCCGAGCCAGGGTGTAGGCCTCATCGATGAACAGGATTCCACCTTCAGCCTCGTCGAACCGACTTGAGACCAGGGGAGCGGTTTGACCGACGAAGCCGGCGACCAGACCGGACCGGTCGGTCTCGATCAGTTGTCCGCGCTCGACGACTCCCAGAATTCGATAGATCTGGGCCAGAAGTCTGGCGACCGTCGTTTTGCCCGTGCCCGGATTCCCGGTGAAGACCAGGTGATGGCTCGTGTCCATCGTGGGAAGGCCACGCTCAGCCCGTAGGCGCTGGATGTAGAGGTAGTCCGTGACCATACGGACCCTGGTCTTGACGTCATCGAGTCCGATCAGAGCGTCGAGCTCTGCGAGAAGATCCTCCAGGGACCGGGAGTCCTCAGGACCCGATGCGGTGGCCGGAGCTGCCGCCGCCCCAAACTCAGACTCAGACTCAGACTCGGAATCCGCCTCAGCCTTGGGTTCCGCGTCAGTCCTGAGCTCGGTGTCGGACCCCGCCCGCGGAGTTGCGGCGACGTCGGGTCGTGAATCGAACTGCCCTCTGAAGCGGTCCTTGGCGCGCGCGATGCCTGCCAGTAGCCGGGCACGTAGCCCGGAGATTGCCGCCAGTTCCGCCTGCGAGGTCACGATGTCGAGCGAGGCGACCACGTGGGCAAGGTCCGTGGCCCGGTCGTAGTAGCGCTGTGCCAGATCGGAGCCCGAGCGGCCATCGGCCTCGACGAGCAGGGTGAAGAGTTCCGAGTCGGACTCCATCCAACTTTTTGTCCCGACGACAATCGAACTGTTCTGCAGCGTCTGAGGCGTGGCCATCAACAACTGGGTGTCGGGTAGCAACTCGCCGAATGCGTCGATCAGAGCTTCGAGTTCGTCCACGGTATGGCGATCGTCGGAATCCATCATCGCGACCGTCAGGTTGAACGCCTCGACCGTCACGTCCGAACGGAAATGTTCCCTGTCGACGTCGGAAAGACCTGTCGTCGCCGAATCCAGCGCATCTGTGATGTCTGTGATGAAACTCGCCACCACTGCGCCGAGCACGTTGTTGGACACCGATACAAGGGTATCGCCGGCTGTAGCCTGTGCTCGTGACCGTTCAAGCCATTCCTGACCTAGCCAGACGAGCGAAGGCCGCTTCCCGGGTTCTGGCCACCGCTTCGACCACCCAGAAGAACGACGCCCTACTCAGGGCCGCGGACCTTCTTGAGGAGCGCTCCGACGACATTTTGAAGGCCAACTCGGTTGACGTCGCGACCGCCGAGGCCGCTGGAACGGCCCCCGGGCTCGTCGACCGGCTGCGACTCGATGCGGGACGCATCACCGGCATGGCCGACGGGCTGCGCCAGGTTGCGGGACTGGCCGACCCGGTCGGGGAGGTCCTCGACGGTTGGGTAAGGCCCAACGGTCTGAAGATCAGTCGGGTTCGGGTCCCTCTCGGAGTGGTTGCGATCATCTACGAGAGCCGACCGAATGTCACCTCGGACGCCGCCGGATTGTGTCTGAAGTCCGGAAACGCAGCGTTCCTGAGGGGATCGTCGACTGCCATCAACTCGAACCTGGCGATTGCCGAGGTGCTGCGCGAAGCGGTTGCCTCCGCAGGTCTGCCCGAGGATTCGATCGTGCTGGTCGACGACACTTCACGTGAGGCAGCGGTCGAGTTCATGCAACAGCGTGGACTGGTCGACTGCTTGATACCCCGTGGTGGGTCATCGCTGATCAAGACCATTCTCGACAACGCAACGGTGCCGTATGTGATCGATGGCGACGGCAACTGTCACGTCTACGTCGACGCCGATGCCGACCTGGACATGGCCGAGACCATTCTCACGAATGCCAAGACCCAGCGTCCGTCGGTCTGCAACGCCGCCGAGTCCCTGGTGGTCCACTCGGCAATTGCCGATGAGTTCCTCCACCGGGTCGACAAATCGCTATCCGACGTCGAACTGGTCGGTGACGAACGGGCGCGGGCTGCGATTCCGCGGGCCGGTGTCGCAACCGACCAGGACTTCGGAGCTGAGTTCCTCGACATGAAGATGTCCATCAAGGTCGTCGACTCGCTCGACGAGGCGATCGCCCATGTGAACGAGACGAGCACGGGGCATTCCGAGTCGATCATCACCGACGACTACAAGGCCGCGGAAAGGTTCCTGGCCGAGGTCGACGCCGCCGCTGTGCTCCAGAACGCGTCGACCCGCTTCGTCGATGGCGAGGAATTCGGTTTCGGGGCCGAGATCGGAATCTCCACCCAGAAGCTCCATGCCCGGGGCCCCATGGGCCTACAGCAGTTGACGACAGCCAAGTACATCGTCAGAGGAGACGGCCAGATCCGAGGCTGACGTCCGGCGATCCGTTCCAACGCAGCTCCACCTTTCCGTCAGTTCAAAAGTTGGCCTGTCGGTCGGTCATTTCAAACGCAGATCTGCGCCGGTGACCATTTGGCCCGTCACCACTCGAAGGTCTCTCCGACCATCTTCTCGGACAGGCTCCAAAGGGCAGTTGCGGTACTGGGGTTGACGGCGTAGCGCATAACTCCCGGCATCACCGCCGGATCTTCGATCTCGGGAGCGACGGCGCAGTCCTCGCAGTACCGGCCACCCACATCGTCCGCGTCGGCGACAAAGCCGGCCCAGACCGAGGTCGCCGCTCCCTGTGGGACGGATTTCCACTTGATCTCCGAGGTTGCGCGCGCTTCGACCAATGCGTTCAGCGTCTCGTCGGTGAGGTGGCGGCCCAGGTCGGTGACGATGCCTCCAGGATGTACCGCCGTGGCCCTAATTCCGCGGCTGGCCAAGAGGCGGTCCAGTTGGACGGCGAAGAGCACGTCCGCCGTCTTGGCACGGCCGTAGGCGACCCACGCGTCGTAATCGCTGTGTTCAAAACCAGGATCGTCGAGGCTCACATCGCTGAACCGGTGCCCGGACGACGACAGGAGAACGATCCGTCCCGGGTTGCCGTCGAGCATCTTCGGCACCAGTCGGTTGACGAGTAGGAAATGTCCCAGGTGGTTCGTGCCGAACTGCAACTCGAATCCATCTGAGGTCTTCCCGGGTGGGCAGGCCATGATCCCTGCATTCGCGATGATCACGTCGATGCGTTGGTGCCCGTCGGCCGAGAACTTGTCGGTGAACGCTCTGACTGACTCGAGCGACGCCAGGTCGGCCTCGTAGAGAATGACGCCGTTGGCGCCGACCTTGTCGAGGTTCGTTCGAGCCTTTTCCAGGTCGCGAACCACCCCGAATACCTTGGCTCCGTGAGTCGCTGCCGAACGTGCTGTCTCGAGTCCGAGTCCCGCCGAGGCGCCGGTAATGACGACGTTCAGTCCGCTTAGATCCTTCCCCTCGAGTACGTCCTCGGTGGTTGAGTCGTGGTCGAGAGGATCCATGAATTTCAGCTTGTCCCATCCGCCAACTGCCGCGCCACCGAGGTTGGAACCTGGAAGCTGCGGATGTCGATGGGCTCGACCTGCCTGCTGATTAGGTGCATGCTGGTATCGAATCAGATACCATATGTCAATGGAAGCGGCAACGGTATTGAGACTGGCTCGGAAGAAGTCAGGACTATCGCTGCGGAAACTTGCGCGGCGTGCGGAAACCTCGCATGCGACGTTGTCCGCATACGAGGCAGGGCGAACTGTGCCGTCGGTTGCGACGATGGATCGCATCGTCACCGCAGCTGGCTTCAACCTCCAAGGCACGCTGGAACCCAGAGTCGTCGGACCACTGAATCATGGTTCGATTGATGCACCCCGCATGGACACGGCCCTGGACTGGAGGGCAGCACGGGGCAAGGAACTGATGGATGTTCTCGAACTCGCATCGCTGTTTCCTGCTCGGCATTCTCCAACGCTTGAAGCACCGGTCTTCCGACAGACGTCGCTCGTTCGAAGTAGGTGAAATTGGGACTGCCTGAGAAGATCGTGGCGATCCACGAGGCCCTCGACTCCAAAGGGATTTCCCATGCGTTCGGAGGAGCACTGGCGTTGGCCTGGTGCACACAGCGGGCTCGGGGCACGATCGACATAGATCTGAACGCTTTTGTCAGACCGGGCTCGGCGGAAACCGTCTTCGAGTCGCTTCCAGCCGGAATCGTGTGGACCGCTCACGATCTGGAAATCACCCGACGAGATGGCCAGGTCCGCCTGTGGTGGGACACGACGCCCGTGGACCTATTCCTCAGCACTACCGGGTTTCACGACGATGTGGCCAGCCGCTCCCGACGGGAATTGTTCATGGGTCGCGAAATCCCATTTCTGTCCTGCACCGACCTGGCGGTGTTCAAGGCGTTTTTCAACCGGACCAAGGACTGGGCGGACATCGAAGAGATGGTCGCAGCTGGAACTCTTGATGTCGAGAGAGTCGTCGGCGTCCTGGTCACTTACTTGGGAAGAACCGATGAAAGGGTCGACCGGCTGCTCGGCCTTGTCTGAAAAGTCCAGGTGCGGTCCGGAGCGCGGTCGGACGTCAGTCGATTTCCATCACGATGACCTGCAGGACCCCACCCGGAGCTTCGTAGGAAACCGTGTCGCCGACCTTGGCCCCGATCAGCTGCTCGCCCAGAGGTGAGTTGGGTGAGATCACATTCAGGTCCTCGCGGCGTTCCTCGATGGAACCGATCAGGTACTTCTCGGCTTCGTCGTCATCATCGCCGTCGTACTTGATCGAGACGATCGAGCCGGCCATGACCTTGTCCGAACCGGCGGCGTCCACGATTTCGCAGTTCTCGAGGATAGAGAAGAGCTGGGCGATGCGCCCCTCCATCTTCGCCTTCTCCTCCTTGGCGGCGTGGTACTCGGCGTTCTCCTTCAGGTCGCCGTGCTCGCGCGCCCGCTCGATCTTGTCGGCCAACTCGATCCGTCCATGGGTGCGGAGGTTTTCAAGTTCTTCCACGAGCCTGTCGTGTGCTGCCTTTGAGAGCTCGTGTGTTTGCGCCATGCCCATACGTTACGCGGCCGGCGCAGTCGCCGAGGACCTCCCTCGCAGCGAGCACACCGGGGAGCCGTTTCCAATGGATATCCCACTGGATCAGACTGGCTGGTAGAATGCTCGCCATGTTCCGTCGCACCACACCGGACGTAACCATTCGCTAGCGCACGTCGACATCCGACGTG
>JBATWQ010000030.1:0-2600 GCA_049672765.1 Microthrixaceae bacterium | reverse complement strand
GGCGACCACCTAGCCGAACAAAGATCGAGGCAACTAGGGAAGCCCTGAGAGGTTCGCCGGGCTCCGAGACCTCGCGATCTGTTCGGATCGATGGTCTGGCAGCGGTTGTATTCGCCAGGACCGAACTCGCGGTCGGAACGCGGCCCGGGTGGCTGGGTAGGATCGGTGCCATGGCCGATTCGAATGAGACCCCGTCAGCCCAGGATCCCCATAGGGGAGTGTTTCCAGAGGTGATCAGCCCCGGCGTCGGGGCGCAGAACCCCGGAGCAGATGGCGCTTCGGCCAACGGAGGCAGCCGGTTGGGAGGGGGAGCCGCCGATCCTTCGGATTCCCAGGGAGCAATGACCGACGGCGAGGCCGCAGCCGATGTTCTCTCGCCGGCCAAGATCATCCGAATCGGAGCAATGCTCAAACAGCTTCTCGAGGAAGTGCGGAACACTCCGGTGGACGCAGCCGCTCGTGGGCAGTTGAGCGAGATCTACAACAGCTCCGTCACGGAGTTGAAGTCTGCTCTGTCGCCCGACCTGGGAGAGGAACTCGACGCCCTGGCGTTCGATTTCGATGGAAACACGCTTCCGACCGAGGCCGAACTACGTCTGGCCCAGGCTCAGCTAGTCGGTTGGCTGGAGGGTCTGTTCCACGGAATCCAGGCGATGATGGTCGCCCAGCAGATGGCCGCCCGCCAACAGCTCGAAGGCCTGCGCGCAGAGCTGTCTGAACGCTCCGGCGGACCCCAGCTGCCCGGCCCGGGCTACATCTGAAAATGACGCTCTGGATGCGGTCCCCGACTCCAGAGCCGCATCCCCGA
Source organism: Microthrixaceae bacterium (assembly GCA_049672765.1). Lineage (GTDB taxonomy): Bacteria > Actinomycetota > Acidimicrobiia > Acidimicrobiales > Microtrichaceae > JAGQSZ01. Next base: position 1,792 of record JBATWQ010000030.1, on the reverse strand, counting down.
AGAACCTCTCTCGATCTGCGATCCTCGCGCCGCACATAGTCACGAAAGGCAAGAATGGCGGATTCCTTCGTCCATCTGCACCAGCACACCGAATACTCGATGCTCGACGGGGCAGCCCGCATCGACGAGGTCGTTGGATCGGCGGTCAAGGACGGACAGCCGGCCATGGGTATCACCGACCACGGCAACATGTACGGGGTCCTCGACTTCTACCAGAAGTGCAACGACGCAGGCGTCAAGCCGATCATCGGCAGCGAGCTGTACATGGCCTATGAGCGCCGCGACGAGCGACTCAAGCTGCGCAGCTCAAAGATGGACGACTCGGGTGGCGAGACCGAGGGCGGCAAAAAGGCCTACTACCACCTGACGACCCTGGTGGAGAACCAGACCGGGTACCGAAACCTCATCCAGTTGTCCTCGCGGGCGTTCATGGAGGGCTACTACCGTAAGCCGAAGGTCGACTGGGAAATCCTGGAGGAGCACTCCGAGGGCCTCATCGTCACCACCGGCTGCCTCGGTGGGCACGTCCTCCAGGCGATGATGAACCAGGGCTTCGATGCGGCCTGTGAGCGAGCCGGTCGGCTGCTCGACATCTTCGGTCGGGACCATCTGTTCGTCGAGCTTCAGGACCACGGAATCCCTGAGCAGATACGGACCAATCCGGAACTGCTACGCCTGGCCAAGCGACTGAACCTGCCGCTCCTGGCGACAAATGACAGCCACTATGTGCACCAGCACGACGCCATGGCCCACGACGCCCTGCTGTGCGTGAACACGAAGTCCCAGATGAGCGACCCGGGTCGCTTCAAGTTCCACGGCGACCAGCACTATCTGAAGACCGCCGCCGAAATGCGCCACCTCTTCCGCGAGGTCGAGACGGCGTGCGACAACTCGCTGTGGATTGCCGAGCGCTGCGAATTGGAAATCGAGTTCGGCAAGCCGCTCCTTCCGAATTTCCCGCTACCCGAAGGCTTCACGGACGACGCCGAGTACTTGCGTCACCTGACCTTCACCGGGGCTAAGGCGCGTTGGGGCGACGAAATTCCTGAAGCTGCGGTCGACCGGCTCAACTACGAGCTCAAGGTCATCGGCGACATGGGGTTCTCGTCCTACTTCATCATCACCTGGGACCTGATCCGTCACGCCCGGGAGGCGAACATCCGAGTCGGTCCGGGGCGTGGCTCAGCGGCCGGTTGCGCGGTGGCGTATTGCCTGCGGATCACCGATCTCGACCCGATCAAGTACGACCTCCTCTTTGAGCGGTTCCTCAATCCGAGCCGTGTGTCGATGCCCGATATCGACATGGACTTCGACTCCCGTTACCGCGACGAGATGATCCGTTACGCCGCCGAGCGATACGGGCGTGACCGGGTCGCGCAGATCGTCACCTTCTCCACCATCAAGGCCCGTGCTGCGGTGCGCGACGCCGCGCGTGTCCTGGGCAAGCCATATTCGGTGGGGGACAAGGTGGCCAAGGCGATGCCCCCGTTGGTCATGGGCCGAGACACGCCTCTGTACGCCTGCCTCGAGGAGCATCCCAAGTACCTCGACGGCTACAAGATGGCCTCCGACATCCGCCAGATGTACAACGATGACCCCGATGCCCGCGAGGTGATTGAGGTTGCGCGCGGGCTCGAGGGACTGCGCCGGGGCGACGGTATCCACGCCGCGGCTGTGGTGATCACCAAGGACCCTCTCACCGATTACCTGCCGATCCAGCGCAAGCCCGAGGCGGGCGGCGACCCCGAGGACGCGCCGGTGGTCACCCAGTACGAAATGCACGGGGTCGAGG
>JBATWQ010000029.1:0-12067 GCA_049672765.1 Microthrixaceae bacterium | reverse complement strand
CACCAGCACTGCGCGCACCGAAAGACTGTACCGGTCACCCATGAGATTCAGGGAACCGGGGCGTCGTCTCCGGACCCGACGCCATAGACAGAATCGGCACCCGCCGCGACGTTTCGACGGCCCCGCGCCAGAAGCCACAGTTCGCCGGCTGCGACCGCGGCGAATAACCCGAGAAATGGTTCGATCGGGACCTTGAACCGCTGGTCACCGAAACTGAGTACGGGTACCAGCGCCCCGAGGAAGATGACCAGAACAAGGGTCATGCGAACAGCACCTGACTGACCGGAATGAGGTTGCCTGCCACCCATGACCAGCGTTATCGCCAGGCCTGCCACGGCCAGGGCGAGCACAATGAAGTAGTAGCCGTCGGCCAGACGATTGAGCGCAGTCCGGGTCCCGTCCCCCAGAAACGGATCCTGTCCGTAGGACTCGAGCGCCCTGATCGCATCGTGGTCGCCGTCGAAGGTCAGCCTCATCTTCGATAGTCCCAGGCCGGGCAGAGATTGAGGGTTCTCCAGAGCCCAGGATACGGCTTCGCTGCGGAGTTCAGAATTGCGCTCGCGTTCCTGGACGGGCCCGTCGGTGTAGGAAGTCCCGGTCTGGCAGGCCGGTTCCATTCCGAAACCCCCGTGTGCGTCGGGGTTGAAGCCGATGCATAGATTGTCCCCGGAGTTCGTCGACAGAATCACGAGGCCGTCGAGGGCCAATGAGCTCCTGATCGACCACGGCATCACGACCAGGACCACACCGATGCAGAGCGCACCGACGTGTGTTGCGACCCGTCTAACGTCGACGCGGGCGATCAGCATGCCCACAGTCGCCGCCGGAATCAGCAATAGGGCGGATTGCGGTCGAATGAGGGTGGCGACGCCCATGAGCAGGGCCGCCCAGCACAGCAGCGTCCGGGGATTCGAATCCCCGAGGATCGCTTTCACCAGGAGCGTTGCCACCAGGGTGAAGACCGATATGAAAAGCGTCTCTGACAGCAGAACCGAACTGTGTGCGATCAGGTTCGGCCAGAACGCGACCAGTAGCCCGGCTGTCACGCCTACGAGCCTTTCGTGGCGATTGGAGGTGGCCATCCTGCGTGCGATGACGACCACCAGCGCGGCGGTGGTAGCTCCCAGGAGTGCCTGGATTACCCCGACGACCAAGACGAAGTGCGAGTCCAGGCCGACAAGGTTCACGACCCACTGGACCGCCCCCAGAAAGTACGGATAACCGGGTGGGTAGTAGGCGGTGACCGTGCCGGTGATGCTCCGATAGCCGAGCCCCTTCGAGATGCTGTTGGCCGCAGCCTGGTAGATAGCCGGGTCGGACAGGCCAGCCGGTGACCGGGACATGAATCCGACCCAGACGAGCCTGAGGACCGCGGCAACCAGACCGACCGCCAGCGGGTCGTTCCAGCGCTTGGGGACCTTGTTCACCGGCACCGCTCGAGAAGTTTGAACATGCCTGCGTCCTCGACCATGCAGTAATGCGCTCTGACTACTTCGTTGGGCTCGGTCGAACGCGCATGGGCGCTGTCGTTCGGCTCGGTCCACCCGGACCAGGCGTCGGAGAGAATCAGCCAGTCGTTGTGTCTCAGTTCCCCTGACAGGCCCGAATCGGGTGCATCAGCAATGCCCGGGTCCATTTCTATGTATCTGGTACCCGCGTCCAGATCGGGGAATAGGTAATAGAAGAACGAATCGCTGTAGTTGGTCCGCGAAAGATCGGTTGGGCCCACTATCAGGCTTTGTCCCGGCTTCATCAGTTCGCCCAGCCGGTCGGTCACCTGCTGGGCGGCGCGGGCACCGTCGGAGTCGCCGAAGTAGAACTTCCGGCCGTCGCGTTCAATCACGTATCCGAATCTGTTGAACCCGAAACTTTGTCCCACCAGATCCAGGTAGGTTCGCACGGGATAGAACGGAATGACGCCAACCAGGACGACCACTACCACCCCCAACGACATGGCGAGGCGCTGCAGGTCCGACCTCTTTGGTAGCCGCTCCTCAGCCAGGACGAGCATTGCCGGGATAAGCAGTGGGAACGAGACTCCTGTCACCCACGCCAGATGAGCGGTATCGGGTCGCTGGACGGCCTGGGTGATGAGGGCCAAGCAGAACAGCGCCGCAGGCCACAGGGCCGAGGTCCGGCGCGACCCGGGACTGCGTCGACGAAGTCGCCACGCCCCGATCACGACCACGGCGATCGAAATGGGAACCATCCAGAACCACAGGTTGATCTGGTGTGGGATTGCGAGCATCGGAAGCGGCCAGCCCGTCGTCCGAAGGCCGCCTGCCCGTTGGAGAAATCCGTCAACTTCGTTCCACGAGGGTGGTACCGGAAGTGAACGACCGCCACGGAGCTTGAATACGGGATCAAGGAACATTCCGCGGAACGAGTTGCCTATGCCTGACAACAGCACATGGGGGATGTAGAGGCTCAGCGAACCGATTAGGCCCCAGAGCAGTGACCATCGGCGCCCTCTGGGAAGGCGGAACCAGACGGCGCCGAATCCGAGACCCACCGCGATGATCAGGTCAGGTCGGAACAACAGGGACAGCCCAGCGAGGATCCCTGCGCCGATGGCCAGATTCCGCGCCCGGGTACCGGTTGCGTGGACCGCTGCTGCGCCGAGAGCCAAGCCGCAGATTGCAAAGGCGAGGGCGCCGTTCCACGCCATCGCGGACAGCCCCAGCGGTCCGATCAGGATCAGCACCGACACCATCGCCGCAGGTGTGGCGACACGCCTGCCGAAGGGGCGCAGAAGTGCGAACATGCCGTAGGCGACGGCTGCGTGTTGGATAAGGCCGACAAGACGTTCCACCGTCAGCGAAACACCCAGGACCTTGTAAACGCCCGCAAGTAGCCACAATGATCCGGGGCCGTACAGGTGGAGGAAGTCCTTGTGTGGCAGGTTTCCCTTGAGGATCTGCTCGGGGAACGCGAGCATGAACCCCTCCTCCATCGGGGGACCCTGGTATCGGAGCAGGCCCGGTACGGCCAAGCCGATCATTACCGCTATAGCCGCAATGGCAACCAGATCTCGGGCACGCTCGGGCACGTGCGGGCGACTTTCGGTCATGTACCGGAAATGCGGGGAATCCTGATGAACACGGCGATGACCCTAGACGCAGTGATCACCGCTCAAGTGCCCAGACGGCAACTCTCGATTTCACCTCCAGATCGCCCGGGCGGAACTCCCGGACCCCGGTCCCATTCCATGCTGTCGCGATGTGCCAAGGTGAGGGCACGGCCGAGCGAAAGAGAACTCCGATCAGAGTCCTGATCATCATCCCGGCCCTGAACGAATCGGCGACTCTGCCCGACGTACTTCAGGGACTCCGCAACGTACTTCCGGAATTTGACGTCGTGGTCATCGACGACGGGTCCACCGATGACACGGCGGCGGTGGCCCGCGCAAATGGAGCGGTTGTGCTGCAACTGCCCTTCAATCTGGGTATCGGAGGAGCGCTCCGAACCGGTTTCCGCTACGCCGTGGCCCATGACTACGACGCCGGTGTTCAACTTGACGCAGACGGCCAGCATGACCCGGAGATGATCACCAGGCTCCTGGATGCACTTGACCAGGCCGATTTCGTCATCGGTAGCCGCTTCGCGTCGGCCACGTCCTATGAAGTTGGGCGGACCCGCCGTAGCGCAATGAAGGTCCTCCAGTTGGCCATGCGTCTGCTCTCGGGGCGTTCGTTCTCGGACACCAGTTCCGGGTTCAGGGCTTTTGGGCGCCCGGTTCTGCAGTTCTTCGCCCAGAGTTACCCCTCGGAGTACATGGAGTCGGTCGAAGCGTTGCTGGCCGCCAACTACGCCGGTTTCCGAATAGCCGAGGTTCCGGTCCAGATGCATCAGCGTGCGGGTGGGACACCGTCGGCGGTACGGATCAAGTTGCTGTACCACTACGTGAGAGTTGTGTTCACGATGCTCACCAGAGTCCAGCGGCGCCCCGCGTTGCCCAGGAGCCCCGGAGGAGATGTGAAGTGATGCCCCTCGAAAAACTCGTGGTGAACGTCGTGACCGACTCCGAGGTACCGGTATCCGGTGGCGCCCTGAGCGGCCGGGCACACGTCTTTGTGATTGTGGTGACCCTCCTGGCGATTGCGTGGGTCATCAGGCTGGTGCGGCGCGAGAAGCTACGTACCAAGTACTCGTTGCTGTGGATATTCGTGGCAGTGGTACTGGCGACTGTCGCGGTGTTTCCCGGGCTACTGGAGCGGCTTTCCAACGCAGCGGGCGTCTACTACCCGCCGGCGACCTTCCTGATCATGGCAGTCGGATTTCTGTTCGTGATCGTCGTGCACTTTTCGTGGGAGTTCTCGCGCTCCGACGACCGCATCAGGGCTCTCGCCGAAGAGGTCGCCCTATTGCGCGCCGAATTGGAAGGGCTCAAGAAGCCGACCGACAAGACCGATCCGAACTGACCCGACTTCTATTGGCCCGATCGGCGGGCGACGACAATCAGTCCGTCGGCGGCGTATGGCCGTCCGAGTTTTGCCAATAGGCGCTCGAGTCCGAGGACGGCGTTGGCTCCGGCTCCCAGGATCTTCATCCGCCCCTTCAGCGCCGAGAACTCCTTGAGTACCGGTACATAGGTCGCCACCGATTCGACCTTCCACCCGTGACGCTCCAGGAGGTTCGTGAGCGTGAAGCACGAATACAGGGTCACGTGGTCCGGGTGGTTGACCTCATATCCGGCAAGGGCCGCTGCCCCGGCGTTGAGGAGTCCACTTGAATTGGGTGTCGTCACAACCAGTGTTCCACCCGGTTCCACCAGGGCGTGAAGTCCGTCGAGGAACGAGCCGCTGTCATCGAGATGTTCAATGATCTCTCCGGCGATGATGACCTCTGCCGGCTTGATGCCGAGAGCAGCGACCGCCTCGTCATCCGAGCAGTCAACGGCATAGGCCTCGAAACCCATTTCGGTGGCTCGCTCCACACCGGCGGAGTCGAGGTCCAGGCCGACCAGCTCACGGGCGGCTTCATCGAGGTGCGCGTGTAGCCATGAGTCGAAACGATCGTGGTATTCCCAGCAGCCACTGTCGACGAAGCCGACGTGAGCGGCGCGGCGATCCCGGACGGCCTCGACCAGGAAGTCGACGCGATCGACGAGTTGCGCCTTGGGTAGACGGTGGACCATGTCCTGTTGGGTTATCTGCTCAGCTGCCACGTGACGGTACTCCTATAGGGCGGACTAAAGATCGAGCGTCGACCCGGTGGTCACCGGATCTGGGTTCAGACTCTCATCTGACCCGGGTGCTTCGGATGCGGCCTCATTCGGCAGCGGATCGGCGGACGGAAAGACACGGTCGACGATCACAGAGATCGTGACTGCGGCTGCCACCACCAGGGCAACTTCGGCTCCCGCCCTGTAACGGGTGATCCCGAAGGTGGAGGCAGCGACGAGAGTCACCAACAGCGGCTGCGCCAACAAGGGATAAATCTTCTTCCCCCGACGGCGTAGGAGAACCAGTCCGATCAGGCCGAGGGGCATGAGCACGTAATAGGACCAGAGAGCTTCACGCACGGTCTGGAAGCCGGTCCCCGGGGGTCCGCCTGAACGACCCTCGACCCAGCCGTCCAGGGCAAGGCTCTGGCCAGGTCGGAATAGATGCCATTCCCGCCCGATCCGTGCCGCGATCACCTTGGGGAGTTCGCCGCGATGTTCAGCGATGTACTCCGAGGCGATACGGCGGTACTCGGCGTCGCGGACTGACCTGTCGGTACTGGTCGGTTCCGTGATCTGGGGGCTCTGTATGCAATTGGTGTCATAGAACCCCAGGTTGTGGCCGCTGAAAGTCAGATCGCAGTTGCCAACGGCGAGAGTCTGACCGGCGCCGGTACTCAGCCACACCGGGGTGTCGAAGCGGCTCAGGTTGTAGATGACCCACGGTGCAAACGCCACCACGGGAATCAGCGCCGCGATGCTCAGGTGGACGAGGCGTTCCTTCCATGACAACACCCGCCGTGCGAGGACCAACGGAAGGACGAGAATGCCGAAGAGCGCCATCGCTTCTGGACGGGTCATGGCCCCGACCGTCAGAGCAGCAGCGATGAGTACCAGATCCCAGCGGTTCGGGTTGTCCAGGTATCGGTAACAGCCGAGGAGGACGACGGCACTGGCGAGGATGAACACCGTTTCAACCATCAACATGCCGTCGTTGATCCAGATATTGGGATACACAGCTGCAAGTGCCGCTGCGATCAGTCCCACTCTGGCAGAGACCAGGCGCCGTCCAATCATTGCGATGACTGCGATCGAGACCGTACCTACGAAACACATGACGATTCGCTGCCCCTGCGGGCTGCTGATTCCCAGCAGATCCAGGAACGCCAGAATCAGCACGAAACCCGGTGGGTGGTCGGCTCCGGGCGCCACGATTCCGTCCTTGAAGTACTCGAAGGGATGTAAGAATCCCCTGCCGTCGGCGACGAGTCGGGCCTGGAAGTGGTACCAGTAGGCGTCTCCGCCGGTCAGGTCCACCGACGCCTGTCGGATGAAGACGAAACCGAGTCGGACAGCGAGTCCGAGCGCCAGGATTGCGCCGAGCCAGGACAGGAAACGTCTGCGTTCAGCCGCTTCCAACTCAGTCATCCTGTGGAACCATCGCCGGGATTTCCCATCTCTTCCGTGGTCAACGGCGTGAGGCTAGTGCGCGCCTACGATCAGCCGCATGGACGGCGACGAGAAGCGACTCACCTTCGCAGAGGGCGAGCCGGAGAGTTTCGCCGTCGTCGGGTCCACTCCAGCCGGGTCGACCGACCCAGCCGGGTCGATGGTGACACCCGCCAACGTGCCGATCAGGTTTCCTGCGCTGGACGGCTGTAGGGCTGTCGCTGCGGTGGGTGTGTTCATAACCCACTTGGGCCTTCTGACCGGCTACATCATGAGACACGAGTGGATCGGTCAGTACATGGCCCGCATGGAAGTGGGTGTTTCCATCTTCTTCGTGCTGTCCGGGTTCCTCCTCTATCGGCCCATGGTTGCCGCGCGTTTCGCCGGTCGGGATCCCCGAGATGTCGGGACTTTCGCCAGACGTCGGATACTCCGCATCTTTCCCGCCTACTGGTTGGCGCTGACGATCGTCGCGTTCGTTCTGCGGGCGCCTGGATTCAACGAGCCCCACACCGTCGTCGCCCATTACTTCCTGTTGCACATCTATGACTCCACACAGGTCATTGGTGGACCCATCCAACAGTCCTGGACGCTGGCCACCGAGGTCGCCTTCTACGCCTTCTTGCCTGTATGGGCGTGGATCATGTCGCGACGCCGGCGCAGGGACGAGGCACAGTTGAAGGTCGAGGTCGTGTCTCTGCTTGCGCTGGGATTTGCGTCGGCCCTGGCAAATGTCCTTCTGGTCAAGCTCGAGGTCGCTGGTTCGACCTTCGCCCAACTCGGCATGTGGCTTCCGTTCCGGATCGTCGACTTCATCCCCGGAATGCTCCTCGCCATTCTGAGCGCGTGGGTCTCACACCGATCGATCCGCCTGCCCCGATGGTTCGTCGGATTTCCGACGACGATCGGTTGCTGGCTCGGCTCGGCAGCAGCGTTCTGGCTGGTTTCGACCCAACTCAATCTGCCGTCGTTCCCGGTATACACAACCCGTCAGGCCTTCGCGGTGCGAGTTCTCTACGTCATCGTGGCGGTCCTCTTCGTCGCGCCTGCGGTCATTGGCCGGCAGAAGGGTGGTGTCGTCCAGGCGCTACTTGGAAACCGTCTGGCGGTGTGGGTGGGGCTCATCTCGTATGGCATATACATCTGGCACGAGGCCTGGATGGATGTCTATCTGCGCTGGTTCGACCAGCAGCCCATGGCGACCGGAGTCCTCGGGTTTGGCGCGTTCACCATCTCGTTGACCTTGGTGTGCGCCGTGATCAGCTGGTACTTCGTAGAGAAGCCGGTAATGACCTGGGGCTCAAGGTGGCGATAGGCAGGGAGTCTCGCGGGGTGGTTGCAACTCCGTCAGATCCCGGTGGAGCAACTAGGTTCTCCTGCGACCACGCATGCTGATTGCACCAGATCATCGGCGTCCGGTTCTCGGAGTCACCTCCGAACGTGCCCCATGACCGAGCGATCCCAGCCATCCACTGAACCAACGAAATCCGGGTCCGACCCGGGCCCCGGCGTCGGAGAATCACCGACCCAACGAGCGTCACGGCAGTGGACTCAGCGCCGCCCCCAACTGGGAGTGCTGCTGCTGATACTCGTCAGCTACATCCCGCTGCTGCTGACCAAACCGGGCAAGGTAGGAGCCGACACCAAGAGCTACCTGTATCTGGATCCCGGCCGCCTTCTGTCGAGGGCTCCGTTCATGTGGGACCCGAATATCGGGACCGGGACGGTGACGCATCAGAACATCGGTTACCTGTGGCCAATGGGCCCCTACTACTTCGTGATGGACGCAATCGGTATTCCCGACTGGGTCGCCCAGAGGCTATGGCTCGGTTCGATAATCCTCGTCGCCGGACTCGGTGTGCGCTGGATGCTCAAGGAACTGCGATGGGAGGGCGCAGGCCTGACCGTCGCGGCGTTTGCCTATGCGTTGAGTCCGTATCTGCTCGACTATGCGGCACGCATCTCGGTGATTCTGCTGCCCTTCGCCGGTCTTCCGTGGCTGATTGGTCTGGCCGACAGATCACTTAGGCGTCAGGACTGGAAGGCGCCCGCGATATTCGCCTTGGTAACGCTGACAGTCGGTGGGGTAAACGCCACGAGCCTGCTTCTGGTGATGGTCGGACCGATGCTGTGGTTCGTCCACGCGACCTTCATCCTGCGGGAAGTGTCGTTCGCAAACGCGGTCCGCTCAGCGCTGCGGATCACGGTACTGACGGCGGTCACTTCCCTGTGGTGGGTCGCTGGGCTGATGATCCAGGGCTCACAGGGAATCCCCATACTCCGCTACACCGAGACCTACGAAACGGTTGCCGCCGCTGCATTCGCCCCGGATCTGCTGCGTGGGTTGGGGTACTGGTTCTTCTACGGCCAGGACGGCCTCGGTGCCTGGACAGCGTCGTCGGTGTCGATGATCCAGGCGCCGTTAACGCTCGCCCTTTCGTATCTACTTCCGGGACTCGGATTCGTCGGGGTGCTGTTGACCCGCTGGCGAAATCGGGTGTTCTTCGCCGGAATCGTCGTCGCCGGGCTCGTGATTTCGGTCGGTTCCCACCCATGGGACTCGCCCAGCCCGTACGGCGCTGTATTCAAGGCGTGGTCACATTCGGACCTGGGCCTGTCCTTCCGTTCAACCCCGCGCGCGGTGCCGCTGATCGCTCTGGGCCTGTCGGTGTTTCTGGGTGCCGGCGTAGCGGCGCTGGCGCGCTGGCGCCCGAACCTGCACCGACCCATCGCCCTGGCGCTGCTCGTGTTGATATGTCTGAACCAGATCGCATTGTTCCGGGGTCAGATGGTCGACCGGAATCTGCTGCGTGACGAGAACCTGCCGGACTACCGCATCGAAGCCGCCGAGGCACTAGGCGAAGGCGACCGCGACACCCGGGTGCTCGAATTTCCGGGGATCGACTTTGCCGCCTACCGCTGGGGTAACACCGTCGACCCGGTGACCCCGGGCCTGACCGACCGCGAGTACGTGGCCCGCGAGTTGATCCCTTACGGATCGCCGCCATCGGCGAACCTGCTCAACGACCTCGACGAGCCGTTCCAAGCGGGGCGAAGCGATCCATCGACGTTGGCGCCGCTGTCGAGGCTCATGGGGGTCGGCGACATCATGTTCCGTGCCGACCTGCAGTTCGAGCGCTATCTGACTCCCAGACCGAGAGTCACCTGGCGTCAACTTCTGAACGCTCCCGGGCTCGGTGACCCGATCACGTTCGGTCGTGCGGTCCCCAACGAGGCGGGCCCTCAACTTCCGACCGACGACACCCAGAACTTCGGGATACCGGTAGGCGATGCTGATCCACCCCCGGTTTCGATTTTCCCCGTCGAGAGCCCACGACCCGTCTTGCGGACCGTCGACGCGAAGGCCCCGGTCATCATCGCCGGTGACGGCAGCGGGCTGGTCGGACTCGCGGCCAGTGGGGCTCTCCAGGCGGACCGGCCCAACCTCTACTCGGCGACGTTTGTCGAGAAGAGGTCCGAGCTTGCCCGACTGCTCGCAGTAGATGCCTCGTCGCTGGTCGTGACCGACACGAATCGTCGCTCCGGTCGACGCTGGGGTTCGGTGCGCGAGAACGACGGCTACACCGAGCGGGCCGACGAGAAGCCACTGCTGAGCGATCCGACCGACAATCGCCTCGAGGTGTTCCCCGGAGCGACCGACGACTCCAGAACCGTTGTCGACCAGATTGGCGGCGCAACAGTCGCGGCGTCGCGCTACGGCAACGGTGTCACGTACACAGCGGGTGACCGCGCCGTGAACGCGATGGACGGCAACCCAGCTACCGCATGGCGGGTCGCCGCGTTCGAAAAGGCAGTAGGCAACTTCCTCGAAATCGACCTGCGTTCCCCCGTGACCACGGACCATGTAACCCTCTTGCAGGGCCAGGGTGCCAAGAACCGCTGGATGACCGGAGTTTCTCTGAGTTTCGACGGAGGCGCTCCCGTCGCAGTCGCACTCGACGACACTTCGAGGTCCGCCCCGGGCCAGACCGTGACCTTCGACAACCGGAAGTTCTCGAAGCTGCGGATCACGATCGATTCGACCGACATCGGACCCCAGGCGAGCTATCGGGGAATCTCCGACGTCGGATTGGCCGAGGTCACGATCCCCGGCGTGGATCCGGTGCACGAAGTGGTGCGTCCGCCGGTGGACCTGCTGAACGCCGCCGGAGTCGAATCGATTTCGCATCCGCTCAGTTATGTCTTCGCCCGGCGGGCCAACAACCAGCGCGACATCCTCGCGGCCGACGAGGAGCCGTCTCTGCGCCGTTGGGTAATCGGACCGGTCAGCCGGAGTTTCACCCCGTTCGGCAAGGCACGTGTGGCGGTGGGCCGCTCCGATGGCCAGATCGACGCGACTCTCGGGTTGCCCGACTCAGCACACGGCGGGATCACGGCTAATTCGACAGCACGACTACCCGGCACTGTCGCCAGTCGTGCCCGCTCAGCTGTCGACGGCGATCCGGAAACTGCGTTCCAGACGCCGATCAACCACCCGCTGCAGACGCTGACGTTCACCTATCCCGGGCCTGTGACGATCGACGGTCTTGAGATGACGGTCTTCAACGACGGTAAGCATTCGGTACCGACCCAGGTGACTGTCGGCGTCGATGGCGTTGACGGTGCTCCCGTCGATCTGCAGGCTGTCGATATCGGCACGGGAAGTCCAAGAGGAACCACCAGCACTCTTGAGGTTCCGACCGGAAAGCTGTCCGGAACGACATTCACGGTGGTGATCAACGCTGTCAACGAAGTCGCATCCAAGGACTGGTTCGCTGCTTCTCGCATCGTCCTACCAGTCGGAATCGCCGAGTTGGGCCTCCCCGCTGTCGAGTTGCCTCCGGCAAGCACTCCCCTGCCAGACACCTGTCGCAGCGACCTGGTCGAGATCGACGGCAGTGCGATTCCGCTGCGACTGGCAGGCACCCTCGGGGAAGCCACGGCCGGAGACATCGTAAATCTGGTCAGCTGCGGCGGCTCGGTCGCCATCGGGTCGGGCAAAGCCCTCCTGAGTAGCATTGCTGGTACCGACACCGGGGTTGACGTCGATCTGTTGACGCTCTCTTCTGCCGCTGGCGGAGGTCCGGGGGTCGACACTCTGGCGGACCCGCCCGGTGAGGGACCCGATGGTCCGGCTACCAGCACCGAGCGGACCGGCAGGATCAGCTACGACGTGACGGTGCGCGATGCGAAGTCGCCGTATTGGGTAGTGCTCGGCCAGAGCCACGGTTCGGGCTGGAAGGCCACGACCTCGGATGGCACCGACCTGGGCGAGTCGACCCTGATCAATGGCTACGCCAACGGCTGGCTGATAGATCCGGCGAAGGCGGGTGCCGACGTGACCGTCCACATCACCTGGGCGCCACAAAAGCTGGTGTGGATCGGCCTGGGAGCGTCGGCGATCGGTGTCCTGATCTGCCTGGTTCTGGCCCTTCGACGCACGAAACAGCGAAC
>JBATWQ010000028.1:0-3706 GCA_049672765.1 Microthrixaceae bacterium | reverse complement strand
ACACCAGGGCGAACCACAGAGGGAAGGTCGAAGTGCTCTGCAAGGGCTGCCAGACCTCTTGGAAGATCGGACCGCGCAGGCGGCTCTCGACCGCAAGGGGATCCTGGGCCCGTTCGAACACGGCGGTCAGTGCAGGCACGACCTGCGCGCTGACCTGTTCGGACTCCTCACGGCTCGGGCTCGAGACAACCACGGTCATGGTGGGTGACTCTGGCTTGCGCTCAACGCTGATCATCGAGTTGATCTGGTCGATGGACTGCGGAAGCTCACCCCGACGTTTGACCTCTGCCGCCAGGCCCTTCGATGTGAACAGACTCTCGAGAGCCATTGTCATGACCTCGCTGTCGCTCGGATTGCCACCGGTGAGAACCAGGACCGAACGGCTCGTCTCATAGATGGGTGGCCTCGTCAGCGCCAGTACACCGGCCAACAGCGCCGTCACGAGCATCGACACGACAACTATGACCGTCTGACCTCGGCTCAGCCGCAGGGATTGTCTGACCTCAGTTGGCTGGGCGGTAGGGATTTCTCCGTACTCGACCGCTGCGGACATGGGTCGCATTGGTGTCATTCGGCCGATCGTCTCCTGCTAGATGGTCGGGGCGCTGTCAACGAACCCGGGATTTGACGACAGTCGAATCGATTTGCTCCGTCGATCACCACGGACCGACGCGGACCCTGGCACTTTCGCTTGACGTCGCTGAAGTGTACCGGTGCCCATACCCGTTTCGAAATCTCCCGCCCGACGTTTTGGGTATTGGGGCATCGAGGATCTAGTCTCTCCGACGCCATGGGCTCACTTATCAAGAAGCGCCGTAAGCGCATGCGGAAGAAGAAGCACAAGAAGTTGCTGCGGCGTACTCGTCACCAGCGCCGCGCTCGCGGCAAGTGATCTAGGGGCCCCGAACCGCCTGTCGGTTCAACTGCGGGCCCCGATCGACCTGGTAACGACACGCCCGGTTCCCGGGAATGCTCCTTCGACGAACCACGTCGAACCACTGCCAGCAAGCCGCGGACGAGTTCCGACGGCCTGAGCCATCTTGTCGCGCCAGGGAAGCAATTCCGGGTAGGCGGCCAGAGCGGCAGGCTCAAGATCATTGCCGTGGTCACCAACCGGACCTCCCATCTGGTCCCACATCCTGTACACCACCGGTGTGGAGCAGTGGAGAGGTGGGGTCATCAGGGTAAATGTGCGGTCGATCGGGTCCAGTGCCTCGATGACCTCGCCGATCCCGGTCACACGTGCCCTGCCGCCGGTCAGGCAGAACGCGACATCCGCGCCAAGCGATGCTGCCGACAGCGGATCCTTGATTCCCGCCCAGCGGAGCACGGCTGCTGCATCCGAACTCCCTCCGCCGAGTCCGGCTCCCGCGGGGATGAACTTGTGGAGCACGACTTCGGCTCTTCGGCCCGCCAATCGCAACGCCTGCTGAACCAGATCGTCGTCGGTCCCGGAAGTAGCGACGCCGTCGCGGACGACTGTGAAGCCATCGCCGCCTTCCCGGATGTCGATTCGGTCGCACAGATCCAGGCTCACCATTTCGGCAGAGATCAGGTGGTAGCCGTCGTCCCGGACGCCGGTGATGCGCAGCGAGAGTGTCAGCTTGGCGTTCGCCTCAAGAATCTGGGGCTGCGGCAAGGACCGGGATGAGCCGGTAGAAGGAGGCGTGGAGGGGCAGTCGGACACGGGGCGAGACTAGGTGCGATGCACAGCCTCGGTCAGACGCACCCAGTCGTCTACACCCAACTCCTCGGGCCGTGACGTCCCCGCAATTCCTGCGGTTTGGAATTCATCTTCGGTGACCCGCCGCGAAAGGGTCGATCGGAGCATCTTTCTCCGGTGCCGATACGCGTCGACCACGAGGGACATCATCTGCTCGCAGGTGACCCGGGTCGAAAGCGGCTCACGCCGGACGATCTCGACGAGCGCCGAAGTCACGTTGGGCCTGGGAACGAACGCTTCGGGCTCGATGGTCCCGACCCGTTCGGCGGTCGCATACCAGCCGAGCTGGATCGAAGGGATGCCGATGGTCCGCCCGCCCGGTGACGCGACCATCCGGTCGGCAACCTCGGCTTGGACCATGATCAACATCCGCTCGATCATCGGTGCTCGGCCAAGGACATCCATGACCATGGCGACGGCAACGTTGTAGGGAAGGTTGGCGACCAGCGACCAGCTCTGGTCCCCGTCGAGCAAGCTGCCCCAGTCGCTGTCGAGTGCGTCGCCCGGGATGACGGTGACGTCACCTGCTCCCTTCGATTCCAGGACCGACCGGAGCACCGGAACCAGACTTTCGTCCTTCTCGACTGCCAGGACAGTGGCCCCCGTGTCGTGCAACGCGAGGGTCAGGGAACCGAGACCCGGGCCGATTTCGACTACATGGTCCCCCGCTGTGAGTCGGGCCAACTCGGCAATCCGCAGCACGATCGCTGGGTCGACCACGAAGTTCTGCCCCAGCGCCCGTCGGGCAGCGAGCCCATGGGTATCCAACAACTGGTTCACCTCGACGCGACTGAGCACCGTCAGCCTTCGGTCTCGGTGGTCTCGGTGGTCCCGTCGGTCCGGGAAGTGTTCGGCGCAGCGATCGTCGTTACCGTCACCGAGGGTTTCCGGTTGGAGTACCTGGAGGAGCCTTTCGGATACCAGTCCATCGGGATCTCAAGCGTGGTCGTGGTGACTGACACCGTGGACGTCGGGGCAGTCGTCGACGTCGAGACAAGCCCCGGGTCAGCCTGCTGGCCGGTCTTCGCTGCCGAGCCGGATCGGTCCGGTCCGTCGGACCCACCGAAGATGGCCATCCCTGCCAGGACCAGCAGTGCAATCACCGTGATACCCAGAGCGATCAGCACCCTCGCGGGAAGCCCCCTCACGTGAGCGGCAGACCGTAGAAGGCCGATGCGTTGGCAGTGGTCGCTTCGGCCACCGTGGCTACATCAAGCCCCTTGACCTTCGCCACGGCTTCGCCGATGAGCCGGACCATCGCCGGTTCGTTCGGGCGGCCCCGGTGGGGAACCGGCGTGAGAAACGGGGAATCGGTCTCGACCATCAAGCTCTCGAGCGGGGTCATCTCTACGGCTGAGCGCACGTCGTCGGCACTCTTGAACGTGACGATCCCGCTGATCGACAGCAGGGCGCCGCGCTCCAGAGCGCCCGTTGCCTCGGTCGGACCACCCGTGAAACAGTGGAAGACCGTCCGATCCGGGACACCTTCGGCGTCGAGGATCTCGAAGGTCTCGTCCCACGCCGAGCGGGTGTGGACCACGAGCGGCAGGGCGAACTCGTGGGCGAGTTGGATCTGCTCTGAGAACGCCCTGCGCTGCTCCGCCCTCGGTGAGTGGTCGTAGTGGAAGTCGAGCCCGCACTCTCCCACCGCCACCAGACGGAGTTGTTCGTCGGCCGCCTCGATGAAAATTTCGCGGAGACCTTCGATGCCACCCGCCGCGTCATGGGGATGAACTCCCGCAGTTGCCCAGATGCGCCCACTCTGGGTTGAACGATCCAGACAGTGTCGTGAACTTGCGACGTCGGTGCCCACGCAGACCATCGCAACAACCCCGGCCGCTTCTGCAGCAGCGACAATCACCTTTAGGTCGGAGTCGGCGTCCATGTGGAAATGGTTGTCGATCCAGGGCCCTCCGTTGGCACGAGCCGACTCGACCGCGGCGGAGACAGAAGTGGGAGGGAACTCAGTCACCCGTTCAAGGT
>JBATWQ010000027.1:0-11890 GCA_049672765.1 Microthrixaceae bacterium | reverse complement strand
GCTCGACCCGGACGTCGTAGTCGTCGGCTCGCACGGTCGGGGCTGGTTCCAACGCCTGGTCATCGGCTCGGTCAGTGAGTATGTGGCCAGGCACTGCAAGTCGCCCGTCCTGGTGGTACGCCCCGACGAAGGAGAACTGGACCGGGCCGAAGAGGCCGAGGAAGCCGCCGGTGGCCGCGCCAGCTCCCATGTCGAAGGCCGCGACGCTGCCGGGTGAACCTCCAAGGCGAACCATCGCTCTTCGACCAGTCCGATCTGGATGGTGATGACGACCCGTCGCTCGACGCCCTGGTGTCTACCTGGTCGGTGGGTGAACTTCACCGCGCGATCGAGGTCATCCTCAACGAGGCGTTCGGCGGTGAGATCTGGATCGAGGGTGAGATCCGGAACCTGAAACGCTCCGCCAAGAAGCACGTGTACTTCGACCTCATCGATTCGGACGCGATAAACGACCAATACCCGCCGCTTCTGGCGGTGACGCTTTTCGACAGGGAACGCCAGATCGTCAACAGGTTCTTGAGCGCGAACGGCGGCAATGTCCGGATTGGCGATGGGCTCCGTGTCCGCATCCGGGGACGTCTGAGCACATACTCGTCGCGGAGTTCGCTCCAGTTGAGGATGAGCGGGATCGACCCGACGTTCACCTTGGGCGTACTCGACCAGATGCGCGAACGGGTCCTTTCCGCGCTCTCCGCCGAGCAGCTGCTCGACCGGAACAGCATGGTTCCGCTCTCACCGGTCCCGTCGCGAATTGCCCTGATCACCAGCGTCGGCAGCGCTGCACACGCCGATGCGCTGGGCGAATTGACCACCAGCAGACTCGGCCTGCAGGTCTCGGTTCTCGACGCCCGCGTCCAGGGCCTCGACGCCGAGCGGACCATACTGTCGGCGCTCGACACCGCGACACACCTACCTATCGACGCGATCTTGCTGGTTCGCGGTGGCGGTGCTCGGACCGACCTGGCGGTGTTCGACCAGGAGTCGGTCGCACGGGCCATTGCAAACGCAAGGGTTCCGGTAATCACCGGAATCGGCCACGAGATCGACTCCTCGATCGCCGACACGGTGGCCCACACCTGCCACAAGACTCCGACCGCGGCGGCCGCAATGGTCGTCAACGCTGTCCGTGGTTCGCTCGACTCGATCGAGTCCGACTGGGCCCAGGTCGTATCGTCGAGTTCAGCCGCACTGGCCAAGGTCGACGGGACTCTGGCCCGGGCCGGGGTGGGGCTGCGACGAGGATCAGAGCGGCATATTTCACATGAGCGTCAGCGCGTCGAGCACTTGTGGCGACAGTTGGCCTTTGTGGTACCCCGCACCACAAGCGCCCTGGAAGAGACCCTCGATGAGCGTGCCCGACGCGTGGCACGCTCCGCCAGACATCTGATCGAGATGAGCCAGGAGCGGCTGGCTGCCCTTGATTCCCAGACGCGGGCGCATGACCCCAAGCGTGCCCTGGCCAGGGGATGGTCGATCACCCGTACGACCTCGGGCAGACTCCTGCGCAGCCTCGACGATGTACAGGCGGGCGACACGATCGAGTCTGTGCTCGCCGATGGAGTCGTCCAGTCGGTGGTGCGGTCCACTACCAAGGAGTCTGAATGAGTCAAGCGGAGAACGGACCCGATCGGGACGTGGTCGACACGCCCTCTGGCACGGAGTCGATCGGCTTCGCTGCGGCGATGTCGGAGCTGAGCGCGATCGTGTCCGAGCTCGAGTCTGACCAGCTCGATGTGGACGTGCTGGCCGAACGGGTTGAACGCGCCGCTCTACTGGTCGGCACCTGCCGCGACCGCCTCGACGCCACCCGACTGAAGGTCGAAGAAATCATCGTCCGCCTGGACAACGTCGAAGCTACCGGGGCAACGTCCGCCGGGTCAGCGACGGACGACGTCGAGGATTGATTCGGGCTCCGGTAGTGCCGTAGTTCTCTATTGCGAGAAGAGCTCCAGGGCTTCCCGGACCGAGCCGCTCCCCACCCCCGGCTCGGTTGCGATTGCTTTGAGCCACTCGGGTCTGGCGACCGCCGACACGACAAACGTCTTATCGAGTTCGCTGCGATCTGTGGCGAGGCGGACCAGGTTCTGGGCGTAGTCCGGTGGGCGGACATCTCGCGATAGTTCCAGCAATGCCAGCGGATCCGGGGCCGTGCCATCAGACCAGGGCGGCGGAAACGCGAGCGACGGAGATCCGGGCTGTACGCCGCCACCGGCGAGCCCCGGTCCGTCGGTCAACACAGCTCCCAGGACCTGATCGGGCCTTGCCGCGGTGATCAGAAGAGCCACATATGCACCCAGGCCCTTGCCCAGAATCGTTACGGCACCAAGATGTGCCAGAGCCGAATCGACATCACCGGTCAGCACTTCTGAGGTGTACCCACCACCCAGGGGAACCGTCGAGCGACCATGCCCGGTGAAGTCCAGGCCGAACACCGGCCCCGGCCAGTCGATGAAGTCGGGAACCTTCCGAGGAGTTCGCTCGCCCAGTCCGTGGAGAATCAGCAGCGGTCGGAAAGACGGGTCGGAGCCAATTGAGAGTCGGTGGAGAGCCAGGTCGATCCGGTTGTGACGTAGCCAGGTGATCTCACCGTCGCCGCCGTCGACGTTCGCTGTGGGATTCGCTGTGGGATTCGCACCGGGGCTCACGACAGGAACTCCAGGACGAGGTCAGCAACCAGACGGGGCTTTTCGATATGGACGAAATGTCCCACTTCATCGAGCGACACGAGCCGGGCGCCAGGCGGAAGGTACCGCTTGACGTCCGCCGCGGTGGTGCCCCAGCCCATGGATTCGACCGCGGTTCCCAACACCCCCAGCATCGGTGTGCCGAGCCCCGGAAGTCGCAGCATCGACCATTCCGGGCGCCACGGCCCGAACCCGCCCATCCTCATGGTCGGATCGAGTTTCCATCGCCAGCCGTCGTCATCGTGACGGGCGCCTACCGTGACGAGGTACTCGAGCCATTCCCGCGACATCCGGGGATTCATGTGGCCGCGTCGTTCAGCCAACTCGGGGATGGTTCCGGGGCGACGTTTCTTGCCGATGAGACCGCGGCGGTGGACCAGCCAGGCCTCCATCTCGGCCGCCTGCATGCGCGTCCGTTCGTGTTCGGATACGTCGGGCATGTTGTTACCCGAGGGCAGGCCATCAAGGTTCACCAGCGCCGACACCCTGTGGGGAGCCATCTCTGCAAGCGACATCATCAGAGTTCCGCCCTTGGAATGGCCGACCAGCGGAATCGGCCTTTCGGGCAGCGTCGCCAGCACCGCCGCCGCGTCGCGGGCGTCGGCATCCCAGCTGTACAGGTGGGCCCACTGCGAGTCGCCATGACCCCGCTGGTCCCAGCTGACCACCCGGAATCCGCCATCCACGAGCATCGGGGCGAACCGGTTGAGCGTCTCGGCGAAGTCGAAGCCGCCGTGGGCCATGAGAATCGGCGGTGCATCCTCATCGCCCCATTCGGCCACTGAAATTTCGACCCCGGTAGCCGAAACCACACGCCTGCGGTCAGGACGGCGGGCGCCCTCGGGAACGGTGACCCCAGCGGCGCTTGTCGAAGCCTCATTGACCATGGCCGTCCATGTTACGACCGGCCATCATCACCCGTCGGCGTTCCGCGAACCATCATTGTGTCGGAGAGAAGCCCTAATCGGACCACGACCTTCAGCACCGGATTGGTCCTGCCACTAGGTAGGGTGTGACACGGAACCCGTCATGACATCGACTGATTCAAATACCGGTGCTTCCGGACGCGGAAGGGGCATTCGGGTGCCCGAGGCGATCGCCGCGCTCCGTTCGATCCCATTCGGCGGGTTCGACGACTCGACCCGGGATTTCAACCTTCCGCCCGCAGTGCGGGCGAGCGTCGCCCCTGCACTCACCTCGCTCCGCTGGGGTGCCGTCGGCTTCGGAATCGCCTTCACCGCGCCCGACGCGTTCAGAGGGTCCTACAACGCCGTAATCGCGGTGGGCGTGTGCCTGTTCATAACCACCTGGCGCACGATCATCCCAATCCGCCTCGCATCGGAGCGACCCCGCGACCGCCTCGCGTCCGCCAGCGACGTCATCCTGATGGGCTTGGCGGTGGGCTACAACGGCGGCCTCGAGAGCCCCTTCATATTTGCGCTGATGGCCGCGATCGCGGTGATCGCATTCGGCTGGGGTTACGTCGCCGGCGCGTGGGGCGCGGGCTTCGCTCTCGCCGCGATGGCGCTGGGCATACCGTTCGGCGACTCGAACTTCTCCCAACAGGTCGACACCCAACGCGACCTGGCGGTCATGCTGACCCTGGTGGTTGTTCTGGTCTTCGCAGGGTTTCTTCGCCAGCGACTCCTCGACGCCGAAGGCCGTCGGGGACAGCTTGCCGGTGAGATCGACACTCTGAACGACGCCAATGAACTGCTGGCTCTGGTCAACAGCGTTGCGCGGACACTTCCGAGTTCGCTGACTCTGCGCGACGCGCTCGACGCGAGCCGCCGACAGATCGAGCAGACCTTCGGAGCGCGGGTCATCGCCCTGCTGGCCTATGACGAGAACTCCCGCGAGTGGGTTCCACGTCTCGCCGACGGCTGCGTGCTCAACCCCGCCTACCGGACGAACCGACTACCGCAGGTCTTTGGCGAGGCGCTCAATTCATCCACTCCAATTCTGGTGAACTTCGAGGAGGACACCACCTACACCCCGATCCAGATCGGCATGAAGAGCGGCCTCTATTCCCGGCTCGTGGCCCGCTCCACGACCGTCGGGGTCCTTGCGCTCGAACATCCCGAGGAGGGCCGGTTCGAGCCACGCCACGTCAACCTGATGACGAACATGGCCGAAGTTCTGGCCTTGACCATCGACAACGCTCGGTGGTTCGGCCGTCTGCGCACACTCGGGGCGGAGGAGGAACGGGTTCGCCTGGCCCGCGATCTGCACGATCGACTCGGACAGTGGTTGACCTACATCGGCTTCGAGCTCGAACGCATCATGTCGGGCGAGTCGTCGAACAACGATGAATTGAGCAAGCTCTACGACGATGTCCAGTCGGCGCTGGATGAGCTGCGCGAGACCCTCCGCCAGCTCCGCTCGGGCGTCAACGACGAAAAGCCCCTGGCAGTGATGGGCAGGGATCTGGTGGAGGCGTTCGCCGACCGGTCCAAGATCGAAGCAACCTTCGACGTGATCCGACCCGAGGAGCGTCTCCCGGTGCCGATCGAGAACGAACTGTTCCGCATCCTGCAGGAGTCGCTCAACAACATCTCCAAACACGCCGGAGCGACCCGCGTCTGGGTCACCTGGAACGTCAACGGCGGAAACTTCGAGCTCGTCATCGCTGATGACGGAAGGGGGTTCGTGACGGCACACGGGGTAAGAGACTCTGCGTACGGGTTGGTTGGAATGAGGGAGCGTGCCGACGCGGTCGGCGCACACCTGGAAATCGAAAGTGCACCCGGGGAGGGAACCAGAGTGACCGTCAGCGCAGGAAATTTGGGCGACTGGGGCTCATTACCCGACCCGAAGGTGCCGATGGGGACCACATGAGGCGAGCCTTGAGATTCAGAATCGGGTCCGAACGCAGCGGAGGTGTGCAGTGAGAGTCGTACTTGCCGATGACCACCAGATACTTCGCGACGGCATCCGTCGCGGGCTGGAGAACGCCGGCGAAACAGTTGTCGGTGAGGCCAACAACGGTGAGGAAGCTGTCAAGGTCGTCCGCGAAACCCAGCCCGACGTGGTTCTCATGGACCTGTCCATGCCCGTCCTCGACGGCGTCAGCGCCACCCGGCTGATCAGCGAGGAGTTCCCCAATGTGAAGGTCGTCGTCCTAACGATGCACGACGACCCATCACGCACCAGGGACGCGTTGGAAGCCGGCGCGATTGCGTACATGACCAAGGGCACCTCGTTCGCAGACGTTCTCGACACCATCCGTCGGGCCCTCGCAGGTGAAGAGGTTCTGAGTCCACACCTGGCCGCATCGATGCTCGAAGTCGTCGACACCGCCGATCCGTCGCTCGAGATCCTTTCGACCCGCCAGGTCGAGATTCTCCAGATGATTGCCGATGGGCTGAGCACCAAACAGGTTGCCCGCCAACTCGGTATCACCCAGAAGACAGTCCACAACCACCTCAACTCCGTGTACCGCAAGCTCGACACCCAAAGCCTCACCCACGCGGTGCTGTCAGCTGTCCGGTTGGGAATCATCGACCTCCAACCCGCCAGCAACCACGACGCCGCCTGAGGCCCTCATGCCAGCGCCGAGATCAACACTCTGAGTGGCTCGAATAGTGCCCCGGTCACGAGGAGTGAACTCGAATCGCGGCATTTGCTCATTAACGCGGGACCACCAACAGAGGATGATTGGCAAGTGACAGTGCAGACCGGGCCAGGAGCTCAGGGCGAAATTCCATGAGGTTCGGGGTCCAGTTCGCCCGAGTGATGATGGCCTTGTCTGCCTCGACGATCATGACGTCGACGGTCGTCGCTCCTATGGCGTTCCAGGCCCACTCAGCACGCTCGGGGCAGTCAGAGATCAATCTGCTCGACACCAGCGACGGCCCCAAGACGCTGGTACTTCCCTCAACGACCTACAACCAAAACGTCCCGGAACCCGAGACGTCCTACCCGTCGTCCTCGGACCCGGCGAACCCGGACCCGACCTCTTCGGCACCGTCGAACTCGCCCACGACATCGACGCCTGCGCCGAGCGCGAACGGCTCCACAGATGCCGCTCCCCGGAAATCCGACGGGCTGTACTACGCGCCGACCGCGTTCGAGTCGCCTCCCCGCCCCGCGCTGGCGCTTGAGTCAGCCCGGATTTCGGCTCCGTCGTTGATAGTCATGTCGATGCCGAATATCAGGTCGGTCAAGTTCTTCATCGACGGCGCCCCGGTTGCGCTGGCATCGATTCCCCCGTGGGACCTCTACCTGGGCACCCACATCGACCCCTCGAAGCTGACCGACGGCGAGCACGTGATCCGTGCCGAGATCTCCTTCGTCAGCGGTGGAACGGGCGTCCGCGAGGCGACATTCAGTACTCTCGGACGATAGCTACACCCATCCAGGGTGCTCTCAGCGTCAAGAGGATCACATGGCAGAGATCAGAGGTTTCGTCGCCCCGGGGTTCGAGAAACTTCGTGACGAGTTCGCCCAGAACTTCGACAGTCGGGGTGAGGTCGGCGCATCTCTGTGTCTCTACGTCGATGGCGAGGCCGTAGTCGACCTGACCGGCGGAGTCACCGCCTCCGGCGCCCCGTACGGTAACGACACGCTGCAACTGGTCTTCTCGGCGACAAAGGGCGCAACCGCCGTGTGCGCCCACATGTTGGCCCAGAAGGGCCTGTTGGATTTCGATCGACCGGTGGTCGACTACTGGCCGGAGTTCGCCGCCGCCGGCAAGAGCGACGTCCCGGTGTCCTGGCTCCTGTCCCACCGCAGCGGGCTGATCGACACCTCGGAGCAGTTGACGCTGGACGAGGCACTCGACTGGGAGCGCGTGACCCAGGCTCTTGCCGACAGTTCCCCACTGTGGGAACCGGGAACCCAGCACGGCTACCACGCAGTGACCTACGGCTGGCTCGTCGGCGAGATCGTCCGCAGGGTGTCGGGTCAGAGCATCGGCGAGTTCTTCAACGCCAACGTGGCGGCTCCCCTCGGGTTGGATTTCTGGATCGGACTGCCCCCGGAGCAGAACCATCGGGTCTCGCAATTGATCCCCTTCGAACTTCCCGAGGGACTTCTACCAGCAGGGTCCGGGGAATCCGACGGCGCACCGAGCGGGTTCGTGAAAATGTTGGACGCGCTACTCGGACCGGGAAACCTGGCTGGCCGGGCGCTGGCCGCGCCTGGCGGAGCGTTCGGGAACCAGGACAGTTGGAATGACCCGAAGGTGTGGAGCGCGATGGTCCCGGCGGCGAACGGAATCACCAACGCTCGGTCGCTGGCACGGATGTACGCCGCGTGCATCGGCGAGGTCGACGGCGTTCGCATTCTCGATGACGCGACGCTCAGAAATGCCATCGAACCACGAACTGAAGGCCCCGATTCGGTTTTGATGTTTCCCATTCCGTTCGGGCTCGGCTTCATGCGCAACTCCGACTTCTCGCCGTTCACCGGCGACGGGGCGTTCGGGCACTACGGCGCCGGTGGAGCCGTGGGTTTCGCCGACCCGGAGCGCGACCTGGCGTTCGGTTACGCGATGAATCAGATGCAACTCGGTCTTGCCGGGGACCCGCGCACCAACGCTCTGATCGACGTCGCCAAGACCCTCGTCTGATCGACGTTGTCGACACCACTTCCGGGAGCTCCGTCGCGCCGACTTTCGGCCCGACGACCGGGCCGACTACCGGGCCGATCACCAGCCCGAATCCGCGCCACTTTGCGTTCCGTCGCCACTACTAGTTTCCTGACTGCGTGAGTTCCCCCGCCGGTCCAGTCGCTGAAGCCTCGAGACGTCGAACATTCGCCATCATTTCGCACCCGGATGCCGGCAAGACAACGCTCACCGAAAAACTGCTGTTGTACGGCGGCGCGCTCGGTCGGGAGGCGGGAACGGTCAAGGCGCGTGGCGACCGCCGCTCGGCGACTTCCGACTGGCTCGAACTGGAGCAACAGCGCGGCATTTCGATCACGTCGACCGTTCTGCAGTTTCCTTATCGAGACTGCGTGGTCAATCTTCTCGACACCCCCGGTCACCGCGATTTCTCCGAGGACACCTACCGGGTATTGACCGCCTGTGACGCGGCCGTCATGGTCCTCGACGCCGCGAAGGGTATCGAGGCGCAGACCCAGAAGCTCTTCGAGGTTTGCCGGAGCCGCGGGTTGCCGATCCTCACCTACATAAACAAGTGGGACCGGCCGGGCCTGAGCCCGCTTGAGTTGATCGATGACATCGAATCGAAGCTCGGCCTCATCTGCACGCCAATGACCTGGCCGGTCGGGATCGCCGGCGACTTCCGTGGAGTTGTCGACCGGAGCACCCAGGACTTCATCCGCTTCACCCGGACGGCCCGAGGGTCGACCGAGGCCCCGGAGGAGATCGTTCCGGCCGAGCGGGCTCTCGCCGAGGAGGGTGCCTCCTGGTCCGAGAGTCTGGATGAACTCGAACTTCTCTCGGGCGCCGTGCACGACCGCGAGATGTTCCTCGAGGGCGAGACGACCCCGATGTTTTTCGGATCCGCGCTCACCAACTTCGGTGTGCGACTGCTGTTGGACTCTGTCATCGACGAGGTGCCCAGCCCGACCGCGCGCAACGACGCGTCGGGAGTACCGAGACCCCTCGAGGCACCGTTCTCGGGTTTCGTGTTCAAGGTCCAGGCCAACATGGACCGCTCCCACCGGGACCGGATCGCGTTCCTCCGGGTCTGCTCGGGCCGTTTCGAGCGAGGTGTCGTCGTGACCCACGACAGGACCCGCAAGCCGTTCGCCACCAAGTACGCGCACTCGGTCTTCGGCCAGGAGCGCGAGACCCTGGAAGAGGCCTTCCCCGGTGACGTTGTCGGCTTCGTCAACGCGACCGATGTTCGGGTCGGAGACACGCTGTGGCTCGAACAGCAGGTGACGTTCCCCGAGATCCCGAGCTTTGCCCCAGAGTTCTTTGCCATCGCAAGAACAACCGATGTCGGGCGCACCAAGCAGTTCCGAAACGGCATCTCGCAGTTGGACGAGGAAGGCGTCGTCCAGGTGCTCCTGGACCAGGATTACGGGGACCAGGCGCCGGTACTCGCGGCGGTCGGAGCGTTGCAGTTCGAGGTCGCCAAGCACCGCTTGGAAAACGAGTTCGGCGCGCCGGTTGAATTCACGATGACCGGCTTCAAGGTCGCCCGACGAACCGATGCCGAGTCCATGCCGGCGCTGCGGGCGATGCAGGGCGTCGACGTGCTTTCACGGCGTGACGGATCGCTCCTCGCGGTCTTCGAATCGACCTACTGGATGGAACGACTCATCAGCGAACATCCCGAGTTGACCCTGGAGCGCCTCGTGGCCGAGGGCGAACTGCGTCAGTAGAAGTCGCCGGCGACTACAAGCACCTGCAGATCTGTTGCGTAGGGCCATTCAAGACTTTTCCTTGTGCGGCGGGGGCGATGGTGGAACTCTGGCTGAGGTCCGGCGGGCGAACGACGGACACCAATCAGATTGCTTGGGGGCAATATGAAGATTTCACGTATGGCTGGGGTCGTCGCTCTGGCGTCGGTCGCGTTGTTTGCGATCGGCTGTGTGCCACCAGAAGGTCCACCGCCGACGAACGCCGCGCCACAAGCGGCCGCCACAGGAACTCCGACCTCTGCGGTCACGCCGCTGCAGGTCCAGTTCAGCTCAGCCGGATCTGTAGACACCGACGGAACGATCGACGAGTACCTCTGGGAGTTCGGAGACGGTGGAAGCTCCACGGACGCGAATCCCTTGTATTCATATGCCACTCCCGGGACCTACACGGTGACTCTCACCGTCACCGACAACCAGGCGGCAACCGGCACGGCAACCACTTCGGTCACCGTGGCCAACGCTGTCGCCGGTCGCTACGTCGCGACTACCGGATCGGACACGACCGACTGCTCGGCCAGCGAGACTCCGTGTCTGACAATCAACTACGCAGTCGGTCAGGCCAGCGCCAATGACACCGTTTACGTGGCAGCCGGGCAATACCCGGAGATTGTGAACCCGAACAAGTCACTTACGTTCAAGGGTGCCAACTACGGAGTGGCGGCCGGAGTTTCGGCCCAGCCACGCGGACCCGAGTCGGTTGTCCAGGGCTTCCGGGGTGGCGGCACCGCAGTTGCCACGAACAGCTTCGTGCTCGACGGATTCCGTGTAGACCCGACGAGTGACCCAACTCTCGTTTCGCAGTCGGCGGTCGGCCTGATCAACCTGTTCGGTGGACCGACGGTGTCGATCGTCAACAACGTGTTCTCGGGTTCGGACGCTCTGGTGCCCGACTGCAGCTATCTGTGCACGACCATGGCGGATTACGCCGTTCAACTCCGTAGCGGGAACATCGACATCAGCGAGAACGCGTTCGTCAACTGGCGACGTCCCGTCAACGTGGCACAGTCCGACGTCGCTCACCCGATCACCTCGGCGAGCATCGCGAACAACGTGGTCGACGGAATCACCTCCCGAGCAATGTCGATCGCTCAGAACACCGGGCAGAGCCCGATGCCGGGCGTGACCGTCACCGGCAACTCGGTTGAAGCCGGCGCCATCACCAGTGAGTCGACCCCGGCCGGAATAACCGTGTCGAACGCTTCGAACCAGATCACCGGCAACACGTTCAAGGGTTTCTCGAGCGCCGTGTACGTTCAGCTCTGCAAGAAGTTCAGCACGAACGACAACTTGATCAGCTCCAACTCATTCCTGAACAACAAGGGCGGGATCAACATCGTCACCACCGGTGATACCTCCCAGTGCATGTCAGGAGTGGCCGAAGGCTCGGGCGGCTGGGTCCCCGGAGGCGGGCAGGCTGCCGGTCTGAAGGCGAACAACAACTCCTTCACCGGTCAACTCAACTACGCCATTCGGTTCAACCCCGACTACGGCGCCTATACCCCGGTCGTCACTTCTGGTGATCTGGATGCGACCTGCAACTGGTACGGATCAGCAGGTGGTCCATCGCCCCAGCCAGGGGACGCAATCGTCCAGGGACCGGTCGACAACGCGCAGATCGTCTTCACGCCGTGGTTGACCGCGGTGGGTGGCGCCTGCGACGGCGGTATCTGAGGTCGGAGTCGGCGGATGTAATTCGCAGTGCATGGTTGGGCCTCGTCGACACGGCGGGGCCCAACCCTTTTGCCAGAAGCGCCTTGAAGCCCGCCGCATCGCGGACCTTCAGCTCGCGGTCCGGCATCAAGTTTCGGGAGTAGCCGCAACTTCGGTATCGTGGTCGGCTCTGGGGGCGTAGCTCAGTTGGCTAG
>JBATWQ010000026.1:0-1862 GCA_049672765.1 Microthrixaceae bacterium | reverse complement strand
GTCGTCCGTGGGCGGTCATGTTGCCCGTCGCCGGCTACGTCTCGGCCTCGGTCGTCTCGTACATCCGTGCCAAGGCGGACGCGCTGGGCTTCGACGCTCACACCGGCATCGTCGAACGCGCCGAACGATTCATCCTGCTGGCGGTCGCACTGTTGTTCTCCGAGACGCTGCTATTGCCGATCCTGGCCCTGATCGTGGTGCTCAACCTGGTCACCGCCGGTCAGCGCTTCGTCAAGGTGTGGCGACAGGCCACCACCCAGACCCCTGCCCTCAATGACGTTCGCGAACGCCGGATCGCCCGCCGCCAGGCCCGCCGCAAGATTCGTCGTTCCGAGGTGCCGATGGCGGAGCGCCGCCAGATGCGGGCCGCTGCCCGTGAGCGCCACCAGTCGCGACGCGGCCGAGGTTTGTAAGCCCCGGGTCGAATCATGCGACTCTCAGTGCGCACCCTGAGCCTTGCTTCCTCGCTGGTTGGCAAGATTCCCAGCGCCGTAGCAGTACCACTTGCTCGAACCCTCGGTTCGGTTGCCTCAGTGGTGTCGGCCGATCAGCGCAAGGTCGTGGAGCGCAACCTCCAGCGCGTACTCGGCGATGATCTGATCCCCGGCGAGCTGCCCCGACTTACCCGTGACGTGTTTCGCAACTACGCGATGTACTGGCTCGACAGCCTGCGTATTCCAAGTGTCTCGACCGAGGATCTCGACCGTTCGCTCACCTATGAGGGTCTCGAGCACATCATCGACCCCCAAAGGAAGGGACAGGGGGTGATCGCGGCCATTCCCCATCTGGGTAGCTGGGAGGCCGGTGCACGATGGCTGGTCGAGGTCCAGGGACTCCACGTAGTCGCCGCTGTAGAGAAGCTGGAACCTCCCGAGTTGTACGAATGGTTCGTCGACTACCGGACCAAGGAGCTGGGGATCGATGTGGTGCCGGTCGGAGCGGGCGCCGCGGCGGAACTCGCCAGCGCCCTGTCGTCCGGAGCGCTGCTGACGCTGCTCTGCGATCGGGATCTGACCGGCGACGGAGTCGAGGTCGACTTCTTCGGGGAGCGGACCAAGCTGCCGGGTGGTCCGGCACTGCTCGCCCTGCGTAGCGGCTGCCCGCTGGTGCCACTCGCGGTCTTTCACAAAGACGGCAGGCACCACGGCATGGTCCTACCCCCGATCGACACCGAACGACGAGGTCGTCTGCGTGACGACGTTGAGCGGGTGACATCTGATCTTGCAGAGGCGCTCGAGACGCTCATCCGACATGACCCGACCCAGTGGCACGTCCTGCAGCCGAACTGGCCGAGTGATTTCGACGCGCTTGGGCTCGAACGACCCGAGTGGGCCGGGAACGCCCCTTCCGCTCCCGCCCGACGCGCCTAGTCTGCCGCAGTGCGCATCGGTCTGATCTGCCCCTACAGCCTGAGCATGCCCGGCGGCGTGCAGGGACAGGTTCTGTCCATGGGTCGCTCGTTGCGTCGGGCTGGTCACGAGGTACGGGTACTGGCACCTTGTGACGGACCGCCGCCCGAGTTGTTCGTGACACCCATCGGCAACAGCATCCCGACGGCGTCCAACGGCTCGATCGCCCCGTTGGCGCCTGATCCTTCGGCCCAGCTACGGACGATCCGGGCGCTCTGGGACGAGGACTTCGACGTCGTACACCTGCACGAGCCCTTCGCCCCCGGTCCCACGGTGACCGCGGCGCTGCTCAAGCCAGCTCCGCTCATCGGCACGTTCCACGCTGCGGGCAGCCAACCGATCTATCAGAAGCTCGCTCCGCTGGCGGCGTGGTTCGGCAACCGACTGGACGTCCGAATTGCGGTGTCCGACGACGCGCTCGAACTCATCCGGGATCTGGTCAAGGGAGACATC
>JBATWQ010000025.1:0-8466 GCA_049672765.1 Microthrixaceae bacterium | reverse complement strand
GTCATCGACGTCCGCCCCTCACCGGCTGACCCGATGGCGTTTGAACGAGCGCTGTCCGTGGTTGCCAGTCTGATCAACGTCCGCAGGGACGAGCCGACGAGAGTCCTGACGCTGGGCGAGGTCGGAGGTGGCGTTGCCCTGCGGGACCTCGGGACGGACATCGCGCTCGGAAATTCGGACCGGGCGGAGCACCTGCTCGATCAGCTCTGTGTTCTCGATCAGGGTCAGGAGGACAGCCTGGACGCACTTCTTGTTGACGGTGCGCCGACAGCTCTGGGCATCAGCTCCCAGCCTGACGGGCATCTGGTCGTGGTGACTCCACGGGACACCAGCGAGAGCGAAGAGGGGGGCCATCTGCGACTTGCGATGGAGGGCTTCGGCGACGTCTTGTTGATATCGACAAGTTCCTCGCCACCGATCTCGACACCCCCGCCTTCGACCGGATCACGCTCCTCGGCGCTGCCTTCGACCGCGTCGAGCTCGACCGAATTCCCGTCAACCCGGCAGTCGTGGCCGACCCATTTGTCGGTCATGTCTTGGGACGGCACCACGTCGCTCACCTCAACGTGGCTCGAGTACATGTCGAATAGGCCACTCGTTGACCACGCCTGGTCGGGTGGGCTGTGAATACGGCATCGGGGTTCGGGCCGGAAGGCCGACGTAGCGGCGACGTTCCCGACCCGGCACCACTCCGGACGTTCGGGATCGGAGGCTCCACCGTCCTTGCCGAGGTTGGGATCCTCGCCCTGGCACTCGGCACCGTCGCCGGGTTCATCCGGTTGTTCGACAGTTGGGACTTCTTCGTTCCGCTCACCATCGTGACAGTCCTGTCGTGGGCGACGGCCTTGCTGCTTCGAAGGGCGGGGGCACACATGGCGCTGGCGACCCTTGTGCACACAATCATCGGCATTGTGGTGCTCGGCATCATCTTCGTGCCGGACTCAACGATGCTGGGGGTTCCGCTTCCCAGGACGCTTTCCACGGCATGGCTTGAGATCACCAGTTCGTTCGTCGAGATCAGAACCCTGGTCCCCCCTGTAGAGGCGACAACCGGGTTTCTGATTGCTGTCGCGGCCGGCATCTGGACGTTGGTTCTCTACGCCGACACTGCCGCGTTGCGGGTCGACGCGGTGCTGCAGGCAGCGGCGCCTTTCGCCCTCATCTTTCTGGCGGTAGGGATTCCCACTCGGGAGTCCGGACGGACCGCAGCGATCTTTTGGTTCGTCCTCGCCCTGGGGTTCTATTCCGTAACCAGCCAGTTCAGTCGTCACGCGAGTCTCCGCTGGGCCGACGAGTCACCGTCGCGTGGAGCCGTTTCGGTGGCGCGATCCGCTGCGGCGATAGCGGTTGCGGGAGGAGTCATCGCCCTTGTAGCCGGAGTGGCACTTCCCGAGCAGTCCCGCCGAATCGATCTCCGCAGGATCGGGCAGGGTCCAGGTGACCGGACCGTCGTCAGCCCATTCGTCGGAGTCACATCACTGCTCGGCCCACGTAGCAACTCCGAGATGTTCACGGTTCGCTCAGACAGCCCGTCCTACTGGAGGCTGACATCGCTCGGATCCTTCGACGAGAAGCGCAACATCTGGGTGTCCCACGGCACCTACTCCCCGATAGAGGGTCGCATCGAACGCAGCACGGCCAGATCTCTTCCTGTCACCCGCTTGCGTCAGGACTTTGAACTCAGAAACCTCTCGGGACCCTGGCTGCCGGCGGCGTTCGAACCCGGTCGAATCACTGGCGATGTGACAGCTACCTACGATCCAGCGTCTTCGTCACTGATAAACGACGACGAGGACTCGAGGGAGTTCACCTACTCGGTCGATTCCTACGTTCCCGATTTCTCGACGGTTGAGCTGCAGAGCACGCTGGGCGACAGCGGAAGCTCCGCACTGGATCCGGACCTTTTGGAGGTTCCAGAGATTTCGCTCCGGCTGAAGCGGACCTTCGACAGCGTCACCGGGCAGACCCGTGATCCGTATCAGAAGATGGTCCTGCTCCAGGATTGGTTCAGATCGACGTTCACCTACGACGAGAGCGTCGACTACAGCAAGGCTGCAGACCCACTCGACGAGTTCATCATCCAGCGGAGGGGATTCTGCCAACAGTTCTCGTCGACATTCGCTCTTCTCGCCCGATATGCGGGCCTACCCAGCCGGGTAGCCGTCGGATTCACCCAGGGAGATCTGGTGACCTCGGACTCCAACGACCCGGACGGGGCCTCGGAGGTCGAGTATTCGGTTCGCGGCAGACACGCCCACGCATGGCCCGAGCTGTACTTCGCAGACTTCGGCTGGGTGCCGTTCGAACCGACACCCGGTCGGGGTAACCCCGCGGCCACCGCGTACACGGGAATTCCCGGTGCCCAGGCCCCACTGCCAGCACCGGGTGACAACACCGCCGAACCATCGACTTCGGTCCCTTCCCCGACGAGCACTCTTCCAGCAGCTCCCCCGACAACCGTTGCCGCTGACGGCTCGAGTCCCGACACGGGATGGACGCCGGCGAGCGGCGTGCTTTCACAGCGAGGGATCGCCGTGGCCGCCGCCATCATTTTGTTGTTGTGTGGCGCAGCGCTACAAAGTCGCCGCAAAGATCGGGCTGGCGGATCAGCCGACCGGTCCGCATCGGGCCGGCGAATCCGAACTTCCTGGGAGGACTGCCTACGGGCGCTTTCGCTCGCTGGTGTCGACGCCCGGCCCGCCGAAACTCCGCTCGAGTTCGCCCGCCGGGCCGAGGCCAGCCTGACGGAATTGGCAACAGCCCACCCCGGGTTCGGCTACGTCGAAACCGACTCTGGGGTTTCTGCGACACCCGGTTCGGACCTGCGCCTTCTTGCCGAGGCTGAGACGTTGCGCCGGTACGGCCCGCAAGCCGATTCGGGACTGGCCCCTGAACGCCCCTTCGGGAAATCTCTCGATCTCGAGGAGGTGGAGGCCGCTGCCGCAAGGGTCATCACTTGGACCAGGCGCTTCTCGAATCGCCTGGAGCGGTTCGAACGTCTGATCAGATCCTGAGCCTCAGCTCTGTCCTTCGTCCTGGTCCCGCTTCAAGCGACCCTTGACGCGAGGTCCGGCCAAGCCGAAGTATCCCTTCAGTCCGCCGCCGCGAATAGCCCGCGTAGCATCGTTGACGCCGGCCTTGCCCAGGCGACGGGCGTTGTTCTCGACGAAGACGGCTGCAGCGAAAACCGCCAAGAACCCGACGAAGGCCAATAGATAGTTGATGGTCAGCAGCAGAACCGACGCGATCAGAGCAGCAACGAAGGCAACCACACCCCACTTGAGACGGCGCGAGAGTTCGCTGTAGACGGTCGTAGAACCAACCTGTCGGGCCAGGTCAGGATCGCTGGCGCGCAGGTTCGCCTCTATCTCGCCGAGAATTCGCTGCTCTTCTTCAGAGAGCGGCATCGGCCGACACCTCCTCGCTCACGTTCACACGAACTTTCATCGACCCAGAATTTCTCGCTGCAGATTCTTTGCCAACAATCCCCCACGGTACCGGCTGGGAGAGGCGTCCGTCTCGTCGTCCTCACTTTATTCGACTATTCGTTCTCCATATCCGGACCCCATTGGTGATCTCCAGCAGATCGGTACCTACCCGAAAGGCGCGCGGGACCAATGACTCCCGAGCCAAATTTCGATCGAATCTCGTCCACTGCGGAATTTGCCCCGTCCCAGGCTCGATGATCGCCGCTGGGGCTCTGTCCGAGTAGATCGTCGAAGCTCAGCTGTTCGAGCACCGGCTCTCTCGTGAGGTTGGTGACGCCCACCCCGATCAGCCGGATTCCGCCTTCGACAGGCAGACGCAGGAGCATCGTCCACGCGGTGTCGACGATCTCGGTTCCCCGATCGGTCGGATGGTCCAAGGTGTGCGAACGCGTGAGTGTCCGAAAGTCCTGATAACGCAGCTTCAGTTGCACGGTGCGTCCCCGAAAGCCCAGAGCCCTCATCCGGGTCGCCACGGCCTCGGATTGACGGATCAGCTCTGTTCGCGGTTCATCCATCGAGACCAGATCCCTGCTGAAGGTCTCCTCATGGCTTATCGACTTCGGTTCGGCGTTGGGCACCACGGGCCGGTCGTCCACACCCCGGGACAGTTCCGAAAGCCTGGTTGCGCTGCTGACCCCGATCGCTCCGACCAGAAGAGCGTGCGGGGTTTTGGACAGGTCACCGACGGAACGGATCTGGAGGGGCGACAGCTTTGCAAGCGTGGCCGGCCCGACACCCCAGAGGCGCTCGATCGGTAGCTTCGCCAGAAATTCCGGCTCCGCTCCTGGCTCAAGCACGAACACCCCGGGACCGTTCACCGGACCTGAGCGTGAGGGTCGCGGCTTGGCCTTGTTCGTCGCAAGCTTCGCCAGGAACTTGTTCCGGGCGATGCCCATCGAGCTCCTCAACCCGACCTCTTCGAAGATCCGCTGACGCAGACGTTCGGCGACCATGTGGGGCCGCCCCAACGCCCTGCCGCTACCTGACAGATCCAGGAAGGCCTCGTCCAGACTAAGGGGCTCGACCAGCGGTGTGATCTGGGTGAATAGGTCGTTGATCTGGGCCGAAACCACGCTGTAGTGCTTGTGGTCCCCGGGGATGAACACCAGTTGCGGGCACAGTCGGCGGGCCCTGACTGACGGCATGGCCGAGTGGATCCCGAACGCCCGGGCCTCATATGAGGCAGCCGCGATGACACCCCGGGCGCCGGTACCTCCGACCACAACAGGCTGGCCGCGGAGCTCCGGGTGGCGCAGCAACTCGACCGACACGAAGAACGCGTCCATGTCGACATGGAGAATCACGCGGCCTCCGACACCATCAAAGGCATCTTCTGTCATAGGTCGGCGCTCAACTTCCGCCGTCGGAATCCGCTCGGTCGTTCAGACACGTCGGACCGTGAGGTCGGCCATGGAACTTCCGCCCACCTCATAGTCAAAGCGGCGGGGAGATTCGAACCCATCCCTCAGCCATTCTGACAGTGGCTCGTGGACCCACGCGGGACCGGCGCGAAGCAGACCGGGGCAGTCATCCCGGCTGGTCCAGTCGGCGCCTACGACGATTCCGTCGGGATCCTGACCGACGCGCAGCTCACCCTCGACATCGACGGCCCTGTGGACCTCGACCCGGAGCCTCCACCCCAGCCCGGGAGCATCGACCAGAACCTCGTAGAGAAGCCCGCTCCACGACACGACCTCAAGTCCCGTCTCTTCGCGGACCTCGCGTCCGAGGCCTTCCAGTATCTCCTCACCCTCATCGATCACGCCGCCCGGTGTGGTCCAGTCCCGCGACCCACCGCGCCGCTCGTTCTCGACGAGAAGGACATGGGTTCCCACGCCCACCGGATCAACGGATTCGATCAAAGCTCCACCCACGACCCAGTCGCGCATCCCCAGATTGTGCACCCAATAGCTTCCGACGGACAGCATCGGAACGTCCCGGAGTCGACTACATGGATACCTGGACGGCTATATTCCGTTCGTCGATCAGCCGAGATCGATTAATCCAGGGGGATTCCGAAGATGAGAAGAAGACGTTTCCAGCTTCTGGCAACGATGGTCGCCGCCGTGGCACTTGTGGCAGGCGCGTGCAGCAGTGCCGACAACGGTGCGAAGGACAACACCAAGGACGGCGGCTCGGACGGTCCCGCCACCCTTGCTGTACCCGCCAAGTACAAGACGATCCAGGACGCGGTGGATGCCGCCTCGCCCGGCGACCTGGTCTTGGTGAGCCCCGGCACCTACAAGGAGGCCGTCAACGTCTCTACCGAGAACATCACGATCCGCGGCCTCGACCGCAACAAGGTGATTCTCGATGGCGAGTTCAAACTCGAGAACGGCATTCGTGTCCTGGAGTCGGGCGGAGTCGTGATCGAAAACATGACTGCCCGGAACTACACCTCAAACGGGTTCTTCTGGACCGGAGTTGACGGATACCGCGGGTCATATCTGACCGCGTACCGCAACGGTGACTATGGCGTCTACGCCTTTGACTCGGTCAACGGCCAACTCGACAACTCCTATGCCTCGGGTAGCCCCGACGCCGGCTTCTACATCGGCGAGTGCTACAAGTGCAACGCCCTTATCGACAACGTCGTGAGCGAGTACAACGGGCTCGGCTACTCCGGCACCAACTCGGGCGGAGACCTCTACATCCTCAACTCAACGTTCCGCTTCAACCGGGCAGGCATCGTTCCCAACAGCGGTAGCTACGAACTCTGCTACCCCGAGCGCAAGACCACGATCGTCGGAAACCTGGTGCATTCGAACAATCAGCAGGACGCGCCGGGCATCTCGGTCTCACTCCTGGCCATGGGTAACGGAATCCTCGTCGCTGGCGGGGTGCAGAACACCGTCGAGCGGAACCTGGTCTGGGACCACGACCGAACCGGTATCGGCCTCGTCCCCTTCCCCGAAGAGGACGCCAACGACCTGCCTCCCGCTCACACCGAATGGGACACCCCCTGCTCCGAGACCGCCGACAAGGAGGTCCCGCCCATTCCGGCAGACAAGTGCAAGTCCGTGGAAGGGCTGCTCAAGGGCTGCGTCGTCTTCTGGAATCCATTCGACAACGTCATCAAGGAGAACGTCATCGAGGATTCACGGGTTGCTGACCTGGCCGTCGGCACGGTCGACCTGCTCGGCACCGGTGAGACAACCGAAACACTCGGCAACTGCTTCTCGGACAACACCTTCAAGGTTTCGGCCCCGATCGGACTCGAAGACCTGGCCCCCTGTGGCAGCGAAGGCAACAAGGGGGACTGGAGCGCCGGGGCTCTGGACCTGTTGAACCTGATGGGCAACCCGGCTCCCAAGCCTCCGGACGACACCTATCACAAGACTCCGATCCCGGCCGAACAGGACAACATGCCGAAGGCGGCAACTGCAGCACCTGCCGGAGGGTTCAAGGGCCCCGAAAAGGTCGACGTTTCGAAGATCATGGTTCCGGAGAAGCCGGCAGACGCATGATCTCACTACGGTCGGTGGTCGGTCCGGCCGCCATTCTGGTGGCTGGACTGATGCTGGGTGCTTGCACCGATTCGAACGCTGCGGTACTCGGACCGGGCACCTCTGCCCCGGTCCGGGAACTGCGGGCAAACGTCGATGACCTTCCCGCCACGGGGGCGCCGACCCCGGCGCGCCACACCGGCCCCCAGGGGGTCGTCGGGCAGTTCGTGACCGACTGTGCGCTGAGCCACTCGGCCCCCGATGATCCGATTGTCTATCCGAGCAATCCCTCGAAGTCGGGTGGATCCGGATCCACCGCCGAGCACTCGGCCCATCTGGGTGCATCCCACGGGGGGGCCGGCTCAGGCTCGGGTTCCGGAGAGTCGGACGGCGCCGCTGTCGGTCACTCCCACATGCACAATTTCTTCGGGAATACGACGACGGATTCAGCATCGACCCTGGCCTCACTCCTCAAGGGTGGGACGACCTGTAAGAAGCAACTCGACACGGCGGCTTACTGGGCTCCGGAACTCAGGGATCATGGCAAGGCCGTCATTCCAACCAAGTCGACGGCCTATTACCGACCTGGCAAGGGGGTAGACCCGAAGCTGGTCGAGGCCTATCCACCCGGGCTGATGATCATCGCCGGCGACGCCGAGGCGACCGCGAAGACTCCACAGTCGCCGGATCTGGCGGGCTGGAGCTGCGGGACCTCGTCGATCCAGTTCGCGGTCCCGCCGGATTGCCCTGCCTCAGCACCCTTGCGCGGCGTCATCACGTTCCCCGACTGCTGGGACGGCGTCAATACAGACTCTGCGGACCATCGATCCCATATGGCAAACAGTTCAGGTGGGCTTTGCCCGGCCGGCCATCCGGTCCACGTACCCCAGCTCACCTTCGCGATTACGTATCCGATCAGCGGGCCCGGTCACGACCTCAGACTGGCATCGGGTGGGATCAACGGGTTGCACTCCGACTTCATCAACGCCTGGCACCAGAAAGCCCTGGTGCAGGAGATTGAACTCTGTCTTCACCGCGAGGTTGTGTGCGCCCTGTCCTCGAACCGTGGCGAGGAATCCCTGTTCACCGGGTAGGCGGGGTTAGCCGGAGGAGTGGCGGCTTCCGCATGCGGGTGACCGACCAACGAGCCGGGCGAGGTGGCCCGACCCGACGATTGGGCCCTACTCGACCACTGGGCCCTACTGGGCCCTACTCGACGACCGGGCTCTACTCGACGACCTTTATGCGACCGACCATTCCCTTGGTCGGGGTTCCGTGGAGGCTGCAGTAGTAGGCATACTCGCCGGGCTCATCGAAGGTGCGAACGTCTGTGTCGCCCGGCTGGAAGTCCTGAACCTCGATGGTCTCGAACTTGCCCTTGTCGACCGCTATGACGTTGTGGGGGTTGCGACCCTTGTTGTCGAAGGTCACCTTCGTGCCGGGTGAAACGGTCACGAACTGCGCGTTGAACGAATTGTCCCGGGCATCGATCTCAACAGCACCCTGACCGGTCTTGTCGGTCCAGTTGACTG
>JBATWQ010000024.1:0-5196 GCA_049672765.1 Microthrixaceae bacterium | reverse complement strand
CGTCACCCTCGACAAATGTGGTTGGACCCACTGGGGCACCCCCAACGGGCGGCGCCTCCACGGCCAACGCCACCACACCCAACCCACCCCCACCGGCCCAAACGGCCGGAACAGCGAGAGCCAGGGCAGCAGCGTCGGTGGAAGCGGGATCGTCCATTCCAGCGATCAGTGTCGGAGCGACCAGGGGCCTCACGACAAGCCTCCGCCGGGCCAGCCGCCGAACTCGCCACCCGGCACAGACCCGCACGGCACAGACCCACCCGGCACAGACCCGCACGGCACAGACCCACCTTGCTGTGGGCACGACTAGCCCGGTCGAGAGCCCGACAGGCGCCGGCCCGGACTCCGCCAGAGGGGCATCCCGCCGTGCCACAGCCAAGGAACACGGCCCACCGCCCAGCACGAATGAGACGGCAAACCCCGGAACCACCAACAACCCCGGGACACGCCGCCACATTCGCGCGCCCCCGATCAGCAGGCCGGCCGCACAGCCGGGTTCGGCTGATCCGGATCGCTAGGATGTCGACGTGAGCCTTGGACCTGTGACAGCGATCGGCGCCGTAGATCAGTGCTGGCGTTATCCGGTCAAGTCCATGCAGGGCTCCCAGGTAGACCAACTCGATGTCGAGATGTTCGGGGTTCGCGGCGATCGCTACAGGGCTCTGATGGATCTCGGAAACAAGCGGATCCTGTCTGCCAAGCGCCTCGGAGTTCTACTCACGGCGATTGCTGATGAGCAGGGAGTCACGCTTCCCGACGGGCAACGGGTCGATTACGAACATCCAGAAGTTTCGACAATTCTATCGACCTGGCTCGACCGCCCGGTGCAGCTCTGCAATACCGACGAGATTCCAGGACTCGGGATAGAGCAGCTGTCATACCAGATGACATTCGATCCGCCCGATGACGCTTCGGAGTACTACGACATTCCGATGCCTCCTGGCAGTTTCTTGGATCTGGCGCCGCTCCACATCATGACTACAGCCACGCTTGACGCATGTCGGACGCGTCGCCCCGATCTCGACTGGGATGTCCGCAGGTTTCGACCGAATCTTCTGATCGACATCGACGCCGAGCCCTACGTCGAGGACTCGTGGGCGGGCAGGCCAATTCGCATTGGAAGCGACCTCGTCGCCGAGGTCCAACAGGGTACGGTCCGGTGCGCAATGCCGCTCCGGGCACAACCGTCCCTGGGTGCCGACTTTCCGGAACTGGCCCGCGAGCCTGATCTGTTCCGGGCCATGAACGAACTCCGACCCGACATGGCCAATCATCTGGGCGTCTACGTCAACGTCACTACTCCCGGAACAGTCCATGTCGGGGACCCCCTCGTCTTCGTCGACAACTGAACCCGGTGTGGTGGCGCAACAGAGGCGGATCGTCGGGTAGATATCTGAATCGCATGTCCTGGCGCAATAGACCTAGATAGTCGAGTAGGTATGGTTGGAGCGTGCTCCACGACCAGAGGGAACAGACGCTCGTCGACTCCTACGGTCGCACCGCGCGCGATCTGAGGATCTCGGTCACGGACCGCTGCGACCTTCGCTGCACCTATTGCATGCCCGAAGGTGGCCTTGAGTGGCTCGACTCGGCCAGCCTCCTGA
Source organism: Microthrixaceae bacterium (assembly GCA_049672765.1). Lineage (GTDB taxonomy): Bacteria > Actinomycetota > Acidimicrobiia > Acidimicrobiales > Microtrichaceae > JAGQSZ01. The sequence continues at coordinate 3,592 of JBATWQ010000024.1, read as the reverse complement.
CTTTCCCCGAAATCATCCGTATCGCCTCGGTCCTCGTTGACCTTGGCATCACCTCTGTGCGACTGACCGGAGGTGAGCCGCTGATGAGGCCAGGACTGGCAGGGCTTGTCGCCCAACTATCGGCGCTCGGACTACACGACCTGTCGATGACCACTAACGGGACGACCCTCGCCCGTCATGCCCAGAAACTCGCTGATGCCGGACTCAAAAGGGTGAATGTCAGCCTTGATTCGCTGGTGGCCGAGAGAGTCCTGGCAATCAGTCGACGCGATGTTCTGGACAAGGTTCTGGCAGGCATCGACGCTGCGAGGGCCGCGGGGCTGACTCCGGTAAAGGTCAACTGTGTCCTCGTCCGCGGGACCAACGATGACGAGATACTGGACTTCGTAGCGTTCGCTCGCGACACGGGCGCTGAGGTCCGTTTCATCGAGGACATGCCTCTTGGAGCCGACCAGACGTGGTCCTCGGCCGTGGTCATGCCCGGTTCCGAGATCGTTGACCTGATCAACTCGGTCTATCCGCTGCGTGAGCAGCGTCGCGGCTCCGAGCCGGCAAGCACCTATGAGTTCGCCGATGGTGTTCCCGGCCGCATCGGAGTGATTGCGAGTGTCACCGAGCCGTTCTGTTCAACCTGTGACCGGTTGAGGCTCACTTCGGACGGGTTCCTCCGGACGTGCCTCTTCGCCCACGAAGAAACAGACCTGCGGGAACTGCTGCGTGGCGGCGCATCCGACGAAGAACTTGCTGAGACAATCAAATCCGCGGTCAGGGCGAAAGGCCCGGGGCATGCCATAGGGCTCAGCGAGTTCGAGCAGCCGGTCAGATTCATGTCGAGGATCGGCGGATGACCACAGTCCTGTTCTTCGCCCGCGCCCGCGAATTGGCCGGTGCCAAGTCTCAGAACCTCGCAGGGGACACGGTTTCCGAAGTTCTTGAAAACGCCTCCCGGCGGTTCGGCAGCGAGTTCGCCGAACTGCTGGAAACGTGCACGGTGATGGTCGACGACGACGTTGTTCGCCGCGATCAGCACGCTACCCACACGTCTGGTGACCTGATGGCCGTGCTGCCTCCGGTGTCGGGGGGGTCCGAAGACCTCGGTCCCACCGCGAACAGTGGGGGCCACGACAACTCGCACCACGACCACGACCACGGATGTGAGCCCCATGAGGATCATGGTCGGGACAAGGCGCAACTGCGGGTTGCAATCCTGACCGTGTCCGACCGGGCCTCGGTGGGAACCTACGAGGACCGCACAGGTCCGGCGATCGAGGCCACGCTCGCAGAACTCGGAGCACCGAGAAGTACCGGTGTCACGACGCAGACCGAGGCCACGACGCAGACCCACGTCGCTGCGCGAACCGACAGCGCTGCGACACGAACAGAAACTCAGGCCGCCGTGCTCGATTCGGTCGTGCTCGACCGCCGAATTGTTGCGGACGAGCGGGATGCGATCGCCGGTGCGCTTATCGGGTGGTGTGACTCGGGAACCATCGACCTCGTCCTGACCAACGGTGGAACGGGTTTGTCGCCACGCGACGTCACTCCGGAGGTGACCAGAGAGATTCTCGACGTTGAGGCGCCCGGAATTGCCGAACTGATGCGATCGGCAGGCTTGCGCAGTACACCTCTCGCCGCCCTGTCGCGACAGGTCGTGGGGCGACGTGGCAACACCATCGTGGTGAATCTTCCGGGCTCGACCAGAGGTGCCGTCGAGAGCCTGGAGGCCATCGCTTCCATCCTTCCCCACGCCTGTCTCATGGCTCGAACCGAGGTCTGGTGACCCTTCAATCGGATCTTCATGAGTCCCCCAGTCCTGCCGATGCGATAGCGGTCGGTCGCCTGAGCCGCGACTCGCTCGACATCGCATCGTTGGTCGACTCGGTCAGGCGGGACGACTGCGGGGGAGTAGTTGTCTTCGAAGGGACTGTCCGTTCACCCAACCACGGCCATGAGGTTCTGGCGCTCGAATACGAGGCGTGGGAGGACAAGGCACCGGCGCAGCTGGAGCGGTTCGCCCGAGAGGTGGCAACCGAGCACGGCTTGGGTGCTGCTCTGGCGGTTCATCGGGTCGGCCGGGTCGAGGTCGGAGAGGCGGCCGTGGTTATCGTTGCGATCGCAATTCATCGCGGTGCTGCGTTCAGGGCGGCAGAGCAGTTGATCAACCGGGTCAAGTCCGAAAGCTGGATCTGGAAGAAGGAACTCCGGGTCGGCGGCGAGGTGTGGATCGAGGGCTGCGATTGAGTGAGCCGCTCGGACTCGAGATCAACCGACGTTCAGATGTCGAGCGGATCGTCCTTACCACCGGCGACCAGACCGGCGGAAGCGGCGCCGGCGAGAACGGCGACGATGACGCCGGTCAGTCCTGGGTGGATATCAGGCGGAACTTCCTGGTCGATCCCGATGGGGTTTTCATCCGGACACTCGAACAAACCCCGTGGGCCACGAGTGAGATCTGGCGTTACGAGAAGTACGTCGAAGAGAAGCGGCTCGGAGCATGGCTCAAACCCGACGACCTTGAACCTGCGATTCGCCAGACCGGGCTGCACCTGGAGTCCACGTATCGGGTCAGGTTTTCCGGAGTCGCGGCGATCCTCTATCGGGACGGAAACGACTTCCAGGGCCTGCATGCCGATCGCGAAATGAAGTGGCTCGATGACACACTCATCGCGATTCTCGTCCTGGGGGAGCGGCGCCCGTTCCTGCTCAGGCCCCGGGGGAACTGGCTGGACCGGGAGAATCGTGGTGACCCTTCAAACGATGTCGAGATCGACCCCGGTCGAGGCGACCTGATCGTGATGGGAGGCCGTGCCCAGCGGGACTGGCTCCACGGCGTGCCCGCCTCCGACACCAGCCGACCGCGGATCTCGGTCACCTGGCGGTGGAGTTCACGACGGGGCAGACCTGATACCGCGCCCGGCTACACCGAGGGAAGGCACTTCTCGGACGCAACTCGCAACGGTGGCGCACGCCAGCCAGGTCGTCGCATCCGAAGACCTCCCGCCTAGCCGATCCGCCAGCTAGACGGCCGCCCGCTCGACCGATCCGCCCGCTCAACCGATCCGCCAGACATCGACGCGTTCGGAGATGTCGCGCAGACGCCTCTTGCCCTTGTGGACCGCACCCTCACATCCACCGGCACCCTCACCGGTTAACAGAATCGTGTTCGGTCGAGCCTTGTCGACCAGCCGCGAGGCAATATTCACCGTCGTGCCGAACCAGTCTCCGTCGCGGCTCAGCACTTCACCGTAGGCAATCCCGCCACGGGCGCTCCGCAGGACCGGGTCGTCGGAAACTCTCTGCAGTAGGGACTCTGCCACGTCGGCCGCGGCGCGCAGATCGGGTGCCAGATACATCACCTCGTCGCCGATGTACTTGATGACCCGACCTCCGTTGGATACCGCCAACTGTGCGGACCATTCCTCGAAGCGGGTCAACGCAGCGGCCATGGTGTCATTGCCGAGACGCTCGGTCGCGGTGGTGGAGTCGGTGAGGTCGACGAAGCCAACCGCAAACATCCGGGCCGCCCCCGGATCCCCCGTCAGGCGCCTGACGGCCTGGTCGAAGAGCAACTTGGTTGCGACCTGCATGACCG
>JBATWQ010000023.1:0-5052 GCA_049672765.1 Microthrixaceae bacterium | reverse complement strand
CTTATCCGCCTGGCCGACCAGGACCGGACGCTGTGGGACTCGGGGCTGATCACCGAGGGCCAGGCTCTGGTGCGCGCCTGTCTGCGCCGCAACAGTCCCGGTCCGTTTCAGATTCAGGCGGCGATCGCGGCGGTGCACGCCGATGCCCGCAGAGCCGAGGACACCGACTGGTCCCAGATCATGGACCTCTACGATCATCTCCTGGCCATTCATCCCAGCCCCGTTGTCGCGCTGAATCGGGCCGTGGCGATGGGGGAGCTCAACGGCGTGGCCGCAGCATTGGAGGCGCTTGAGGCGCTTGAGGCGCTTGGGGCGCTCGACGTAGACGGATTCACTCGCTATCAGCCGTATCACGCCGCTCGGGCCGACCTCCTCGCGCGAGCTGGTCGAGCGGATGACGCCCGGGACGCGTACAACCGGGCGATAGAGCTGAGCGAGAACCCGATCGAGCGCGACTTCCTTGAACAGGGGCGGGCCGGCCTCCAGTCCCAAGAGCTGGACTGACTGCGTTAACCGGCGACACCTCGCCGCCGCTGCGATCGGGAGCTAGCGACGATGCTTCGCTGCTGATCGCAGAAATGAGGAAGGTCCTGACCGCTTGGACCGGGAATCCGTGGGCTGTCATCGAGTAGTCCTTGAGCGAGTTCGGTGATTTGCTCGCACGTGAGGAGCGACTGGTCGACGCTCTCCGTCCGCGCCGGTCGACCCTGGGCCACGACTTCGGACGCTTGGGGTTCAGCCTGATCGACGACCTCAAGGCGATCGGGACGGGCACTGTCGCGCAGCTCGACTCGCTCGACCGTCTCGTCGACTACCGCAATGCAATCGGCCACGGTGACGAGGTGAAGATAGGAATGCTGGAGTCAACTGGGGCTATCAAGGCCACCAAGAAGTCGTACCAGGAGTACCGACGCACGCTTGATGGCCTGGCCAGTACCATTGACATGGTTGTCGCCAGCGGGCTGTCTCGAGTCCTCGAGATCCCGAAACCGTGGTGAAGGATTCCGCTGTGAAGAATGATCTGAAGGTCGGAGACATTGTTGCCTTCATGTGGGGCGTGTCGGAGGTTCACGGCGTCATTGCTGAGGTTTACGGCCAGAAGGGTCGCCAGCAGGTCGTCATAGCGCTGAGCCCTGAAGTGACCGGCTACGTCGTCGATGAGCCAACCACGGTCAGCCTCCCCATCGAAGATGTCCGGCGTTCCGTCGCCGCGTAGGCGCGTTTTCTAGCCGAGTTCGATCACCCCAATCAGGACGAGCCAGGACCTGGGATTGTCTCGGCGCATTCGCAAGTGAGACGGCGATTGCCCTCAGTCGTAGGGAAGCCGGTCGACTACCCAGCCCCAATCGAGGCGTTCCTGTTCGAGGCGCACGGCTGACCCGTAGCGACCGCCGACGAGGTCGGAATAGAGAGCTGATTCATCCGCGTTCAGCCGATCCAGACGTACCGATGACGGCGAAGGCTCGACGCCCCAACGGTCTCTGTGCTGCAGCAACGAGTCGCGGTCCATGAGGAAGGACTTCGCCTGTGGCAATCGCGCGCGGAGTCGATTGAGGATCGCGAATCCGTGAGTGTCGAGATCCCCCCAGTACCAGACAGGCACCCCGGACAACCACCCCATCCTGCCGACCCTGTCTGTGTCGAAGCCCTTCCCCCAGAGCAGTACACCTTCGCTAGGGGGGTCGAGGCTGAGGAAGGTGATCTCGTTCTCGACCACGACCGCTGACTGCACGCCCACGCGCAGGCCCGCAACCTCATCGACGCGAAACGTCGCGTCGGTGACGTTTCTCGGCAGACCTGCGAATCCGGGCTCAAACCGCATTCGAATCACTTCGGGCTTCGACGCCAGACCCAGCTCGCGCACGAATCCCGATGCGGTACCGGACACCTTGAGAAGGACCCCGAGCGCCGAACGGTGGCGCTCGATTAACTTTGTGTCTACTCCGGGAACGTCAATCGTCCGCAGATACCGATCCGATCCTCGGGCAGCGTCCAACCATTGGTAGGCAGCGAGCAGCGCGGGCCAGTCGTCGGTGGCGTCGATCGCCTTTAGCGGCTTGTCGACTACCCAGTCATGGACGGGTGCCACTAGGCGGACCAGGTTGAGAATCTCTTGATAGCGGGCAACTTCGCGTGCAACGCCGAGGATCGCCCACGCCTGGTCGTAGGTCTCGATCCGTACTCGTGCGGGAATGCGGTTCCTGCCGAACTCGCGGCCGCCGATCTGGCCGTAGACGATCTCGTAGCGGGTGCCTCCGCAAGAGCCGCGTTCGAGTTCACCGATCCACCTCTGCACTGCACCGAGGTCGGTTCCGATCTCAGAGGCTTTCGGGCCTCGGACCACGAAATCTTGCGACGGGAAAGGCTCGGCGCGGGCAAGCGCCGACAGTAGGGACCCGTCGGTCCAGCGACGTCTCAGCTTCGTTGCGATCTCGTCGGGAGTGCTCCACCTCTCAGCTGTCATCCGCCTTTTGTCACCCACTTACCTGAGCTCGTCGTTCACGGAACTCCTCCAGGGTGAGGGTCTGGACCCGTGAATAGTTGCGCGCCGGGTTGTCGACGAAGCCGATCGCCTTGACGTACGGCTCGATGACATGCACCTTCTGGAGCGGCGTTACCACGAGGAGCTGGAGCCCAAGCTTGGCGAAGAGTTCAAGGGCGTAGCGGGTGGAGTCGTCGGAACCTCGACCGAAGGCTTCATCGATCACGACGAAGCGGAAGTCGCGGGACTTTTCGACGCCCCACTGCAACCCGAACTGGTAGGCGAGTGAGGCCGCCAGGATCGTGTAGGCCAGCTTCTCCTTCTGGCCTCCGGACTTCCCATCGGAGTCTCGGTAGTGCTCGTACTCCTCACCGCTGATCTTGTCCTGTTCCGAGGCGGCGAAGGCGAACCAGTTGCGGATGTCGGTGACCTTGGCGGTCCATGCCTTGTCGGCCTCGGCGTGGTCGGTGCGGCCTCGGAATCGCTCGATGATCCGCTTAACCTCCTCGAAACGCTGCTCGGAGTACTTGTCTCCATCGGGTGCCAGCGCGTCGTCGGTTGCTGCGCGCAGATCGGTCTGGAATTGCTTGATCTCCTGGTTCGGCGTCGGCTCCGCGACGAGCTTGATGATTCTGCTCGGGCTGTAGTCAATTGCACTCAACGCCTCGTTGATCCGCCCAACCCGTTCCTGGATGCCCTCCCTCTGGCGTCGCAACCAGTTGTTGAACCCCGCAAGCTCCCGAATCGTCTCGGTGTTCAACAGTCGCTTGAATTCCTCCTCGTAGGTGGGGAGGTCGTCGGTGGCCAGGCGGTGGTGAAAGTCGAGGAACTCGCCTCGGGCGTCGATGCTGACGTCCATCTCGGTTGTTGCTTCGGGCCACCGATTGCGCACGATGCTCATGTGCCTGAGCACCGAGCCGCGATGGCTCTCCTGGTCCTTGGCCGCCGCCTCGATCAGTTTGCGAAGTTTGTCGATCAACTGCTCCGAAGCCGGGCGGCACTGCGCACTCCGGGTCGGGACGTCATCGCCGAGTTGGGCCTCCAAGTCGCCGTAGTTCGCCCGGGCGAGCTCCAACAAAGCGGGCGACAGAGCTGCAATTGCCTGCAGGTCCTCTTGTTGAGCTTTCCCTGCCTGCTCGATGCGTTCCTCGGACCGTGTAAGCCGAGCCTGGACGTGACGTTGTCGACCGTCGAGTTGCTCAAGCGCATTGTCGACCTCGGAGAGGCGACGTTCGATCTCGGCAAGTTTCGACGAACCGCCCAACAGTCGGTCGCGTTCTGCTCTGGCCTCGGTCTGACGCTGCTGGGCCTCGGCGACGTCCAGTTCGCGCCAGTCCGTGTACTCGGCCAAAGCGCTGAGGGCCTGCTGGCGCACCCACAACTTCTTTCGTTCGGCGTCAACCCGGTCGAGGTCGCCGGTCACACTCTTGTGGTCTGTCTCGAGTGTGGCGAGATGGGCTTCGAGCGCGTCGATCTTCGACTGGTTGCTCCATCCGAGCAACCAGTAGCGGGGGTCGTCGGCACGACGACGGTCGTCCTTTTCGTGACGGTCCCCGGAACGCAACTGACCCTCGATGGTGACTGCCCGATCTGCCTCTCGGAAATCAGTGATGCTGCGGGTGCAGAGATGACCGGCCCGACGGGTGACCTGCGTGCGCAGGTACTCCTCGAAGGGACCGGCCGCAATCTCCAGGGTGTCTGAGAGGATCAAGGCATCCGAATCCCGAGCAGCGAGCAAAGCGACCCGATGATGCGGAACCCTTTCGTAGACCAGTCGTAGTCCGAGATGGCGGCCGTTGACCCACTCCGCCACCGCCGGGTACAGATCCTGGTCCACCAGCAGGGACTGGGCGAAGCCACGCAGCACCCGTTCAGCCGCCGGTCTCCACTCGGAGTGGTCGTCGGCTACGTCGATCAATTCACCGGCGAACGGGAGGTCGTCGGCGTCGACACGAAGGTCGCGACATAGGGCGTCCCTGACCTCGAGGAGGTTGCGCGGCAGGTTGCTCCGACGCCCACGGAGACTCTCAAGATCTTGGGTTGTCTCGGTTATCTCCGAGCTCACCTGGTTGCGTCGGACCATGTGGTCGGCGTGTAGCTCGTCCAGGTTCTGCAATTCGCCGGCAAGTGAGGACCCACGTTCGTTGGCGGAATTGGCGGCACGAGCGAACCCGTTTGCGTCGCCGACCGGGTTCAGATCCGCCGTGACAAGTAGGTCGGAGTATCGACCCAGCTTGGAGCGGCGTGTCTCAATATCCGCGCGGGCAACTTGTTCCAGACGTTCCAGCTCGCCGATGCGGTCACCACCTGCGCCGGCCCGTTCTGTTATGAGCCCATCTCGCTCACTGCCTAGATGGATCTCTTGTTCATCGAGTCGGAGGAGTTCCTGAGTAGCGTCGCGCCGCTCACCTTGATGTTGTGCGATTTCCGCTGCGAGAAGCCTTGATCTCAGCTCCGCGATGTAGAAGCGCACGGCGTCGCTCTGGTGCTCGTACCCAGTCCGTCGTTCAGTCGCGTCGTCGTAGGCAACGGCGGCTTCGACCAGCGGTTCGAGGGCGGCGAGTTGCTCC
>JBATWQ010000022.1:0-4385 GCA_049672765.1 Microthrixaceae bacterium | reverse complement strand
TACACCTCTGTCATGTCGCACCGCTCCGGTGAGACCGAGGACGTCACCATCGCTGACCTTGCGGTCGCAACCAACTGTGGCCAGATCAAGACGGGCGCGCCGGCACGTTCTGACCGGGTCGCCAAGTACAACCAGCTCCTGCGGATCGAGGAGAGCCTGGGTGATTCTGCGATCTACCGGGGTTCAGCTGCGCTCGCACCGCTGAGGTCGGCCGGCTGACAATGGCGACGCCCCGCCCCGCCGCCAAGCGTCAGACGGTCGAGGACCGTCGACCGGCGGCCAAGCGCGCCCCGAGAGCCCCCATCGGGGAGCGTGCCGGGTTGGTGAGAATCCAGCGCGCCGCTGTGTTTCTGGCCTTGCTGATAGTGGCTCTTGCTGCGCTCGCCGTTCCCGCCCGCAGCTACATCGCCCAACGATCCGAGATTGCAGAACGAGACGCCGAGCTCAAGGAACTGACCCAGCGCAACGACGAGCTCGAGGCTCGTCGCGACCGCCTCGACCAGCCCGAGGAGATTCAGCAGATTGCGCGTCGGGATTACGGTCTGGTTCGCGAGGGTGAGGAGTCCTACACGATTCTTCCTTCCGCCACCGCAGGTCTGGTCCTGCCGCGCAGTTGGCCCTTCGATGTCCTGAGCGCACCGTTGGAGAAGGTTGCGTCGGGCGGGTCGTGAGTCGATGACCGGACAGGACGCCGAGCAGATTTCGGATGTCGGACCGGTGCAGGCGGAAGGCGGCGCCGACCAGCTTGCCGATGTCGAGCCGGACTTCGACACAGGCGCCGACACAGGCGCTGGGCAGCGGCCCGACGCCAAGGTGGTTGCCGAGTTGCTCGGACGGGAGCCCAAGGGACACTTTGAAGTGGTTGTCCGCTCTGGCGATGGAACGCCAGTGGTAATCCGCAACGCTCCGCTGCTCGATGACGGGACGCCGATGCCGACCATGTTCTGGCTGCTCGACCGCGACCTGAACAAGCGGATCGGAAGACTTGAATCTACCGGCGGGGTGAAGCAGGCCGAGGCTGACGTTGCCCCCGAGGAACTGGCCCGGGCACACGAGGCCTACCGAGCCGAGCGAGACGCTCTGATCCCGCCCGGATGGACCGGCCCGAGGCCGTTCGGTGGTGTCGGAGGAACCCGCCGCGGGGTCAAGTGTCTGCACACCCACTACGCGTGGTTCCTGGCGGGCGGTGACGACCCGGTCGGGCGGTGGGTCGATGAGCGTCTCGCACCAGCTCGGCCCGACGCGACGGTGGATGCAGCGGAAGCGAATGGAGAACTGTGATGGGTGGCAAGAAGTTCGCGGCGATCGACTGCGGAACCAATTCGACCAGGCTGCTGATCTCCGACGGGGTGACCACGCATGAACGTCTGATGCGGATCACGAGAATGGGGGCCGGTGTCGAGAAGACCGGTCGGCTCGACCGCGAGGCGATCGAACGAACCATGGAGGTCCTGCGCGAGTACCGGACAGCCATGGATTTCCACGGTGTCGAAGGAGTCAGGATCGCAGCAACCTCAGCGGCGCGCGACGCAGCCAACCGCGAGGAGTTCTTCACCCAGGTGGAGACCTTGATGGGTGCGGCCCCCGAACTACTCACTGGCGACGAGGAGGCGGCGCTCAGCTTCGCCGGAGCAACCATGGGGCTAGAGGATTCGGACTCGCTGACCATGGTGTTCGACATCGGCGGGGGCTCCACCGAGTTTGCGGTCGGGTTCGACCAGGTCCTCGAGTCGTCCTCGATCAACGTCGGCTGTGTTCGAATGAGCGAGAAGTTCCTCGAACACGACCCTCCGAGCGCCGAGGAGTTGACCAATTGCCTCAGCGTCGTGGAGCAGTATCTCGACGACGCAGCGAGAGCCGCGCCGCTGACCAGAAGCGCAGTGCGGTTCATAGGCCTTGCCGGGACCGTGTCGACCGTCGCAGCGGTAGAGATCGGCCTGGCCGAATACGACCGCGACAAGATCCACCACTTTGCCCTGACGAAGGTAGCTGCCGAGGACGTGTTCAGGACCCTGGCCACCGAGAAGCTCGAGGACCGGATCCACAATCCGGGCCTCGAGCCAGGCCGGGCAGACGTGATCGTGGGCGGCTGCTGTGTGCTGGTTTCTGTGATGCGCTACTTCGGAATCAGTGAATGTCTCGTGTCGGAGTCGGACATTCTGGACGGGCTGATCCAGTCGCAGGTCAAGTGAGCCAACCTCGGCCGCGACGATCTGGGGTGAAAGCTGTCGCATCGCTAGGGTTGGCGATGTGCTGCGCCGCAAACCTCCGAGCGATATGAACGCCACCCCAGCGCTGCTACACGGTCGCCGGCTCCTGTTGCGGCCGCTGACCCTCAACGACTTCGACGAGTGGCGTGAGGTCAGGCGGCGTTGCGACGGTTGGTTGACCAAGTGGGAACCGATGAGGATTCCCGGTCAGCCCGACACCGTCGAGGATAGACAGGCCTTCTCGGCGCGTTGTTCGGTACGAATGCGCGAGATCCAGATGGGCAGTGGTTACGGATTCGGGATATTCGTCGACGGTCGGTTCTCGGGCGAGATCAACCTGAACTCGATCCACCGGGGAGCGCACCAGAGCGCCTACGTCGGCTACTGGATCGACGAGAGCAAGGCCGGCCAGGGTTACATGCCCGAAGCCCTGGTGGCGGTTCTGCAGTTCGCCTTCGAGAAATTGATCCTCCACCGGGTGCAGGTCGCAATCATCCCGCGAAACGCCGCTTCGCGACGGGTGGTCGAAAAGCTGGCGCTACGCGACGAGGGAACGGCCGAGCGCTATCTGGAAATCAACGGAGTTTGGGAGGACCACATCCGTTACGCGATCACCGCCGAGGAATGGGACGAGCGTCGTAACGAGTTGCTGAGCGACTGGATCCTGTAAGCCTTGGCCTGCGGTGCCGGGGCCCCACTGACAAACCGGCCTCGATACCTCAGGATCGTGAGATGCGGGCCTGGAGCGCAGACAGCTTGGCTGCGAACTCCGGCTGGTCCATCGACCAGACCTGGACATCGAGCTCGGCTTCGATCGCCTGGGAATGCTCGGTAACCCTCGGCATTGCGAGAAGGGTCTGCTTCAGCCGCATAGCCAGTTCCCGAGGGGCCCGCGCCGCCCTGGAGGCGACCTTGATGGCCGTCGACACAAGCTCATCGTCGGGGACGCACCGCCACGCGACCCCGGTCCGCTCGGCCTGTTCACCGTCGAGTACCTCACCGAACAGGACGGTGGCCATGGCTGTCTGCATTCCCGCAATGCGTTGCATCATCCACGTGTGCCCACCGCCCGGGTGAATGCCGAGGTCCAGGAAGCGAGTGTCGAAACGGGCCGACCGGCTGGCTATCCGGAGGTCGCACGCGAGAGCCAGGTTCATGCCCGCCCCGACCGCAGCACCATTGACCGCAGCGATGGTAGGAAGTGTCGAATCCGCCACACGCAGGAAGCCGCGGTAGATGTTCGATAGGCCTTCCCGCCTCGATTCGCCGAGCTGACTCAGATCCGCGCCGGCACAGAACGCCGGAGCCGCGCCGGTCACCACGATCGCCCCGACCGCCTCGTCATTCTCCAGGGCGTCGACGGCCGCGATGAGCTCCTCGTTCAGGTCCAGATTCAGCGCGTTGCGGTGCGACGGATCGTTGAGTGTAAGAACCGCGACCCGATCGTGTCGTTCAATCAAAATCTGCGGCATTGGGCTGCTCCCGGATCGCGGCTGTGGTTGATGGTCCTCCGGAGCGGGTACGGTCCCCGACGTGAGAACTCTGGTGGTGGCTGAACAGTACCCATGGCCATCGATAGACGGGTACCGACGGCGCATTGACCACATGGTCAGGGGACTCGCCAGGGCCGGTGCGGTCGAAGTGGTGGCGCTGCATCGCGAAGGCACAGCGACGCCGATGGAACCATCGATTCCCGGCGTCGAGTTGGTCGAGTGGCTTCCGATCGGAGGTGAGGCTCCGATCAAGGAGTGGGGCCCCAAATGGGTGCGGGGTGGGGTACCTCGTCGGCTCTTGGGTCCCGACTGGCATGCGCTGCGTGAGCACCTTGAGTTCCGGGCCATGGCGGGGGAGCGTCCGGGTGGAAAGAAGATTGACCTGGTCTGGTTCTCCCACGTCGATACGTGGTGGCCGCTCCAGGGCATCTTCGGCGACACTCCGAGCATTGTCGACTTCGACAACCTCGAGAACCTGGCCCTCAACCTGAGGCGACGGATGCCCCCACGGTTTCCCCCGGATTCGTCGGTCATTGAGCGGGCACGCATCAGCGCCCGGTGGGCGACGTCGCGGGCATTCGACCTGGTCGATGAGTCGCGGTGGGACAGGATCCAGAAGGACTGCGCATCGAAGGTCGACCGGGTCGTGGTCTGTAGTGCGCTGGATGTCGAGCGTTCAGGA
>JBATWQ010000021.1:0-3741 GCA_049672765.1 Microthrixaceae bacterium | reverse complement strand
CCGTGCCCTCCATGGGTACGAAGAACGGCAGCGGCGAGGCGGCTCAGGCCGAACCGAGCTGGCGGGCGCGGTTCAGGACCGCGTCGAACATGGCGGGGGTGAGCTTGCCGGTGAACGTGTTCTGCTGGCTCACGTGGTAGCAGCCGATGAGCGTCTGTCCACCCGGTGCGATGTACTCGACCCCCTGACCGAACTTGGGCTTCGGCTTGAACTTCAAAATTCGTGAGGCTTCACCGAAACCGAAGGCACCCAGTGCGACAACGACCTTCACTTCGCTCAACAGGTCGAACTCGGCGTCAAGGAACGGGCGACAGGCGTCGCGTTCCGCAATCGTCGGCTTGTTCGCCGGGGGCGCGCAGCGAACGGGCGAGGTTATGAATGCGTCGGTCAACTCGAGCCCGTCGTCGCGGGACACGGCGACCGGCTGGTTGGCATAGCCGGCGCGCCAGAGCGCCCGGTACAGCCAGTCACCCGAGCGGTCGCCGGTAAATATCCGTCCGGTCCGGTTTGCCCCGTGGGCAGCAGGCGCCAGACCGACGATCAACAGACGGGCGGCCGGGTCACCAAAACCGGGCACCGGGCGACCCCAGTACTCCTGGTCCATGAACGCGGCGCGCTTCTCACGTGCCACGCGCTCGCGCCACTCGACCAGACGGGGACACTTACGACAGATGATGATCTGGGCTTCGAGTTCCTCGAGCGTGGTGGGGGCGGCCATCGGGGTGAAGCCTAGGATCAAGACGATGGCCCGCCGAAAGAACCCTCCAGATTCCGCTTCAGCCCTGTTGCTGTTGGTACGCCACGGACAGACCACCACCACCGGTGAGCTGCTGCCGGGCCGGGCGAAGGGCCTACACCTGGCCGACAAGGGAATCGAGCAGGCCGAGCACGTCGCCAGCCGCATTGCGGGGCTCAAGAACGTCGCCGCCGTCTACGCATCGCCGCTTGAGCGGACCCGCGAGACAGCTGCGCCGATTGCCAAGGCCCTCGGCCTGAAGGTGCGCAGCTCGAAGGGCCTGATCGAGTGCGAGTTCGGGGACTGGACAGGTTCCGCGCTCAAGGACCTGCGCAAGCTCCCAGAGTGGTCCAAGGTTCAGAACAGCCCGTCGACCTTCCGCTTCCCCGGGGGTGAATCCTTCGACGAGATGCAGTCGCGGATCTGGGGCGAGGTTCAGAGACTCGCGACTACCCACTCCGGATCGACGGTGGTTGCCGTATCCCATGCCGACCCGATCAAGGCCGCCGTTGCGATGGCCTCGGGAATCCACCTGGACCTCTTCCAGAGGATCGTCATATCGCCCTGTTCGGTCACCCCTATTCTCATGACCGATGGCGGTCCGATCATCCTCGCAGTGAACAGCACCGGCGATGACCTGAGCACCCTCGCCCCCTCCTAGGCTCTAGTTCAGATGGATGAACCGATTGAGTTCGACGAACTGGATTCCTTCATACCCGGCGCCATAGGCGAGCCCGGAAATCGTGTCTTCTACATCCAGGCCCGGCGCGGCGAACAGGTCGTGTCGTTCCGACTCGAGAAGGAACAGGTCGGCATGCTCGGGGGCTACCTGGACAGTTTGGTCACGGCCATGGGTTCACCGGACCCGGACCGCGATGTGGCCGGCCTGATAGAGCCCGTAGTAGCTGAATGGATCGTGGGCACGATCACCGTCGGCCTCGACGATTCGGTAGGGCTCATCCAGGTCACGGCTGAAGAGTTGGTGCCCGACCAGATCGAGTTCGAGGTCGGCGACGATTTCACCGAGGAGGACATCGCGTCGCTGCTGGACGAACACGAGATCCAAGCCCCGGCGTCCGCCCGGTTCACGCTTCGGGGCGAACAGGCGGCGGCCTTCGCGGAGGCTGCACAGGAGCTCATTTCTTCGGGTCGTCCCCCGTGTCGCCTATGCGGTCGCCCGATCGGTCCCGAGGGACACAATTGCCCGCGCTGGAACTAGACGGCCGGCGACGAGATGACCGACGAAGCGCTCGATGAGGACGAACCGGGCGACGACGAATTCGGCGACCACGAAGCCAGCGGCGAAAACCTGACGCCCTTCGTCTACGAGGCAACCGTCGCGCCCGGCGAACCGGCGATTGTCGACCTGCTCTGTCATGGCGAGGTCGAGGTGCGTGGACTCATGCCCTGGTCGAGTAACGGGACCTACCTGGTCGAGGTGACCCACGGCACCGATCACGCACCCGCCATCTACAAGCCCGAGCAGGGTGAGCAGCCGCTCTGGGACTTTCCGGGCGGACTCTGGCGGCGCGAGGTCGCAACCTATGAGTTGTCGGCCTACATGGGACTGGACCTGGTTCCACCTACGGTTGCCAAGCTCTCTGCCCCGTTCGGCCGTGGATCGCTACAGGCCTTCGTGCCTGCAAGATTCGAACAGCACTACTTCACCATGCGCGACGACCCCGAACTGGCCCAGCCCCTTCGTGCGCTGTGCGCCTTCGACCTGGTAGCGAACTCGGCTGATCGCAAGTCCGGGCATTGTCTCGTTGACGGCGCCAACCGGCTCTGGGCAATCGACAACGGGCTCACGTTCCACGAGGAGTTCAAGGTTCGAACGGTCATGTGGGACTACGCCGGTGAACCGCTACCCCAGATGGTGGCGACAAGATTGGGCGACCTCCTCGACCGCGGAGCGCCGGATGAACTGACGGAACTACTGACCCAGGGTGAAGTGCTGGCGATGATCCTCCGAGCCGAGCAGCTCCTGGCCGGCGGATACTTCCCTCACGACCCGTCGGGGCGCCGCTACCCCTGGCCCCTCGTCTGAATCTGACAGGCCCCGACAACGAAGGAACCCCCGGCCCTTCCCGACCGGGGGTTCCTTCACTTCGTCCAGTATTCGGACTTCAAGGCGCAGTCCGAGGGACTATCAGCCTCGGGCCTGAAGAGCTTCGATCAGCTTCGGCAGGACCTTGTGGACGTCACCGACGATTCCAAGGTCGGCCACCGAGAAGATCGGTGCTTCCGCATCCTTGTTGATCGCAATGATGTTCTTGGAGCCCTTCATTCCGACCAGGTGCTGGGTCGCACCCGAGATACCTGCAGCGATGTAGACGGTCGGCTTGACGACCTTGCCGGTCTGGCCGACCTGGTAGGAGTACGGAACCCAGCCAGCGTCGACGATCGCGCGGGATGCACCCGGTGCGGCGTGGAGGAGCTTGGCGAGGTCCTCGACCATCTGGAACTTGTCCTTCTCGCCGAGGCCACGTCCGCCGGCGACGACGACCGAGGCGTCATCGAGGCTGGGACCTGTCTTTTCTTCGACGAATCGGTTGGTTACGACCGCTGCACCGGATGCACCGGTGTCCGGAACTGCGAGTTCTTCGACCGCGGCAGCGCCGCCACCGGATTCTTCTGCAGCGAAGGACTTGGGACGGATGAGGAAGATTCCGACCTTCTCGGTCGAGAACTTCGTGTAGACGTCGGTTGATCCGCCGAAGACGGGCTCGACACCGGCGAGGGCGCCGTCGCGCTCGACCAGGTCGACCACGTTGGTGATCACCGGTGCGTCGACCTTGACCGACAGGCGGCCTGCGATGTCACGTCCGGCGTAGCTGGTTCCCGCAAGGATGACGTCGGGGCCGTTGCCGGCCTCGATCGCGGCGGCGATCGCGGCAGCCACTGGTGGTCCGACGAGCTTCGAGTCGTCGATCGCGACGTTCAGTACCTTGGTGGCTCCGTTTGCTCCGACTTCCGCGGCGATGGCGGCACCGTTGGTGCTCACT
>JBATWQ010000020.1:0-4532 GCA_049672765.1 Microthrixaceae bacterium | reverse complement strand
GGGTCGAGATCCGCCAGGCCCGCTACGCAGCCGACATCGCACGTCACTCCGATCTGCGAGCTCGGCTGAGCAGCGCCACTACGCCGACGGCAAGTCCCCCGGCGGTGGCCCAACTGACCAGCGCAAGCTGATCGGCGCCGGCACCCGACGCGGGGGCGCGGTCGGGTGACGCGGCCGGGGCACGCTGCTTTTAACGCGGCTTTGGGCGGCCCGGAGACAGCGGGGTGGAGACGTAGGGTAGGGGTCTACTCCCACTTGCCTCGGAGGCCCGAATGATCATCGACGGATTCGCCCATCAGCTCCCCGACATCGACCCTACGGAGACAGCGGAATGGCTCGATTCGCTCGGATCGGTCGTCGACAACCGTGGTCGGACCCGTGCCCGATATCTGATGGCCAGGCTGGTCGAGCGTTCCCGTGAGCTCGCCGTTGGCACGCCGGCGAGCGTGTCGACCCCGTACGTCAACACGATCCCGAGCGAGGACGAACCGTGGTTCCCGGGCGACTATGAGCTCGAACGCCACATCCGCGCCTACATCCGTTGGAACGCTGCGGTCATGGTCGTCCGGGCCAACAAGCGTGCCGATGGGATCGGCGGTCACCTGTCGACCTTCGCCAGCAGCGCCGCCCTGTACGACGTCGGAATGAACCACTTCTTCCGGGGCAAGGAAGGCGGCGATCCGGGTGACCACGTGTACATCCAGGGACACGCCGCTCCGGGGCTCTACGCACGGGCCTACCTTGAAGGTCGGCTCGACGAGGCAGACCTGGACCGGTTCCGCCGCGAGGTGAACTTCCCCGTTGCCAACCCACCGTCGGATGGCCGGGGATTGTCCTCCTATCCCCACCCGCACCTCATGGACGACTTCTGGGAGTACCCGACGGTGTCGATGGGACTCGGCCCGATCCTGTCGATCTACCAGGCGAGGTTCAACAAGTATCTGCAGAACCGACGCATCGACGACGCAATGACCAGCC
The DNA here is from genome assembly GCA_049672765.1 of Microthrixaceae bacterium. Classification (GTDB taxonomy): domain Bacteria; phylum Actinomycetota; class Acidimicrobiia; order Acidimicrobiales; family Microtrichaceae; genus JAGQSZ01. The sequence goes on along the minus strand of JBATWQ010000020.1, from coordinate 3,554 downwards.
GGGTCTGGGGATTTCTGGGCGACGGCGAAGTCGATGAGCCCGAGACGCTCGGAGCCATCTCGCTGGCAGCACGGGACCAGCTCGACAATCTGACCTGGGTCGTCAACTGCAACCTGCAGCGTCTCGACGGACCGGTCCGTGGCAACGGAAAGATCATCCAGGAACTTGAGGCGATTTTCCGTGGCAGCGGCTGGAACGTCATCAAGGTGATCTGGGGTGCCGGCTGGGACGAACTGCTCGCCCGTGACGTCGACGGCGTGCTGCTCAACAAGATGAACACGACGCTCGACGGAGAGTTCCAGCGCTACGCCATCGAGGACGGCAGTTACATCCGCGAGAACTTCTTCGGACCTGATCCCCGTCTGCGGGCGATGGTCGAGCATCTTTCCGATGCCGAGTTGCAGATGCTCCCTCGCGGCGGACACGACTACCGCAAGCTCTACGCCGCTTACAAGGCAGCGGTCGAGACCAAGGGTGTCCCGACGGTGATACTCGCCAAGACCATCAAGGGCTGGGCCCTTGGTAGCGGGTTCGAGGGTCGCAACTCGACCCACCAGATCAAGAAGATGACCGCAGCCCAGTTGATGGAACTGCGGGATCGGCTGCACCTGCAGGAGGCGCTCCCCGATTCGGCTTTCGACGGTGATTTGCCGCCCTATGTACGGCCGCCCGAGGATTCACCGGTTTCGGAGTACCTGCGACTGCGCCGCACGCACCTCGACGGACCGCTGCCGTCGCGGCAGGTGAGGGTTCGACGGCCGCTGTCTGTTCCTTCCGACGAGGTATTCACCGAGTTCATGGCTGGTTCGGGCAAGCAGGCTGCGTCGACCACGACGTCGTTCACCCGCCTTTTGAGGAACCTGCTTCGCGACCCGAGCGTCGGTGAGCGGGTCATCCCGATCATTCCGGATGAGGCCAGGACCTTCGGTATGGACGCCCTGTTCCCCGAGTTCGGGATCTACTCGGCGGTCGGTCAGAACTACCAGCCGGTCGATCATGATCTGCTCCTGTCCTACCGCGAATCCATCGATGGCCAGATCCTCGAGGAGGGAATCACCGAAGCCGGCGGAATGGCGGACTGGACCGCCGCTGCGACCAGCTACGCCCACCGCGGCGTGCCGCTGATCCCGTTCTTCACCTTCTATTCGATGTTCGGCTTCCAGCGGGTCGGCGACCTGATCTGGGCCGCAGGTGACGCCGGCGCCCGGGGATTCCTCATGGCGGCAACGGCCGGTCGGACGACCCTCTCGGGCGAAGGGCTCCAGCACTGCGACGGACACAGCCATGTGCTGTCCTCGACGGTGCCGACGTGTCGTTCCTATGACCCGGCCTTCGCCTACGAGACGGCCATGATCGTCAAGTACGGCATCGACGAGATGTTCCCCGGAGGTGACCCGCTCAAGGGCGAGAACGTCTTCTACTACCTGACCCTCTACAACGAGAACTACCCCATGCCGCCGGCACCGGATGGGGTCGACGAGCAGGTTGTGCGAGGTCTCTACCGGTTTGCTGAGGCTCCCCAGGTCGATGGACCACGGGCAACGATCCTGTTCTCCGGAACTGCGCACACCGAGGCGGCCAAAGCGGTTTCGCAGCTCGCCGAGCACTACCAGGTCGGTGCCGAGTTGTGGTCGGCCACGAGCTATCAGCAACTCCGCACCGAGGCACTACGGGTTGAGCGCCACAATCGCCTTCATCCCGGCGCCGAGCGGCAGGTGCCGTGGGTGACCCAGCAGCTCAACGAGTCCGAGGGACCGATCACAGCGGTCACCGACTTCATGTGTGCGGTGCCCGACCAGATCGTCCGGTGGGTACCCCGCAGATGGTCCTCGCTGGGCACCGACGGCTTCGGTCTTTCGGACACCCGGGAGTCGCTACGAGCGCACTTCGAGACCGATGCCCGCAACATCGTTCTCACGGTGTTGCGAGGTCTGGTCGACGAAGGTGAACTCAAGGCCGAGGCGCTAGACGATGCAATCGACCGGTTCGAGATTCCCACTGAGGAACCGGCTCCCTATTAGAGGTCCGGTCCGAGGGTCTAGAGGTTGGGCCTGAATGACTCCAGGAGCCGCTGATGGGCGGCGTCGAGGGCCAGAGCGTCGCTGTCAGCTCCACTGGTGCTGAGGATGAACGCCTCCTTGGGCGTCATAACCAGCCGAACCCGCGTCGTCATGTCGCCGTCGACGAATACACCGTCGACAGCTTGTCCGATAGGAAGCACCACCGGTCGTGAAATCGTCATCCTGCCGGATACCCGTGCCGCGGCGTATCGCCCGAGGAGGTCCTGGATGCCCTCGACCGAGTTGAACGTCGCCAGCGACTCCGGGCTCACACCGAAGTTGGACCAAGCAACCTGCATCTGCGCGCCACGGACCGTCGTCACCGTTTTGCCGGCGATTCCGCCCTTGGTGGGATCGCCGGGGTCGAGTTGTTCGAAAAGCGACCTACTGCCTCCGGGCAGGTCTACTTCAAACACCGTGGACAGGTCATCAAGGTGTTGCCATTCCTGGGGGAATGCCTCCGGTCGGTTGAATGTCAGGTCCCAGGCAGCGAACTTCGGAGCGAGCGGGCCGTAGCCTCCCGCCGAGGCGAGCGCGCCAACGAGGGTACATATGAGCAGGCAGATGACGACGCCCTTGATCGTCACCGATGGACGAGCCGGTCGGTAACGCAGATCGAGTATCTGGTCGGGAGCCGCGACCTTGACCGTCTTGTCGAGAACAGCGGTTCCGCCACTCGCCGATCCGATCTGGATTGGACGGAGCTCGGTGGATTCTTGCCTGACGCAGGTCTCGCAGCGTTCCTGATCGTCGTCGATCAGAAATAGACAGCCCGGGCAGCTCTTCATGACGACACCCCGAGATCGTTCATCCCAAGGGGCCCATCAGATGACAGAGATACTGATCGTGGCGACCAGTACGGCGAGCAGCAGAAAGAGAGCGACCTCAGCAGCAGACAGGGAGTTCTTCGCTGGCGCGGTTGACACTCGGTTCGGCGTGTGGTCCATGACTCTCCTACCTGGCTTACTCCCCAGATGATCGACAGGTCCCAGAGCCCGCTTGAGATTGATGGTCCCGATGGCCCAGCCGAATAGGTCGTCGGACTCTGACCAGATCGCGGGCGCGCGAATGTGGCGGCGTGTCCCGGGGTTGTTGGTGGTTCCCGGGGTTTGCCGTCTCATTCGTGCTGGGCGGTGGGTCGTGTTCCTTGGCTGTGGCACGGCGAGTTGGCACCCCTACGGGAGTCCGGGTCGGTGCCGGTCGGGCTCTCGACCGGGCTAGTCGTGCCCACAGCAAGGTGGGTCTGTGCCGGGTGGCTTGTTCTCGCCGCCTCGGCCGGTTCCGCTTCGACCGCGTTCACTCGGGTGGTCTTGGTCGCTCTGACACTGATCGCTGGAATGGACGATCCCGCTTCCACCGACGCTGCGGCCCTGGCTCTCGCTGTTCCGGCCGTTTGGGCCGGTGGGGGTGGGTTGGGTGTGGTGGCGTTGGCCGTGGAGGCGCCGCCCGTTGGGGGTGCCCCAGTGGGTCCAACCACATTTGTCGAGGGTGACG
>JBATWQ010000019.1:0-4340 GCA_049672765.1 Microthrixaceae bacterium | reverse complement strand
GTCAAGATCTGCTTGCCGGTCTCCCACAGTGACTTGACCGAGAAGATCCGCTTGATGCCCTTGGATGGACTGACCCGCTCGAACTTGGGTTTCAGAGGCCCGGTGGTGAAGATGAAGCCGACCTGCGCCAGGTTTCCGACCAGACCGAGAAGCGCAGCGCCGAGCAACAGCGGAGCAATGGCCATGAACGACTGCTTGAACAGGGCCGCCGAAACCTGGAGGAGTGTTTCGGGCTCCGGCGACGCCGCGACATCGGAGATGCTGCGGATCCCTTCACCCAGCACTTCACCGATGTTGGATGCGACCATGGGCAACAGATAGGTGGCCGCCAGCAGCGACACCCACGACACCAGAGTTGCGCTCTTGGCCACCTGCCCCTTCTTGCGCATCTCCTTCTTGCGCTTGGGGGTGGGGGCCTCTGTCTTCTGACTCTTGTCCTCACCCACTTCAGCCCACCACCGCAGCCATGCCGCGCATCGACATGTCCACGATCATTTCGACGGCACGCGGCAACATCGCCAGCGCCAGACCCCCGAAGCCCAACAGGATCAGGCTCTTGGTACCGAAGCCGAGAACGAGCATGTTCATCTGCGGGGCTGCCTTTGCCAGAAGCCCGAGGAGCAACTCGGCCATGAACAGCGCCGCCAACAGAGGCAGCCCGATCTGCAGCGCCGCGACGAAGAAGTTCCCGACCCCTTCGGTCAGTACCTGGCCGATGCGGTCCACCCGGAATCCGGACATGGGCGCGGCGTCGAAACTGCGGAGCAGGCCTCCGATGAACAACAGGTATCCCCCGCTAGTGAACAGCAACAGCGTCGCCAGCATCTGATAGATCCTCGCCATCGGCGACAGCCCGGTCTGGGCGAACGGGTCGAATACCGCCGCGCTGGAAAGCGCCGAACTGAAGTCGATCAGCTGCCCGGCCGCCTGCACCGCCGAGAACAACAGCATCACGATGAATCCGAGGGCCACGCCCATCGCTGCCTGGTAGACGACGCCGCCGATCAGCATGGCCGTGTCGACGTCACCGACGGTGAGCGCCAGACGAGGCGTTACCAGCAGGGCGAGGACGGCCGACAGTCCGACTTTGATGCGAACCGGTACGCCACCGCCCGAGAAGGGTGGGGCGATGAGCAGAAACGCGATGATTCTCGTCGCGGCCATCACAAAACTCGTTGCTTGCGCCGGGTCGACAATCAGGTCCATGTCAACCCAATAGCTGGGGCAGACGGACGAACAGGTCGGCGGTGAACGACACCACCGACTGGAGCATCCAGGCCCCTCCAACCAGGATCACGACCGCGACCCCGAAACACTTGGGCACGAATGTCAAGGTCTGTTCCTGGAGCTGTGTGACCGACTGGACCAGGCCGACGGCGAGGCCGATTCCCAGGGTGACCATCAGGATCGGGCCACCCAGTTTCAGGGCCAGGATCATGGCGTCGAGGCCGATTTGGATCACATCTGTATCGGTCATCAGCCGGGCCGGTAATTCGATACAAGGGCTTGGACCGTCAACGCCCAGCCGTCAACCATCACGAACACGAGCAGCTTGAGCGGCAACGAAATGAATACCGGCGGGAGCATCATCATTCCCAGCGACATCAGCACCGCCGAGACGACCAGATCGAGGATGACGAACGGCACGAACAGGACGATTCCGATAATGAAAGCCGAGCGGAGCTCCGACAGGACGAACGCCGGGATCACTGCAATCAGCGAGGTCTTTTCGGCGCTTTCGGGCTTCTCCCCGCCCTGCATCGAGACCATCATTCCCAGGTCGGAGCTGCGGGTGTTTGCGAGCATGAACGACTTGATCGGCCCCTCGGCCTCTTTGAGGGCCTGGGACTGGGTGATGTCGCCGTTCAGGTAGGGCTGCAGCGCCGTGTCGTTCACCTGGGTGAGCACTGGCGCCATGACGAAGAAGGTCAGGAACATCGCCAGTCCGACCAGGACCTGGTTCGGGGGGATCGACTGCACACCGAGGGCGTTTCGTGTCAGCGACAGCACCACGACCATGCGGGTGAAGCTCGTCATCATGATGAGCAGCGATGGGGCGACGGCCAGGACCGTCAGGCCGAGGATTATCGTCACCGTACGGCTGGGGACTTCCTTACCGTTGCCCTGTCCGAGGTCGATGTTCACCTCGAGCTTGCCGGAGTCGTCGCCCTTGCCGTCCCTCTTGGCGGGTCCAGGCTCGCCGTCGAGAAGTCCCTCTAGCGGGTTGGTGCCGGTCGTGTCGGCACCCGGGGTCTCGGCTCCTGGTGTTCCTGCCACGGGTGCGACCGGTGCGACCGGCTCGGGGGCGGAGGGAAGTTGATCCAGCATCGCTGACGAAGATCCGCTGCCGGTACCGGAGGGGTCGGTCTGGGCGGACACTGCGCCCGCACCACCCCACAACAGCAAAGTTGTGATGCCGATGACGACCCAGATGATCTTGTGTCGGTTGGAAAGTTGGAGTCTCACTCGAATTGGGCGCTCAGGAGCGACGTACGGTCAGTTCCCTCAGAGCCTCAACGAAGCTCATCCCTGTCGAGTCGGTGGCCACTGCAGCAGTGCTCACCGGGGTCCCGGTCCTTCGGGGCCCCACAATCTTTAGTTCGGCCGGCTTCTGTTCAGCCGCCGTTGCCTGCGGTTCGTTCTCGGTGTTCTGCTGGGACTGCGGCGACGTTCCCGGCGGTGCGTACCACCCGGCTCCGAGTCCGTCGGAGTCACTCAGAACAGTGACGTTCTGTTCGGTAACGCCCAGGAGCACCGAGGTGTCGCCCACCCGGGCAACCACCAGCGAAGCGTGCTTGTTGAGCGACTTCCGGTCCAGGATCTGGAGCCGCCCGGTCGACTTTCCGCCAAGCCCACCGGCGAGGAGGCCCCGTCGGCGCAGGACCCAGGTGATTCCGCCGACCAGCGCGAGAACCAGGCCCAGGGACAGCCCCAGGCGCAGCATCAACATGATGGTGGACGGTTGGTCAGCCATGAAGGTTCGGGACCCTGAGAATCAGGACTCGACCGGACCGACGATCTCGGTCAGTCGGACGCCGTATTCCTCATCGACCACGACAACTTCGCCACGGGCGATGAGCGTGTTGTTGACCAGGAGGTCAACCGGACTGCCAGCGGCCCTGTCGAGTTCGATGATCGAACCCGGGCCGAGTGTCAGCAACTCCGAGACGTTCATCCGTGTCCGACCAAGTTCGGCGGTGACGAGCATCTCGACGTCGGCCAGACGCTGCAGGGCGGCGCCCAGTGGCCTCTCGGTCGTCCGGGGTAGAGCGTCCAGTTCTTCGAACTCGGCCTCGAAGGCGCCCACAGGCGTTGCCTCGACCGACGAGGCGTCCGACGGTGCAGAGGTCGAGGCTGGGCTCGATGAGGGCTGACTGCGTTCGAAACCGGCGAGAGCCAGCGATCCGACGTGTCGACCGTCGAGGAACAACCCCACGGCCACTATGACCAGGCCCTGACCGAGCAGCAGGTGATCGATCTGCCGGGCGTTCTCGATCGGCAGCGCCGAGTCCAGCGTCGTCTTGTTGAGTCGGGCCCACCGTTCCATCGGCTCGGCCACGGTCGCCAACCACGCGCTCCGGGCCTCGGTGGTGTCTGGCGAGGCCACAGACTCGCCGTCGGTGTCGGAGTCGGACTCCGAGGCGATCTTCTGGATGTGGGCCGATTCGAGCATCCGCTGGACCTCGTCATCGACCATCATCACGACACGACTGACCAGACCACCCTTGAGCGATGTGATGACGCCGTGGACACCGGACTCCGGCGTCATGTCCTTCGTGTCGATCTGGACGTCGGCAGGTCCGATCTCGAGCTGACCATCGGTGAGGTCACCGTTGAGTGCCTCGCCGATCGCCGCGGCGAGGGTCAAGGCTTCAGAAAGCAGACTTTCGGTCGTCGTGGGACCTGTCGTCGCTGCGGGAGTGCTCGGCGCTTCGCCGGTTGCATCGTCGCCCGAGGCTTCGGTCCGGGTCTCTAGCTGGTTCATCGGTTCTCCGGTGTTGATCGATTGATTGGCGCTACCACCTGGGCGGCGACCTTCTTGCCCTTACGTGCTGGTCTGATGGTGAAGAGCGCAACGTTGTCAACGTTGGCGGTCAGCAGTTCGTCACTGGGATGGTTGAGGGTCAGGATGTCGCCGACTTCCAGGCTGAGGATTTCGCGGCTGCGCAGCGAAACCGGCTGGAAGGCAACCGAGAAGTCGACCGGAACGTCATGCAGGCGCCCCGCCAGCCGCTCACGGATGTCGCTCAGGTCACCCTTGCCGACGGTCAGCGGCCCGCTGTGGCCGACCATGTCGCCGAGCAGCGGCTGGATGGTCGTATAGGGGTAGCAGAGAGAGG
>JBATWQ010000018.1:0-21519 GCA_049672765.1 Microthrixaceae bacterium | reverse complement strand
GAGCACCCCGAACTCGGCCACTTCGGACCACTCGAGGACCCGGCCTCCATGGCCGAATCGATCCTGGCGGCAATGAAGGCCGAATCCCGGTCGTGAGCGCTGACATCACAAGGCCCCTGGCCCGGGTATTCCAGAGTCCCGCCGTTCACCGCCTCGACGCGTGGGGTGACAGGGCGGCACGGCCATTACGCGGGGTCAGCGGGGCGGACAGATGCATGTATCTGCTCTCCGAGGCGGCCAACCACAGCATCCTGTGGCATTCCATCAATGCCGTCGACGCGCTATTCGGCGGACCTCAACGCCGCAGAGCGGCGTTGCGTCGCAGCATCATCCTCGGTGTCGAACAGGGTCTGATAAACGGTCCGGTGAAGATGCTCATCTCGAGGGAGCGTCCGGTCGCACCGGAGGCAAGAACCCATGAGCTCCGGACCCCTCTCACGTCCAGTTTCCCGAGCGGACACGCTTCAGCGGCCGCGTGCGCGGCAAGCCTGCTGAGCCACGACCACGGCATGGCGCCGCTGTGGTGGGGGTTGGCGCTCGGGGTGTCCTGGAGCCGGGTTCACGTGGGCATCCACCACGCGAGCGACATCGCCGCTGGACTGGTTGCCGGTGCAGCGTTGGCCCGCTCGGCCGGCAAATTCTGGCCTTCACGGCTTGCGAATGACGGGCGGGGGCAGCGGTAGTCGCCCAACTGGGCGCAGAAACCTCAATCGGTGGTTACCCTCAAACGATGGCGGAAATGTCGATGGACACCCAGGCCATGACCGGCTTCGAGTCGATCATGTGGGAAATGGAACGTGATCCGCGCCTGGCGTCCGCGTTCTCGAACCTATCGATCCTGGACCGCGCCCCCGACCGCGAACACTTCCGAGAGAGGATGCTGCGGGCGGTAGAGGTCGTCCCGAAGCTCCGCCAGAGAGTTGTCACGAGTCCACTCCCGTGGGAACTTCCCCGCTGGGAGGACGATCCCGACATGGACATCGACCAGCATCTGCGTTGGATCGATCTGGGCGGACAGGCCACCCGCGATGACCTGTACGAGCTGACTGCGACGTTGAGCCGCGACCCGCTCGACCGCGAGCGGCCACTGTGGCAATTCGTGGTTATCGAGGGACTCGCCGACGGCAGATCAGCGATGCTCCAGCGGTTGCACCACACCATCACCGACGGCGAGGGAGGGATCCGACTCTCGGTCGAGTTCCTCGACTTCGAACGCAATCCGCCAAGCCGGCTCGACGATCCGCGACCTCCCCGGCAGTCGTCCGCGCCACAGGGCGATAACCCGGACAACGCCCGTACGAAACGGGAGAAGATCTCGGCCGGGCCGGCGGATCTGTTTGGAGCGGCCCGCTCCGCTGCCCGCCAGGCCCGGGTCGGCAAGAAGCGTTCACCACTGTGGACCGAGCGGTCCCTGGGCCGGTGGTTCGGGACAACCACCCTCTCACTCGAAGATGTCCTGGGCGCCGCTCACCGGATGGGCGGCAGCGTCAACGATGTCTTCATCGCCGGTGCGGCTGCTGCCGCCGGGCAGGTTCATGAGCGTGCCGGCCTGCCGGTCGACCAGTTGCGGGTGTCGATGCCGGTCAGCACGCGCCACGATCGTTCCGCCGGAGGAAACGCGTTCAGTCCCACCCAGATGCTGGTTCCCACCGGGCCGATGCCGCACGCCGACCGGGTCGAGGCAATTCACCGGGTCGTCACCGAGGTCCGTGAGGAGAAAGCCATCGCCGCGATGGAAGGCGCCGCCAGCGCCGCCGCGATGCTTCCCCCGGCAGTGATCCTCCGGACCGGCCAGTACCTGACGCAGGCAGTCGACTTCGTTTGTTCCAACGTGCGTGCCGCACCGATGGATCTGTTCATCGGCGGTGCACTGATGCAGGCCAACTATCCGATCGGACCACTGGCTGGCACTGCGTTCAACCTGACCACGATGTCGTACCGCGGATGGCTGTTCCTCGGCCTGTACGTCGACTCGGCCGCGGTGTCCGACCCTCAGGAACTGCTGGACGCTCTCGACGAGAACTACACCGAACTGTTGGCCTCGGTCGGCCTGGGTCGCCGAACACCCGAAAGCGATTGATCCCGGTTAGTTGGTGAACACCTCGGGATCGAGTCGCGCAAGGACGCAACGGACGTCGAGAAGTAGGTCCGACATTTCGGAACTCGACAAGATCGTCCGCTCCGAGATGTCACCCAAACCCTGGTCAATCAGGTCGAGAGCATCTCGGATCGTCCCATCACGGGTGATCACCTTGGATGGAGCTCCACTATCGAGCACCTCGGTCATAGTGCCTCCTGCGTCCCGTACCCCGTCGCCGGGGCATCTGGGTCCATGGTAGTCCTGCGACTGTCGACCTTCCCGACGTTTTGGGCGAGAGGGTCGCTACTCCGGCGGCGCTCGTGGGCGCGCGGCTACCGTCGCCTTCTGTGACCAACACGAATCAGCCAATAGGTGTGACGTTCGCGAGCTTCCAGGGTCTGGGAATCCACCAGGGACTCAGCGTCGCAGCCGATGCCCGCAAGCTGGGATACGACTCCTTCTGGACAGCCGAGACCGTGGCCCAGGAGGCCTTCTCGACACTTGCCGCCGTTGGCGCCACGCAACCCTCGATGGGACTCGGGACCGGTGTCCTGGCATTGCAGTTGAGAACTCCGATGCTCACTGCGATGGGGGCCGCGACGCTCCAGGACCTGTCCCCTGAAGCGACGATCCGTCTCGGTGTCGGGATCTCGTCACCGGTGGTCGTCGGTCGCTGGCACGGTGCCGAGTACTCGACCAGGCCGCTGGCCCAGACCCGCGAGTACCTGAACCTCGTCCGCGAGTGCCTGACGGGTGAGCCGGTGACCCATCAGGGCGACTTTTATGAGTGCTCGAAGTTCAGACTGGGCATCCGCCAGGGCGATCGGCGACCCGAACTCGTCCTGGGCGCACTCAACACGAAGATGTTGGCGCTGGCCGGAGAATTGGCCGACGGTGTCCTGCTCAACTATCTGCCGGCCACGGCGGTTCCATGGTGTGTCGAACAGGTTCGGGCGGCCGAAATCAAAGCCGGTCGCCCCGAGGGGTCATGTCGCATCTATGCGTACGTGCACGTGGGGGTCTGTGACCGTGACACGGCGCTCCCCTACGCCCGCAAGGACCTCTTTTCCTATGCCGTGGTCCCCGCGTACGCGAACGCATTCGCACGGGCCGGGTTCGCCGATGAGGTCGAAGCCGTAACCGCAGCCCACAAGGCCGGCGATCGCACAGCGGCCCTTGAGGCGATCTCTGACCGGATGGTCGACGCAATCGACATCTGCGGCTCGGCCCAGACCGTCGCCGAAGCCGTCGCCGCGTACCGCGACGGCGGCGTCGAGCATCCGGTCATCATGCCCCTGCCCTGGGGTGAAGACAGACGGGCGACAATCGACGCGACCCTCGAAGCCGCAGTTGCCGCCTCCTGAGCGGCCTAGCGGATCGGCACACCGACCGAGCGGGCCAGGAGGAGGCAGGCCACGACCGGGCGGACCAGGACCGAACACACCCCGCGCATAAAAGACCACTGGACAGAATGGAATAGTCGGCATGGAACTGAATGACAAAGTCATCATCGTCACCGGGGGTGGAAGCGGGATTGGCGCAGCCCTCTGTGAGCGCTTCGCCCGGGAGCAGCCGCTTTCACTGACCATCGTGGACATGAGCGAAGCGTCTGCCGTACGGGTCGCGGAGCGGATCTCTGACGGTCATCCTGCGCTGGCGGTGCATCCGGTCGGGTTGGATGTCACCAACGAGAGCGAGCTCGCCGGGTTGATCGGGGCGACCATCGAGCGGGACGGCCAGGTCGACCTATTCGTCGGCAACGCCGGCATCGGCACGGGCGCCGGGGTCTACGCGGACGACTCCGTCTGGCAGCGGATAATCGACGTCAACGTCCTGGCTCACGTCTACGCCTCCCGCGCGCTGCTACCGGACTGGCTGGAGCGCGGTGAGGGTCGCATGGTCATCACCGCCTCCGCCGCTGGCCTGTTGAGCAACCTCGGTGACGCTCCATACAGCGTCACCAAGCACGGCGCCGTGGCGCTCGCCGAATGGCTGTCCATCACCTACGGGGACCGTGGCGTGACGGTTTCGTGCCTGTGCCCCCAAGGGGTTCGGACACCGCTGCTGTTCCCCGAACTGGCGGAAGGAAACGGGACCCCTCCCCTGCTACCCGAGGATCAGTTGGCCCTCGAGGTGGTCAAGGCGCAGCGAATTCTGGAGCCGTCCGATGTGGCCGAATCCGTCATGGAGGCGCTCGCCGACGGGCGTTTCCTGATCCTTCCCCACGCCGAGGTTGCCGACTACGAACAGGCACGGGCCAACGACCGGGAGCGGTGGCTCCGTTCGATGCGTCGCATCCAGGCCAAGCTCGACGAAGCGGCCGCGGGCAACTGACGGGCGATGTTCCTTCACGAGATCATCGAGTTCGCAGCGCGCGCCCACCCGGATGATCCCGCACTGATCGGTGAGGGCCACACATGGACCTTTGCCGAGATGTGGGACCGGGTCACATCAATGGCCGGGGCGATCAGCCGACGCACCAGTCGCGGTGACCGGGTGGTCATAATTTCAGAGAATTCACCGGCGATGGTTGCCGCGCTCTATGCGCTTCCGTTGGCCGGCACGGTGGCTACGTTCGCCAACACCCGCCACACCCCATCCGAAATTGCCGAACTGATCCGCGCCACCGAGCCATCCCTTGTACTCGCAAGCGCCGTCCAAATGTCCAAGCTGGTCGACACGATCGAGTTCGATGCGATCACCGCGAGGCTGTCCGTCGAAACGGAACTCCTGGAGGACTTCGCCGGTCCGATCGATGGCCGACCCGGTGAGAAATCGGACCGGACCACCCCTGCGCGGGTCGCGCGTCTGGGTGCCGACTCGGACTGCGCCTGGCTGATCCACACCTCGGGGACCACCGGCAGGGCCAAGGGTGCTGTGCTAACGCACCGGAGCCTCATCAGCGCGGTCATGAACACCGCCGTGGCGCGCCCCCTGTCCGACGACGACGTCTACCTGTTTCCCTTCCCACTGTTCCACGTGGCCGCCTACAACGTTCTGCACAGCCACATCCGGAGGCGGCCGGTCGTCCTGGTCCCCGGGTTCGACCCGGCTCAGGTCCTGTCGCTGATCGAGTCCGAACGGGTGACGAGTTGCTCCCTCGCCCCAACGATGCTGTCCATGCTGCTCGATCACCCGGACCGCGGATCGAGGGACCTATCCAGCCTGCGCCAGGTTTCCTATGGCGCTGCGTCGATGCCGCTCGATCTGATCCTGCGCGTCGAACACGAGCTTCCGGGCTGCGGACTCGCACAGGGCTACGGCATGACCGAGTTGAGCGGCAACGCCGTGTTTCTCACCCCCGCCGATCACGATCGTGCGCGGACCACCGACCCCCACCTGCTCGCTGCCGCAGGACGGCCGGGTCCGCTGGTGGCGTTGCGGATCGTCGGCGAGGACGACCGGGACGTTGCGCCGGGTGAACCGGGCGAGATTCTCGTAAGGGGCGATCAGGTATGTGACGGCTACTGGAACGCTCCGGAGGAGACGTCGGGGAGTCTGCTCGATGGGTGGTTCCGAACCGGAGATATCGGACGTGTCGACCCCGAGGGCGTTCTCGACGTCGTCGACCGAAAGAAGGACCTGATCATCTCGGGTGGTGAGAACGTGTCGTCGCGGGAGGTCGAGGACCTGCTGAGCACCCACCCTCACGTCGCCCAGGTAGCGGTCGTAGGCCTACCCGACCAACGCTGGGGCGAGAAGGTCTGCGCCGTCGTCGTAGCGTCCCGCGACAACGCCGATGCCCTGGAAATCGTCGACTGGACCAAGGGTCGGATCGCTGGATTCAAACGCCCGCGGGCGGTCTTCTTCAGCGACTCGCTTCCAACCAACGCCTCCGGCAAGGTCGACAAGGTCGCACTTCGCATGACATTCGAATCGGCGCCCTGACCCGCTGGGTCAGCCGTCGCGCATCACACGGCTGCAGGGGGCGCCGGCGGCGGTCAGCGGTAAGCCAACGTCAGCAGGGGGCGCCAGCAGCGGTCAGCGGGGCGCCAGGTCCCTTATCGCCTGGCGGTATTGGTCGACGTCGTAGCCAAACGGCAGAATCGCCAAGGCAGGGGTTGTCACCCCGTTGTCGACATATCGCTGGATGTGTTCCCGACATTCCTCGGGCGTGCCAGAGATGATCAGTTCATCGACGAGGCTGTCGGGAATGGCGCCTAGCGCGCCCTGTCGGTCGCCCTCTTTCCAGAGCCGCCACATTTCGGCCAGCTCCTCGCCGCGGCCCATCCAGTCGTGGAAGGCCGCATAGACGGGGACGTTCAGATACGAGGCAATGGCGAACCGTCCCGCGTTGAGGACAACTTCACGATCGATCGAGGGGGCGACGAAAATTCGTGCCACTACCTCGCGGGTCGGGTTGGTCGAGGTGCCCCCGCCGGCCTTCTGGACGATCGGGGCGACGGTCGAGACGTCCTCGGCCGAAAGCCAGTTGACGATTGCCCCATCACCGTGGCGACCGGCGAGCTTGAGCATCCCTTCCCGGAGCGCCGCGATCAGGATCGCCGGCTGCTGGGCCGGACGTAGTCCGAGCTTGAAGCCGCTGACGGTCGAGTTGCCGAACTCGCCCGTCATTTTCTCGCCTGCGAGGGCACCCCGGATGAAGCTCACCATGTCCTTGACCTGCCGGTAGGGCTCGTCGAACTCGATTCCGTTCCACCGTTCGACGATGACGTTCGACGAAGTACCGATGCCGAACGCAACACGTCCGGGCGCTGCGTCGCTGAGCGCAGCAACGGACTGCGCCAGCAGCGCAGGTCCCCTGGTGTACGCGGGAACGATGGCGCTGCCCAGCCGGAGCGACGGAGCCCACACGGAAGCGAGCGCCAGTGGTGTGAAGGCATCAGATCCGTTTGCCTCGGATGACCACACGTCGGTGTATCCAAGGTCGGCGAGTTCGCGAATCCAGTCGCCCTGATCTGCGAGTGGAACCCCATCGAAGGGGATGGTCATGCCGTAGCGGCGACCCGGCGGAAGACCCGGGCCGCCGGCATCGGGTGCGACGTTGGTCTGGCCCGGGCCGTTCGAACTCGTCTGTCCTGAAGAAGTGTCGCCTGTCATATCCCGACCCTATTAGGTCAGGTGTCAGCCCCGCGGCTTGTGGATGACCGCCGATTGACTTGCGGTCGCCAGCAGCGTTCCGTCCTGGGCCCACAGGTACACGGATCCGTGTCCGAAGCCGGCGCTGACCGAGTCGATGCGCACATCGCACAGCACCCAGTCCGTCGGAACGAGTCGGTGGACCCTGATCGTGTTGTCCAAGCTGTTGGAAGGAGTCCAGTCACCGAGCGCCTGGGAGATCCCGAACGGCACATAGTCCCCAAGGATTGCGATCGCGGCGGCGGACATGTCGACATCGGGCATCTGGACCCACATGGCCGACCGGCCACCGGGCGCCGGCTTGCCTTCGAGGACATCCCACGAGGTGCCGAGCGCCAGGCGCATGTCGAAACGACTCATGATCGAATCCGAGTCGTCGATCAACTCGCTCCGTACCGGACACTCGTCCGGATCGGGAACATCCGGCATGTCCAACCACTGCTCATCGAACTCGATCGGCTTGGATCCGAGCGCCGCATTCACCGTGAGGATCTCACGGTCACCCACATGGCCAACGGCCCTGGCCTGGCTGGTCATCCTGCCTTCAACCGCGATCTTCACGTCTAGATCCAGCGTCTCGTCGATCATTGCGAAGGAGAGATACTGCGCCGTCGCCCAGACAACTGGCCGCCCGCATTCGTGTTCCATTGCAGAGACTGCCGCACCCAGGCCGCAGCCACCGAACATGAAGTGGCCCCGCGTCGCGATTCCTGAGGTGATGGGCATCGACCAGCGCATGGGCGTTTCAGATCGGATCAGACCAAGGAATTCTGCGGCGTCCATCGCATGACCCTATCTGGGGCGGTCAGATCGCCATGACGGCCCGTCCGACGGGCCGGCCGAACATCGCTCACCCGCCTGCCCGGATCGAAGTATCGTCCGGCCAGCGTCGACGAGGAGACGCCAAGGGGGTTGGGTAATGGCAGATTCACCATGGCAGGGAGACGCCTGTTCTCTCGTTGACGCGTTCCGTGCCGGGGACCGGTCCCCCGTCGAGGAACTGGAAGCCACCCTCAGGGCCATCGATTCGAGCGACACGAATTCGTTCTCGTTCCTCGACCCGGATATGGCGTTGGCCAAGGCGGCGGACGCAGATGTCGAGTTGCCCTTTGGCGGGGTCCCGTTCGGCATCAAGGAGCTGAGCCAGTACGAAGGGTGGCCCCACACCGAGGCTTCGTTGGTTTTCGCCGACCGCAGGGCGAGCCACACGGAGACCATGCTGATCCGGGCCGAGCGTGACGGCGGCGTCGTCCCGGTCGGACTGACGACGGCTTCCGAATTCGGCGGCCTGAACGTCAGCGTCACCAAACTGAACGGTGTGACCCACAACCCCTGGCAGATCGGGCGCACGGCAGGTGGGTCATCCGGTGGCAGTTCGGCTGCCGTGGCTGCCGGCCTGCTCACCCTGGCATCGGGTGGAGACGGCGGCGGTTCGATCCGGATACCGGCCGGCTTCAACGGCCTTCCCGGAATGAAGGGGACCGCCGGACGAATTCCCCGTGGCCCCCACACCCTGATCCACCCGATGACCGTTGTGGTTGGAGTTCTGTGTCGCTCAATTCGGGACATCGCCCGGTATTACGACGTGACGGCCGGATACGACTCCCATGATCCGTACTCGTTGCCGAAGATCGACGGCTGGGAAAGGAACCTGGGCACACATTTCGAGGATCTACGGGGCGCCAAGGTCGCGATAATTCCCGATCTGGGCTCCGCAGTGGTCAACCCCGCCGTCGCGGACCTCATCGAAGAGGCCGGGGCGATGCTGGTGGACGACATCGGTATGCAGCGCGTCGAGGTGGACCTATCGATAAGGCCGATGGGCTTCGAATGGGCCCTCGGCAACCTGTCCGGGCTGTACGCGGACCTCGAGGACCTGCTGCCCGAGTGCATGGAGCAATTGACCGACGAGATTGCCTTCGGCATCCAGTTGGCCCAGCGCAAGTTCTCCCTCGAAATGATGGCGCACAGCGAAACTGCCCGCACCGCATTGAACGAAACCCTCGCTGACGCGTTCGAACAAGCTGACTTCATCATCAGCGCCACCAACCCCGACGTTGCTTTCGCAGCGACCACGACCATGAACATGGAAGTCGCAGGTAAGCCCGCCGACCTGGGCAACAACGGTGCGCTGACAATCCCCTACAACATCGTCGGAAACCCCGCGATCTCTGTCCCGGTCGGACAGATCAACGGCCTGCCCGTGGGTATGCAGATCGGCGCCCGACATCACCAGGACGCCCTGCTGTTGGACCTGGGAACTGCCCTGGAATCCGAGCGTCCGTGGCCGCTGGTGGCGCCGAACGCCCCCTGTTGAACGACGACTGGACTGCTTCAGAAGAGGCGTCACAGGGGGTATTCGAACCCGTTGCCTCACTGTCACACCCCCTTCGCATACTGGGGCCATGACCAAGCAGCTGAGATTGATGGATACCCAGAACGCAACGGGTCGCCCCGCACCCAGCCAGCCGTACAGGCGCCTGGACGAGCGGACCCGAGAGCTCGGCCGCATCGGCGTCCGAGACGCCAGGGCGGCTCTCGACGAGGCCAATCGTCGGGTCGCCGAGCGTGAAGCAGAGCGGATCGCCCGTCGAGACAACGAACTCGCCGACAGGTTGCGCACTGCCCGCCGCTCATCTCTGACGCTCACCCACGGGACCGGCCCGACCGACGACGCAGTCGAAACGGCAACGGCAACCACGCCCGGGTCCACCGGTCACCAGAGCGCTGCCTGAACCGAGCCGCTCGATCGCCGCAAGGTCACCAACAGGGACCGGGGCATAGGATGGGAACATGTCCGAAGTCGTAGTAATTGATGCCATCAGAACGCCCATCGGCAAGCGCAACGGCGGCCTGTCCACCGTGCACCCTGCGGACCTTCTCAAACACGCTCTCATGGCGCTCATCAACAAGTCGGGCATCGATCCCAACAGCGTCGAACAGGTCGTGGGCGGGTGCGTGAGCCAGGTTGGCGAACAGTCCTACAACATCACCCGGACGGCCTGGCTCAGCGCAGGACTTCCCATCAGCACCGCAGCAACCACTGTGGACACCCAGTGTGGGTCGTCCCAGCAGGCCACCAACATCGCCACGGCACTGGTCTCGTCGGGCGTTGTGGACATCGCCATCGCCTGTGGGGTCGAGTCGATGAGCCGGATCCCCATCGGATCCAACAGTTCCAAGAAGCTCGGGCTCGGCGTTCCGATCCCGCCGTCCTACTTCGATCAGATCGAGTTCACCTCACAGTTCGAAGGTGCCGAGCGCATCGCCGACAAATGGGGTGTGACCCGCGCCGACACCGACGCTTTCGGCCTCCTCTCACAGCAGCGTGCTGCAGCGGCGTGGGATGCAGGCAAATTCGACTCCCAGGTTTCGCCGGTTGAAGCCCCGGCACGCGACGCCGAGGGCAACCCCACCGATCAGACGGTCACCGTCAGCCGCGATGAAGGTCTGCGCGCCACGACCCTCGAGAAGCTCGCCTCATTGAAGCCGGTCGGCCGCGAGGACGGCGTCCACACGGCGGGCAACGCCTCGCAGATCTCCGATGGCGCTGCTGCGGTTCTGGTCATGTCCGCCCAGAAGGCTTCGGAACTCGGTCTCACGCCACGTGCGAAAGTCATCGACACCTGTCTGGTCGGGGTCGATCCTGTCCTGATGCTCACCGGGCCGATCGACGCCACCAAGCGTCTGCTCGCCCGTACGGGCATGGCCATGGGCGATATCGACGTGTTCGAGATCAACGAGGCCTTTGCGTCAGTCGTACTGGCATGGTCACGCGAGCTGGATGCGGACATGGATCGAACAAATCCCAACGGTGGTGCCATCGCTCTTGGCCATCCACTCGGTGCCACGGGTGCTTTCCTACTGACCAAGGCCCTCTATGAGTTGGAGCAGACCGATGGAACCAACGCCCTCGTCAGCATGTGCTGCGGCGGCGGACTCGGCACGGGCACCATCCTCCAGAGGGTCTGAACGACCGGCCACAGCCGGTGGGTGTGGTTTCAACCGAGCTCCCGGCACGGGTGCAACAACTCCACCAGCCAGCGTCAGCGCCCAGATAATCGGGGCGGTCGTTGCTGCGCTGGTCTTTGCGGTTGGGCTGGGCTCGTGTTCAACGTCGACCAACGACGACGGCAGCTACGCGCTTGAGCCCAACGCCGTAGTCGTTCGGGTCGTCGATGGAGACACGATCGTCGTCAGGTCCGAGGGCGAAGACGAACGCGTGCGCCTGATCGGGATCAACACCCCGGAGAGCGTCGACCCGAGCAGACCTGTCATGTGTTACGGCAAAGAAGCATCGGCCCACATGGCCGATCTACTCAAGGCCGGAACGAAGGTGCAGCTCAAACGCGACGTAGAGGCCCGCGACCGCTACCAACGCCTTCTGGCCTATGTGTACCGGGCGAGCGACGGCCTATTCGTGAACCTCGAGATGGTCACCAGCGGCTACGCCAATCAGTACACGTTCCCGCCGAACGTCGCTCACGAGGACCAGTTCCGCAATGCGGCAAGAAGCGCCCGACAGAACGGGACCGGCCTCTGGTCTGCATGCGACAAGCCGTTCGAGGAGTAGACATCCCTACAAGCGGTCGATGGCCACGGACCGCTGCGCCTGACGAAGGGCGTCCCAGCCGATCAGCTTGATTCCCAGGCGCTCGAGCGATGATCTGACCATCTCGCTGTCGGTCAGCAGAGCCAGGTCCTCGGCCAAGCCCAGGGCATTGGGTGTCAGGGCCCGAGACTCGGGCGAGTCGACCGCTGGGTTCAGGTATATCTCGGTCACCCCGGCGGGCAGTTCGGACAGGATCGACATCAGGGCCTGCGCGCCGCCGATTCCGGAATGGCTCATAATCTGATCGGGCGAGACGATCCCCTCTTCGGCGGCCCGCTCCCGGAACGGAAAACCGGCGTCCTCCTGGAACTGAGCTGCCGGTAATCGGATCGGCAGATCGAACTCGACGGCAAGGTCCAGAAAAACGTCGAAGAACTCGGGCCGAAGCGGCAGGGTCTGCATGTGTGAATCAAGGTGCGTCACGTCGATGCCCCATTGGATCGCACGCTCGACCTGCGCCCGCAGTTCACGGTGGACCTCGCCCACGTCCGCGTGGTCCCAGACATCGGCCACGGTGCGGGGAAAGCCGCCGGCCCCACCCAGGAGCGACGGTGCGTGGGTGATGGGCCCCCACCGATAGTGCTCGAACTCGGAAGTCAGCGTCAGGTGCACGCCGATGTCGTCACCCGGCTGGTATCGGGCGGCAGCGCCCCGGGCCCAGGGGCACGGCACCATCAGCGACGCGGAGGTGGCGATCCCGGCTCGGAGCGACTGGAAAACACCTTCGTTCGAGGAATGGCACAGTCCGAGGCCGTCACAGTTGATGATCAGAAGTCTGTCCCCGGAGCT
This sequence comes from Microthrixaceae bacterium, assembly GCA_049672765.1. Lineage (GTDB taxonomy): Bacteria > Actinomycetota > Acidimicrobiia > Acidimicrobiales > Microtrichaceae > JAGQSZ01. Next base: position 8,938 of record JBATWQ010000018.1, on the reverse strand, counting down.
GTATCCGAGCTGTTCAGCGAGAGTGCTCACGTCGTCCAAGGTAGTCCCCCGCCTACTGCAATCTTCTTCGCAGAACCAGAGAGACTCGTGCGACCTTGGCGCCGACCGACTCGACATAAGGGGTCATTGTCGAGGCACCCACGATCTCGGCGGATTTCAGCCCGGCGGTTGCAAGGTCACCGAGCACCGTTCTGAACATCACCCCGATGACTATGCGCTCCTCGGCGCCCGGCCCCGTAACGACCGGACCGATGACCCCGAGTCGCTGCAACGAGTGGGCCGCAGCTCCATAGATCCGACCTGAACCGGAGTCAACCGCCATCACTGCGGTGCCCCACTCCGCGGCCTTGGCGAAGGCTGCGGAATGCCTCGGCGAAGTCTCGGCAACAAACGTGCGAAGAGTCTCGATCTGGTCGTCACTCGACACCCGGATTGCGCGCATTCCTGCGCCAAGGCGCACCGGCGGCGCGCTGATCGTCGGGCAACCCAGGTCCACCTTGACCGCGACGCGTTCATAGTCGCGTGACTCGAACATGCACATGGCCGCGGTCCAGCGCACGTCGATACCACCGAAGAGTCCGTTGGGCAGGTGATCACCGGCCTCGATCCACTCCGCTCCCTGGTCCCTGGCCCAGTCCTCGGCCGCACCAAGCACCGTCCGGGCCAGACCGCGTCGCCTGTGTCCCAGGTCTGTGGCCAGAAGGTCCAGATGGGCTATCGGCGCGTCGCCCGTGTGGTCCACCCGCGCGATCGCCACCGCCAGACGATCGGCCGTGGTGAACACCTCGGTCAGGACCGTCCCCTGAGCTCCATCCGAGCGACGAAGAGCTTCTATGTCTTCTGGGAGTAGCTGCTCGCCTTCAAACGCGGCGCAAGCAATTTCGGCCAGCTCCGACCTCACTTCCTCCACTGCACGACCCGCCGGCTTGGACATGTCAGGCCTCGACCAATCTCAGGAACGGATCCGGCCCGGCACCCCGGCAAACAGGTCGTCCTCGGGGATGTCGGTCTCGACCAGGGACCGGGCCAGCACGTAGTCATCGAAAGGATGAACGTCGCGTGCCACCTCGGTCGGGAGTCCGAACCAGAAGCTCTCGGTCGGGTCGACCTGGGTCGCATGGGCTCGCAGAGCGGTCTCGCGTACCTCGTAGAAGTCACGGATAGGCACCCGCGTGGTCACGTTGTCAACCGTCCCTGCCGCGTCGATCCGTTCCATCCACTTGCCCTCGAATGGCGACTTGAGTCCCAGCTCGAGGAACTTCTCGTGCATGGCACGCACCCGTGCGATCGACCATTCGACGTAGTACAGCTTTAGCGGCTGCCACGGTTCGCCCAGATCCGGATACCAATCCGGATCCCCGGCACGGTCGAAGGCAGGAACCGTGATGTCGTGCACCTTCAGGTGGTCAGGGTGTGCGTAGTGCTGCTGATCATCGCTGTAGGTGATGATCACCTGTGGGCGGTCCCTGCGAATTATCGCCACCAGGCGCCCCACCGACTCGTCCAGGTCGGCGTTCCAGAAATTCTCGGGGTTGGCGTTGTCCAACGAGTCAGGCATTCCAGAATCCCGGTAACCGAGCATCTCGACGGTTTCGTATCCGATCGCGGCGGTGGCGGCGGCAAGCTCCTTGCGGCGGACGCCCGGCAGGTCGGCGCGCACTTCGGGCAGGTCCATCGCCGGATTCAGAATGTCGCCCGCTTCGCCACCCGTGCAGCACACCAGGGTGGAGGGAATCCCCTCGGCCAGATAACGGGCGACCGTTGCCGCCCCCTTTGACGATTCGTCATCGGGATGCGCATGCACGGTCAGCAGACGGAGCGGAGCTGTGGAACTCATTTCACAAGGCTAGTGGCCACCTAGTGCCCGACTTCACCCGCCATCGGCGGGTTGCAACAGTTCTGTCTGTAGCCTGCAGGGCGTGGAGCCAGAAACTCTCGCCGCAATATTCGTCGTCGCAGGTGTCGTGCTCAGCGCACTCGAGCTGATCGCGCCCGGACTCGTCCTCCTGCCGTTCGGCCTTGGTGCGTTCATCGCCGCAATAGCCGGTTTCTTCGGCGCCGCCCCACTGGCGCAGCTGATCATCTTCCTCGTCGCATCGGCTCTGTTTTTCCTGGCCCTACGTCCCATTTCACGTCGGCTCAACCGAGGAGAACCCAACGACGGCATCGGTTCGCGCCGTCTCATCGGCACCGAAGGTGTCGTATTGGAGGACATCCACACAGGTGATACGGGCATGGTCAGAATCGACCGGGAGGAGTGGCGTGCCGAGTCGGCCGACGGCTCCCCCATGGCGGTGGGGCTGAAGATCAAGGTCGTGGACGTGCGCGGCACCCGGGTACTCGTCGAAACCATCAACAGTGGCCAAACCGGTTCACATGGAGGACCAGACCAATGACCACCGCAATTGTGATCGTGATCATCGCGTTCATCGTTCTGTTGCTGATAATTGTCGCGTCAAGCGTTCGTATAGTTCGTCCCTACGAAAAGGGCCTGATCGAGCAGCTCGGCAAGTACAAGCTCACCACCGACTCCGGCCTGCACCTGATCGTGCCCTTCGTCCAGCGCATGCAACTGATCGACATGCGTGAACAGGTCGTGGACGTCCCACCCCAGGAGGTGATCACCTCCGACAACGTCGTGGTTTCGGTCGATGCGGTCGTCTACTACGAGCCCACCGACCCCCAGCGGCTGATCTACAACATCGCCAACTTCATCCTGGCCATCACCAAACTCGCCCAGACCAACCTCCGTAACGTGATCGGTGACCTGTCCCTCGACGAGGCACTCACCAGTCGGGACAAGCTCAATCTCGACCTTCGCCAGATCCTCGACGACGCCACCGACAAGTGGGGAGTTCGGGTCGCCAGGGTCGAGATCCAGCGGATCGACCCTCCGCCGGACGTCATGTCCGCAATGCATGAGCAGATGAAGGCCGAGCGTGGGCGACGCGCCCAGGTCACGAGCGCCGACGGGTTCCGCGAGGCGGCGATCATGAAGGCCGAAGGCGAGAAGCAAGCCGCCATCCTCACCGCCGAGGGCCTCAAGCAGCGCCAGGTGCTAGAGGCCCAGGGCGAGGCCGAGGCTCTCCAGACCATGGCTGACGCCGAGCGCTACCGGGCCGAGACCGTCGCTCTGGGCGAGGCGAACGCCACGCGTTCCATGTATCAGGGGATCCACGATGGAAACCCGACCAATGACCTGATAGCGATCAAGTACCTCGAGGCCCTCAAGGGCATCGCCGACGGACGGGCGACCAAGATCTACCTGCCTCTCGACACGGGCGGCGTCTACGGCTCTCTGGCCGGGATCGCAGAACTTTTCAACGGCGCAGGAACACCATCGGCCCCCGGGAATCCCGAAAGGTCAGGCGGGCCGGACACGCCCCCCGGAGCGGCGCCGCTGCCCCAACGTCCCGTCAGCCGGCCCGGTGGAAGCGCTACTCCCCCGCCTCCGCCACCGCCCCTGAACATCGCTATTCATCAGCAGTTGGAGAGCGACCGCTACGACGCGGGCTGAGATCGGCCGACAGCTGAATCAACCGGTCGTGCAGTTCAACTGACCGCGTATGTCAGCCGGCCACCCGTCTGGCGCCGTCGTTGTTGGCTGGACCCGACCTGGCCGAGGCCGACAGCGGGACCAGTTCGACCTCGCCCGTCTGGTCGTCCTCGTCACCGACGAAGCTCCACCCGCACAGCTCGGCAAGCCTGCCGCGCCCTTCCTGGGGCCCGGACGCGATGATCTCGTCGTTCTCCCGGAGGACGGCCATCCCCCGAGGGCGATACAGGTAGCGATTGTCGCGACGGATGGCGAGAACGTGGAAACCGGGCTCGATGTCGAGTTGCAGATCGGCCAGCGAACGACCTTCGACAGCTGAATCCTTTGACACGGGCACGTGAACTGCGATGACGTCTGCTTCACCGAGCGCCAGCTTCACGATGGGATGGAAACCACGATCGTCGGTGATGAGCCACACCATCTGGGCCGCCTGGTCACCGATGCTCACCGCCGCAAAGGCCAGTTGCAGCAGGCCGCGTAGTGGGGCCGGGTCGACATCGGATCTGGCAGCGCGCAGCACCCAGAGCTGGAGGTGGTCCTTCATCTCCTCAAGCCGGTCGGCAAGGTGGCGAACCTCTGCCGCAAGCCCGGTGTCGCGGAGCGCCAGGGCCGAGTAGGCAAGACCCACCGCGGCTTCGGAGATGTTCTTCATCTCGACCAGAACGTCGACGGCCCGATCCAGGTCGGTGAGCGCCCCGGCCGGGGTAGCCAACGGTGGATCCCAGGTCGGAGCCGCCGCCAGTTCGTGAAGACGGACGATGCCTGCGGGTGACCCGCGGAGGAACAAAACGTCACCCGGCAGGAGCACCAGGTTCCCCTCGACCTCTTCGATCATCCACGAACGGTCGCGCCGGATCGCGACGACCCGCATGCCGCACTGGACGGTCAGCTCAAGGTCCTTGAGTGGCCGGTGGGCCATGTGGGAGCCCTCACGGATCCAGACCCGGTGCGAGACCTCCTCGGCGTTGGACAGGTCGCCGATCAGCTCATTTGGGATTCCCAATCGGTGGGTCACTATTCGGGTCACGTCGACCGACGCGTTGGCGATGCCCTCGATGGCCGAGATGATCTGCAGCACCGATGCCATGCCCTCGGCCTCGGCAGGACGTCGCACGGCCATGATGCAGACCGCACGCATGTCCTGAACGAGGTCGTTCATACGCTCCTCGAGCTCGACCAACTCGTCGGCCATACCGGGATCGTTGAAATATACGGCCGCATAGGCCAGGTCGACCATGATCTCCGAGGAATCTTTCGCCTCGGCGAGCATGGCCCTCAGACTTCGGGGTCGCTCATCCATAGGAAGTGGCGAACACTCTATGCCTCAGGAACGGCGAACGTGTGACCAGACCGGTCCGGTTCATGCGACGACCGCCAACTGACGGGATTCGACCAGCAGTAGCCCATCGGCGGAGTAGATCCGACCGTGCTCGACCAGGTAGCCGTCACGGGCGAGCGGACTGTCGAAGACTGCGAAGCAGTACCCGAGGGGATCGGCCGGCAGACCCCGGAAATGGATGGTCAGGTCGATGGTCGGCACTGCCAGCGGTTCGGCAATTCGACTGAAGATCGGTGGCATCCAGGCGTCGGTCATCGCCGCCAGAACCACCTCGTCAATCGGTTCGTCCTCCGCTGGTCTGATCCAACCGCCGCTCATGGCGGTGGCATCAACGGGAACGTCGGCGGAGAAGGGTCGGTGCCCGAGCACCCAGCGCAGGTCGTAGTGCTGGCGCATGGGAATGTCACGAGCCGGGTCGACCTCGATCGCTGGAACCTCCGTTACTGAAGGTACACCGGAGCCGTCGGGCATCAACGGCAGACCGGGTGACTCGTCGAAGCTCGCCGAAGCATCTCTGTCCACACCGAGTGACGCCAGTGCCAGCACCAGCGTCCGACCGTTCTGGGTCATCCTGGCTGTGACGTTGGAGACGCTGCGACCCGCACGTTCGATGGTCACCTCGACCTGGGCCTCACCTTCGGCGGGCGGGCGCAGGTACTGCAGAGTGAGTGAACGTGGACGCCGGAGCGAGTCGTCGACCTCTGCAACTATCGCCCGCAGAATGATCGACGCCACGTATCCCCCGTTGGGCCCCGCGATTATCCACCAGGACCCATCGATCACCGCCGAGTACAAGCCCTCGCGGATCTGGATGACCGATGTCTGCTCGGCGAATACCGTCACGTCTGGGTCTCGTGGTCGTCCATTCCGACATAATGCCCTCTGACCGGGTCCCCTGTGAGATCCTCAGCAGCCATCAGTGGTGCGGGCCAAAGGCCATCGAATTCCATGCCGCGCAAACTAACGTTCTGATCGTCGTCACGACTTGGGAGCTAGATGTCGCGTAACCCGATACTCAACGAGAATGCCTTCGGCGGGTCGCCACCCCTGCAGGGCAGCAGTCCAGCCGATGAATGGGCAGCTGCACAGGGCGGGGCCGCAGGGGCGACGGGCGCCACACAGGGCGCTTGGACCTCGGCTCGCCAGAGCACCACCGGTCGCTACCCGACCGACCCGAACCCAGCGGCACCCCCATCGGCCGATCCGTACGCCTCGAACCGTTACGCAACGACCGCCACCGACGGCCGCGTGATGACCCTCGGCGGGGTGTCCGCCGCGACCATGTTCATGTTCGTGTTCCTACTCGTTGCAGGAGCATTCGGGTGGACACAGGTGACCGAAGGTACCCCGGTCCGCCAGATCGACGGAACCATCGTCACCCCCGTCCAGATGAACAGCCCTGGATTGCTGATCGGCGCGGTCATCGTGGGCTTCATCCTGGCCATGGTCACGGTGTTCAAGCCGAAGTTCGCCCGATTCACAGCGATTCCCTATTCGATTGCCCAGGGGGTCATGCTCGGCATGATCTCGCACCTCTACAACAGCCAGTTCAACGGGATCGTGATCCAGGCGGTCCTCGCAACGTTCGGAGTCTTCCTGACGATGCTGGTCCTCTACGGGCTCAGAATCCTGCGGGCGACGCCGAAGTTCGTGAAGGGCGTCATGGCTGCGACGTTCGGGATCATGATCATGTACCTGCTCAGCTGGGTGATGAGCCTGGTGTCGAGCAGCTTCACCCCGATCTGGGCGAACTCGAGCGCATTCGGAATCATCATCAGCGTCGTCATCGTGATCGTTGCTGCGCTGAACCTGATACTCGACTTCGACTTCATCGAACGCGGGTCGAAGAACAACCTTCCCGCCTATATGGACTGGTACGCGGCGTTCGGTCTGGTGCTGACCCTCATCTGGCTCTACCTCGAAATGCTCCGCCTGCTGTCGAAGCTCCGCCAGTAGGCAGAGCCGCTCACGACCTCAGCGGCCGTTCGTGCTCCAGTGCCAGGGCTCACTCGGAAGGTTGTAGAGACCGAATCGGGCGGCGTTCTTGCTCAACCAGATGAACGCCGGGTTCGACCTGGATGTAATCAGAGAGCCGCTCGACTGGATATCCAGGGCCTTGCCCTGCTCGTGCATGGACCGACCCGGTATAGCAGTGGGCGGCGTGCATTGGCCCGAGGGCTTGACGTAGATGTCGTAGTAGGTCGTCCCGCAGTTGGCTCTACGGGTGGCGATCTGTGAAGCAGAATCCCGGTAGCCGCCTCCACTGAGCGAGAAACCGGCCGAGGTCGCCGCGTCGAGAAGCCCCCGAACGTTGGATGCGATCGACTTGTGCACCCAGAACGACCCGACCTTGGTCACGTCATCCCAGCCGACCAGGCCGGGGGGTGTTGGTGGCACCGTGGTCGTGGGCGACTTGGGTCTTGTTGTCGTAGGAGACTTCGGCCTGGTCGTCGTTGGCGGGTTGGTCACCGGAACCGCTGCCGAGCTCACCGGGGGCGAGGACCGAGGTTTCGTGTCGCTGACCAAGGACGCGGTGGGTAACCCAGCCGACTTGCGAAGCTCCAATTCCTGGGCTGCCAGTTCTTCTGCAACCTGCTTGTCGTTGGCCTCCCGGGATGCTGCTTCGGACTGGGCCCGTGCCAGTCGTGCATCGAGGCTCGCCGCAAGCTCCGACTGGTCCTCGCGAATGCCGTCCAGCTCACCCAGAGCGGCGTGGGCGGCTGAGGCCTTGTCTGCGGCTTCGGCTGCGGTCTTGTCCGCCAGGTCTGACTCCATGGACGCGATCTTCTTCTTGACCGCCAGGGCGTCGACGACCTTGTGTCGTTCCTCGGTCACTATCTTCAGAACGTCGCTGACGTAGGTGGCGGCCTCCGCCTTCTTGAGAGAAAGGACGCGCATCGAGGTCTCGGCCGGAGGACGTATGTAGGCCTCCACGGCGTACTGCTTGACGCTGATCTCGGCGAGTTCCACCTCGTTCTCGGCCAGCGCTACGCGGGCCTTTGCGCTCGCAACCTTCTGCTTGGCCGTCACCACCTCGGCCTCAGCTGCGGCAACGGCCGCTTGCTGTGCCTGGTACTGCGAATCCAGCGATCTGACCTTGCGCGCCACCTGTTCCCGCGTGGCCGTGAGGGCGTCCACCTGACGGTTGGCGTCCCTGGTCTTTCGTGACGGCGAAGCGGAACCTGAGTCCGACCCGGTTCCGGCGGTGCTTGCCCCGTCGCCCTTCATCGATGGGCGAGTCGCCGCACCGGTGCTGGACATCGGGAAGATCACCGCCAAGAGGGCACAGATGACGGTGGCCAGGACAGCCAAATTTCGTCTGAAAGTCGTGGCTGAGGGCGGAGTCATCAGCTTCTATATCGGCCGAGATGGCCCCGAGGTTGACAACCGGAACAGGATTCCATCACTGCTCAATCGGCGGAGCCCTGCGGTTGTGAAGAATTTGTGACTGATATCACGACTGTATATCTGCTCAACGGAAGTCCCGCGATGGGGTCGAAGCGACGACCGGCAGCAACTGGATCTTCTCGGCGTGGACGTTGACGACGCCGTCGGAGGTCTTCTCGAGCCGTCCGTTGATGAGCAACGCGGGAGCGGTTCCGACGATGTTGCGATAGCGCATCCAACACCCTCTGGACACCACCACGTTGATCAGCCCGGTCTCGTCCTCGATACTCAAGAAGGTGACCCCGGTGGCCGTGGGAGGGCGTTGACGGTGTGTCACTACCCCGGCCACCACGACCTTGGAGCGGTCTGACCGAGCGCGCATCTCTGACGCGGTCACCACGCCGCGACGATCCAGGTCGGAACGAAGGAACCTGGTCGGGTGTCCCTCGGGCGAAACCCCGGTCGCCCACAGGTCTGCGACGGCCTCCTCCCAGTCATCCATTCCAGGAAGCTGCGGCGCATCCATTCCGACGACAACCCCGGGCAGACGACCCGACCCGGCCTGGGTCGCCGCCCCAGCCGCCCATATGGCCCGGCGCCGGTCCATCTGGTTGTCCGTACCGGCCCGATCAGCGCTGGATTGATCAGCGCCGATC
>JBATWQ010000017.1:0-23019 GCA_049672765.1 Microthrixaceae bacterium | reverse complement strand
GGGCGAGACACTCAGCGATGACCAGCTACTCGAGGGTCTGGGCGCCGACCTTCGGGCCACGCTCGGCATCGACACCCCACCGGTGGCGACCAGAATCTCGCGGTGGAAGGACGGCTTCGCCCAGTACGAGGTCGGCCACGCCGCAAGGGTCGACCGAATCCGGGCGGCGTTGGGCAACGACTGCCCCTCCGTCGCAGTTGCGGGCGCCGCGTACCAAGGCCTGGGAATCCCGGCGTGCATCTTCCAGGGTCGTTCAGCGGTGAGGGACCTGCTCGGCTGAGATGGGACCGTCCGCCAATGAGTTGACCGGGGAGCCCGCCGAACCCGAGGCACCCGACGACAAGACGCCAGATGATCGCGCGCTGCCCGAAGACCAGACGCCTGGAAAGAGTGGGCCGCTCGACCGTCGGGGCGTGTCCGAGTTGCTGGCCCTTTTCGCCGGACTGCTGATCTGCGCCTCGCTACCCCCATGGGGTTGGTGGCCACTCGCAATCGCGGGAGTTGCGCTGTGGGCGTTCGTGCTCAGCCCGACCCCCAAAGGACCGCGGGGTCCGGGGCGCAGGTTCATGCTCTCGTGGGCGGTGGGGCTCGGATGGTTCGTACCATCGACGCTGTGGATGTGGGAGCTGACCGCACCCGGCTACGTCGTGGGCAGCATCTTCGGCTGGGGTCCGATGGTCGCAACGATCGGCTTAGGAGTGACGTCATCACGTCGGCGATATCTGGCGTTGCCGGCGGGGATCGTCATCTTCGAGTGGTTCCACCTTTCGGCTCCCTTCGGCGGGGTGCCGCTGTCGATGTTGTCGATGAGCCAGGGGCGGGGTCCATTGCTGGTCATCGCCCGTCTGGGCGGCGGGCTGCTGGTCAGCGGAGTCATCGCCGCCATTGGGGTCGCGTTGTACGTGGCGATCAGCGAACGTCACTGGAAGGGACCCGTCGCGGTACTGGTGGCCACAGCACTTCTGATCGGCCTGGGCCACGCGGCCGCATCGCTGATCCACCCGGTTGACGGTTCTCCCACCATCAAGATCGCCGCGGTTCAGGGAGGCGGACCCCAGGGCACGATCTTCCGCTGGGAAGACATCCCCAAGGTCTTCGCCAGACACATGGAGGCCACCCGTCAGATCCACCAGCCGATCGATCTTGTCGTCTGGCCGGAGAATGCCATCAACGTCCAGGGCCAGTTCAAGGATCACCCCTGGCGCAAGCAACTGGCCGGCGAGGCAGCCAGGCTGAACGCGCCGATAATGGTCGGAGTCGTAGAGGACGACCCCACCGACGACACGAAGTTCCTCAACTACGTGGTCGTGGTCAACCCGGATGGATCACTCGGGGACCGCTACGACAAGGAACGTCGGGTCCCGTTCGGTGAGTACGTTCCCCTCAGACCGTTCTTCGAGCTTTTCGACAAGTCGTCGCTCCCCCAGCGCGACGCCCGACCGGGCGTCGGTGAGGCGACGGTCAAGACTCCAAAGGCCTCAACCGCGGTCGCGATCAGCTGGGAGATCTTCTTTCCACGCAGGGTTCGCGAAGGCGTACGCGGTGGAGGTGAGATCATCCTCAATCCGACCAACGGGTCGAGCTACTGGCTGACCCAGGTCCAGACCCAGCAACTGGCGACCTCGGCGTTCCGGGCCGTCGAGAGCGGTCGATGGCTGGTCCAGGTCGCACCGACGGGGTTCAGCGCCGAGTTCGACGACAACGGCAAGCTCCTGCAGCGCACCGACGTCAGCGAACAGAAGGTGATCTACGCCGAGCTTCCCCTGCTGGAGGGGACGACCCCGGCGCAGAGGTTCGGCGAGATGCCGGCGGTCGTATTGGCTCTGATCGCAATGGGCGTCGTGGCACTGGATTCGGTGCGGGATCGGCGAAGCCGGACCGGCCACAAAAGGGGTCGTAAGGACGCGAAAGAGTAGGAACGACTCAGGCTCGGGGCGGGACCATTTGACCGTAAAGCCGCCTCACAGCGAAGCTTGAACATCATGCTCAACAGCCCGTCCAGCTCTGGTAGTGGACCGTCCCGCCCGACGCCCGGACCGGACGACCCGCTTCGAATCGCATATCTCACCTATAGGGGCAAGGAGCACGTGGGTGGTCAGGGTGTCTACACACGCCACCTGACCAAGGCGCTGGTCGATCTGGGTCACTACGCCGAGGTGCTCTCGGGCCAGCCGTATCCCGTGCTCGACGAGCGGGTTCCGCTGGTGAGCCTGCCCAGCCTGGACATCTACAACGACTACTTCCCTATGCGTATGCCCGCCTGGTGGGAGCTGAAGGACCGCTGGGACTGGGCCGAGGTGACGGCGTTCTCGACCGGCACCTTCCCCGAGCCGCTCGCGTTCTCGATGCGGGCCTGGGACCACCTTCGTTCACGTCGCAACGACTTCGACCTGGTTCAGGACAACCAGAGCCTGGGCTACGGACTGCTGTTGATGGAACGCATGGGTCTGCCCGTATTGGGCACGATCCATCACCCGATCACTATGGACCGGCGCCTCGAGATGGAACACGCCGAGACCGCCTACCAGCGCTGGTCGAAGTCCCGCTGGTACGCGTTCACCAAGATGCAGACCCGGGTCGCGTCACGGCTGCGGAGGGTGATCACCGTTTCGCAGTCCTCCTACGACGACATCTGCCGAGACCATATGGTCTCGCCCGAGCGGCTCTTCATCGTCCCCGTGGGCGTCGACCCTGACCTGTTCGTCCCGATGCCCGACATCGAACGCAAACCCAACCAGATCATCTCCACCGCGTCCTCCGACGTGGCGATGAAGGGGCAGCGCTACCTCCTCGAAGCGCTGGCGAAGCTGCGCACCGACCATCCCGACCTGAAGCTGATCATGGTCGGTCGCCTCAAGGAAGGCTCGGCCGCCCAGCGCACGATCCAGGACCTCTCGCTGCAGGACGCGGTCGAGTTCGTCTCGGGTATCTCCGACGAACGACTCGTGGAGTTGTACAACGAGTCGGCCTGCGCGGTGGTCCCATCGCTCTACGAGGGCTTCTCGTTGCCCGCGATCGAGGCGATGAGCACCGGCTGTCCACTCGTCGCGACCACCGGTGGCGCGATCCCCGAGGTCGCAGGCCCCGACGGCGAAACCTGTTACATGACGATCCCCGGTGACAGCGAGTCCCTCGCCGCCGGAATCCGACGGGCGCTCGACGACCAGGTCGGCGCCACCAGGATCGGCGCGGCGGGTCGCGAACGGGTCATCCACCGCTGGAGTTGGCGCCACACAGCGGTCCGCACCGTGGACCACTACCGGGCACTGCTCGAAGAAAACGCACACGCCGCGAAGGGTCGCGGCTGAATGAGGATCGCCAAGTGCTGACAGTCGACTACGACGAACTGGGTCTCAAGAGCGGGGACCTGGTCCTGGACATGGGGGCGGGCGCGGGCCGGCACTCCTTCGAGTGCTTCCGCCGCGGAGCCAGGGTGATTGCGCTCGATTACGACCTGGCGGAGCTACCGCCGGTCCAGGCGCTTTTCTGGGCCATGAAGGAAGCGGGAGAGGCCGACCCGGACGGACTTGGAGTATGCCTCAACGGCGATGCTCTCATGTTGCCGTTCCCGGACGACACCTTCGACCGGATCATCTGCTCAGAGGTCTTTGAACACATCCCCGATGACCAGGGCGCAATGACCGAACTGCGACGGGTTCTCAAGCCCGGCGGGGTGCTCGCAGCGACGGTGCCATCATGGTTCCCCGAGAAGGTCTGCTGGGCACTATCGGCCGAGTATCACGCTCCACTCGCGGCCGGCGGCCACGTCCGCATCTACACCGAGCCTCTGTTCAGGCACCGCTTGGAAACCGCCGGCCTGGAGGCCATGGGATCACACCGGGCGCACGCGCTGCACTCCCCTTACTGGTGGCTCAAGTGCATCGTCGGGGTGAGCAACGACGTGCACCCGCTGGTCAAGGCATACCACCGACTGCTCGTCTGGGATATCGCCAAGGCTCCGGCGCTCACCCGCACCACCGAGCGTCTGCTCAACCCGGTGCTGGGCAAGAGCATGGTCGTGTACTCCCGCAAGCCGATCAAGCGGAGCGGTTCGAAGTCCGCCGGCGCGACTGCCTCCAAGTCGAAGCCGGCCGACGGTTCGGCCTCGACCAACGGTTCGGTGCGGCCCGAGAGCCCGTCACGCGCCAAGGTCAACTTCGCCAGTCCGACGGGTGCCTGAATTGTCGAGCGATCCCGGACCGTCAACCGACCCAGCCGCCGCTGCGGACACGTCTCGGGGAGGGGCCGCCTCTAGCGACGCTTCCCGGAGTGCGGCTCCGCACCACTTTGTGGACATCGCCGATCTGGTGACCGCCGAGCAGTTGGCGGCCACCACCGACGCGATTGCGCATTGGCAGTTGCCATCTGGAATGGTCCCCTGGTTCCCGGGCGGTCACGCAGACCCCTGGAACCACACCGAGGCGCTCATGGCGCTGATGCTCGGGGGTCACCGTGAAGCGGCCGAGCGTGGCTTCGACTGGCTGGCATCGATCCAGCGCGAGGACGGCGCTTGGCACCAGTACTACCTGGAAGACGGCATCGAAGAGGACAAGCTCGACGCCAACTGTGTCGCATACGTCTCCGCCGGTGTCTGGTTCCACTGGTTGACCTACCGCGACCGTGGAGCTCTCGAGGCGATGTGGCCGATGGTCCGTGCCTCCACCGACTTCGTGCTCGGGCTCCAGCAGCCACGTGGCGAAATCATCTGGGCCCGCCACGCCGACTCGACACCATTCGCCTTCGCGCTGCTGACTGGGTCCTCGTCCATCTGTCACAGCCTGCGCTGTGCGATTGCGATCGCAAACGAACTCGGTCACGAACGCCCCAACTGGGAACTCGCCGCGTCACGGCTGTTCGCCGTGCTGCGCGACGATCCCGATGCCTTCGCCCCCAAGCACCGTTGGGCGATGGACTGGTACTACCCGGTCCTGTGCGGAGTCATGACCGGCGAAACCGGTAGGGAGCGCCTACGGAACCGCTTCGATGCGTTCACGTTGGAAGGCTGGGGAATTCGGTGCGTCTCTGACCGGCCCTGGATCACCGCCGCCGAAACCTGCGAGTGCGCCATCGCCCACCTGACTGTCGGCGAGGACGACAGGGCCTTGGAACTGTTCGGCTGGGCACAGCGTCTGCGCACAGAAGAGGATCGCTACTGGACGGGCATCGTCCTTCCCGAGGAAGTCCACTTCCCGGGTGGCGAGCAGTCCACCTACACCTCGGCCGCCGTCATCCTCGCCGCCGACGCCCTCGGCGGTAAGTCGGCCACATCGGGTCTCTTCCGTGACCCGGATGCTCTCCCGAACGTAGCCACTCCTCGCCCCTAGTGGCGTGCAACCTAGCCCGCAGGTCCCACTATGTCCCGGTGGCGGAGTCCCTGCGGCAATGGAACCGCCTGTTGGCACTCCACCCAGAGGTGTTAGCTGAGAGGCCGATGTGCACCGGGGCTGGTTCAGGGGGAGACTGTCAGGGATGCAGAAGTCCACGCGATCCCTGCCCGCCCCGCGGCTCTTGACCGCAACCCTCTCGGGCCTGATGCTCATGTCGATACTGTTCGGTGGCCTCGTTGTCGGGTTGGCCCAAACCGCAGGTGCGGCTCCCCAGGTGCAGGCCAAGCCCGGCGACACGACCACGACACTTCCCGAAGATCGTCGCGTACTGGGTCACAGCCTGACGCGGCCGAACGAAGGTATGGAACCGCAGGATGCTGGCGACCCCGGCGGATGGCTCCAGAGTTCGCTGTTCTTCCTGATCTGTGGCGCGGTGATCATCATGTCCGGCGCCGTCTGGTACCAGTCGCGCAACGCACGACAGAAGCGAAGCGCTGCCGGCCTTGACCCTGTGGCAGTCGCCAAGGCGACCGGAAAGGGCGTGCGTGCACCGTCCCCGCTAGACAAGCCGTCGGACAAGGCCTCCAAATAGAGACGGCACCAACCTACGACCGATTTCTTTGATGATGAGCTGGCGCGGGAGTTGGTTCGTCGGCGTCATGGGCAGGAACTCGCAGAAGCTGCGAGGTCGAGCTGACCTATTCGCGTGTTCAGGCGATGCGGCGTAGAACCCGGAGAGACCCGATGGCTCTGGTCTCCTCGAAGCGGCCTGACTCGATGGCCGGAAGATAGATCTGCTCATACGGTGGACGTCCACCGTCGGCCGGATCGGGGAACACGTCGTGAATGGCGAGCGTCCCACCGGGAGCCACGTGCGGGGTCCACACCTCAAAGTCGATACGAGCCGGCTCTTCGCCGTGACCACCGTCGATGAAGACGAACGCACACGGGGTCGACCAGAACCGTCCGACGGTCGGCGAGTTTCCGACCAGGGCGACGATCCACGGCTCCAGCCCGGCCCTATAGGTAGCCCGGCGGAACGACGGCAGGGTGTCCATGACGCCGAGTTCCGGGTCGACAAGATCGGGCTCGTGCCATTCCCATCCGGGCTGGTTCTCTTCAGACCCGCGATGGTGGTCAATGGCCACCAGCACGGTGTCGCCCCGACGTGCCGCCTCACCCAAATAGATGGACGACTTGCCGCAGTATGAACCCACCTCCAACAAGGGGGCTCCGGGAACCGCAAGAGCGGCGTGGAGGCCCGCCTCGTAAAGGGCGATACCTTCGTCAGGTGGCATAAACCCACGGGCGGCTTCGGCAGACCTGCGCACGCCTTCGTCCATCGGAGCGACGGCCAGGTGGCCATTAACAGTCGGCTCGACCATCAGATCGGTATCTCTCCGTGCAACTCGTCGAGTTCGGCCTCGGTCGGCTCAGCTCCCTGGTGGGTCGCCTTGAAGATCCACCTGTCGAGGATGACGTAGCGACCGAGCCACACGATTCCAAAGCCGGCGAGTTGGGCGAAGAACACGCCGATCTTTTCGACCACTCCATGACTACTGATCATCGCGTCGACCAGATAGGTGAGGCCCGTTGCGAACGTGACGCCCAGCATTGCCGCCACCCAGAAGACGATCATCTGGGTGCGGAGGTTGTCCCTGGATGTCTCGCGCCAAACCAGGTATTTGTTGGCGAAGAAGTTCGGAATCGTCAGAATTGCTGCGCTGGCAACCGATGCGGCGACCCAGTTGGTTTCCTTGACCAGATCACCGCCCCGATGGAGCTCGGAAGTGAACGCAACGACTGCAAGAACTTGGATCAGTATCTGGCCGATCGGCACGAAAAAGATCGAGATCCCCGCGTAGCGCAACTGCTTGCGTCCCTCGGGCGTCTTGGAATGGGCCCAGAGGGCCGAAGGAGAAAGATTCACTTCTGGCGAGCGTAATCCAGCCCGCCCCTTCACTCGAATGTCACCCACGTCGACAAGACTGGCGTTATGACCGACAACCTCTTGCGCTTCCGGTCCACGTCGATACGGCTCGTGGCAGTGGCCACTGCAGTTCTTCTTTCCGGGGTTGCTCTGTTCGGCTGTAGTTCAGACGGGCAGACCGATGGACATAGTGGTGGATCGGCCAGCGAGTCCAGCCAGACCACCCCCGACGGGCCAGCCGACCCGGGCCCGGGTGGAGACCCTGGCGGACCGTTGAAGATCGAACTCGAGAAGCTCGACGTCGACCTGGCGAGCCCGATCGCGGCCACACCTGGGCCCACCGAAGATTCGATGATCGTCGCCGAGAGGGGCGGGACGGTGAGACTCCTCACCTTCGACGGAGCTGACGCCTCGCTCTCCGAGCCGATCATCGACATCAGCGACGAGGTCAGCACAGACTCCGAACGCGGGCTCCTCGGAGTGGCGTTGAGCCCCAATTCCTCACGACTCTTCATCAGCTACACGTCCGCCGGTGACGGAACCAGTCACCTGGACGCCTACGACGTTGAAGACTCCGACGCAAGTCGCTTCCAGGTCGACGAGAGATCCAGGCTGAAGCTGTTGAGCGTCACCCAACCATTCCCCAACCACAACGGCGGGGACATAGCCATCGGGCCCGACGGGATGCTCTACATGGGACTTGGTGACGGCGGAGGTGCGGGCGATCCCCACGGCAACGCCCAGAAGCGGTCCACGCTGCTCGGCAAGATCCTGCGGTTGGATCCCGAGGCGAGCGGACCTGATGACCTCGCCGCCAGCGGCAACCCTGCTTTCGGCCCGAACGGTTCCGAGAGCGAGATCTGGCTGACGGGTGTCCGCAATCCGTGGCGTTTCAGTTTTGATCGACTGACCGGAGACCTCTGGATCGGTGACGTCGGCCAGAACAAGTGGGAAGAGGTCGACCTGCTCACGAAGGCATCCGGACTCGGCAAGGGCGCCAACCTCGGATGGGACCTGTTCGAAGGGACCGAGAAGTTCGAGGACGACGACCCTTCACCCGGAGCGGCCAGCGATGGCCCGTTCGTCGAGCCGGTGTACACCTACAGCCACGGACCCGGCTGCTCGATCACCGGCGGTGTCGTCTATCGGGGTGAGAGGATCGCGGCGCTTGAGGGGACCTACCTGTTCTCGGACTACTGCGACGGGACGATCCGAGGTCTGCGCACCAACGGTCCCGCGCAGGAAGACAGCAAGTTCTCGGCCGTTGACCTTGGCGTCGAGTTGTCGCAGGTGGTCAGCTTCGCGACCGACGCCCGAGGTGAGACATATGTCCTGAGCCTCGATCAGGGCATGTTCCGGATCGTCGGTGCAGATACGGTTGGATGATGAAGGTCGTTCTCTCCAAGATCTGGCTGTTCCTCTGGCGCTGGAAGGTGACGCAGCAATCTGAGCTGCCGCCGAAGTGCGTCATGATTGCTGCTCCCCACACCACCAACTGGGATTTTCCGATCACGCTGGCGATGGCCGGCGTGAAGGGCATCGACATTCGTTGGCTCGGCAAGGAGCAGATGTTCAACAAGGTGCTCGGCCCGTTCTTCCGGGCGGTGGGCGGCATCTCGGTAAAGCGTGCGAGCGCCAACGGACTGGTTGGGGATCTTGCCGACGAGTTCTCCAAGCACGACAGCCTCATCCTCGTCGTTCCGGCCGAAGGAACTCGCTCAAAGGTCGAGTACTGGAAGTCCGGCTTCTACCGCATCGCCATGCAGGCCGGGGTCCCGATCGTGTGCGCCTTCGTCGACAGGTCGACGCGTACCGGAGGGTTTGGCCCGGTGATCGTTCCCAGCGGTGACGTGAAGGCCGACATGGACAAGATCCGGGCCTTCTACGCCGGCAAGACAGGCCTGAAGGCCGACCGGTTCTCCACCCCGCGGCTACACGAAGAGGACAAGCCCCTTCAGGCCGGACTTTCGACCTCGTCGCGGACGGTGAAGTCCCGACCCATCGTCTTCAGTTCTCTGATGATTCGGTCCCGAACCTGTTCACGCAGGGCGGGAACGTCCTCGATCGTCATGCCTTCGGTGCTTATCGGCTCAAGAACCCTGACCTCGGCGTTGGAGCGACC
Source organism: Microthrixaceae bacterium (assembly GCA_049672765.1). Lineage (GTDB taxonomy): Bacteria > Actinomycetota > Acidimicrobiia > Acidimicrobiales > Microtrichaceae > JAGQSZ01. Next base: position 13,640 of record JBATWQ010000017.1, on the reverse strand, counting down.
GAGTCGCCAGTCGTGCTTCCGGAGTGCCGGGGCCGTGCCGTGGCAGGCGAGGGGCAGGATCGGAACCCCGGATTCGATCGCCAGCCGAAACGCCCCGTCCTTGAACGGCAGAAGATCACCCTCGAAAGAGCGGGTTCCCTCGGGAAAAATCATGACCGAGACCTTCTGCTCCAACCGCTCGGCGCAGGTCTTCATAGCCCTTGAAGCGCTGGACGAATCGCCACGGTCCAACTCGATGTCCTTGGCCAGACGCATGAGCCATCCGGCGACGGGGATCTTGAAGTTCTCCTTCTTGGAGAGCCACTTCATTTCCCAGGGCAGGTTGCTGATCAGAAGAATGTCGACGAAGGACTCGTGATTCGAAACGATCACATAGGGGTTCCGAGGGTTCTCGGGAAAGGTGCCCGAGGTTTTGAACTTCCACATCGGGTTCAGCCTCTGGTGGATGACCGTCGTCTTACGGAACAGGTATCCGGTCCAGTACCTCGGTGGGTCGAACGGAGCTGTCACGACCCAGACGATGGCCATGAGCGGCAGCCACAGAGCGATACAGGATCCGAAGACGAACCATGACCAGACCGACCAGAAGTTCAATGACAGCTTCTTCATGGGCTCGTTCCTCATCGGCTCGGGAGATCTCCTTCGATCGTCTATGTGTAGACCCGCGCGCCGCCCGAAGGGTTACCTAAAAGGGGGGCGCTGAAAACCGAGATTCGATCCAACATCCGGTAGCTACAGGAGCGGACGGCAATAGACGACCACAGACTCTGCCGTTGCTGGGTAGCGGTGGAAAACGCCTACTTGTCTCCGGAATAGCGGTATACGTTGGTCTCCCGGGCCACGAAGCCAAGGCGCTGGTAGAGGCGATTGGCTGCCTCACGACTTGGCCTGGAAGTCAGGTCAACGGTCTTGGCGCCGAGCTTCTCGGCCAGCTCCAGGGCATGGCGGTTCAGGCTGTCTCCCACGCCCTGCCCGCGGGCTTCGGAGTCCACGACGACGTCTTCGATCCAGGCACGAACCCCCGTCGGGATACGGAACACGACCAAGGTCATCGATCCGCAAATGCGATTCTGGTCGTCCCTCGCCACGAGCAGGTGTGAGGCGTCGGAGGACACGATCTGTTGCAACTCGGCGGACGTCGGAGCGGGGCTCGACGATGAGAGTTGCGGGATGAGCGCTGCCATCGCCTCGACCAACTCGTCATCGACCGACTTGCACACTTCGACGCGGATCATGGGATCAGATCGTAGGCGGCTGACCTGCTTCCATCGCCACTCGTCGGCGCTCGCGCAAAGGTCGCCGCTCTGCCGTCGCTAGCTGCTCTGCCCTCGCTAGCGGCTGGACCTTCACTCGCCGCTCTGGAGGACGAAGTGGAGCGAACGCCGGATCTCGCGTCGGAAATCCGCATCGACGATCGGCTGCCCCTCGCGGTCTGTCACGTAGAAGGTGTCTATCGCATCCACTCCGAGCGTGTGGATCTTCGCCGACCGGATGTCGACGTCCATCTCGCCGAGCGCCCGGGTCAACTCATAGAGCAGGCCGCTGCGGTCCAGACCGATGACCTCGATCATGGTCGCCCCGGTGGCCAGTTCGTCGTCAAAGCGGACTCCGGCGTCGAATTGGCTGAGACCCGGCTCGTAGCGTCGACGATGGCTCCGCTCACGCTCGGCCAGGCGCGCCCGGATGGCCAGGTGACCGGTGATGGCCAGCTCTACATCCTCGGCAACCTTCTCCCACCTGATCATTCCCGTCGCCCTCGACTGCACCCGGAAACGATCGATCGCGATGTCACCATCGGATTCTGCGGTTGCCTCCACGACATTCAGCCCGTGAAGGGCCAATACTCCGGCAACCCGGCACATCAGCCCGGCCCGGTCCTCACAAACCACGACTACCCACTCCCCCTCGCCGCTCACCATCGGTAGTGGGGAGTGGGAAACCCGGCCCGGCAATGCGAAGTGGGCAACCGGTGCCTCGGCGACGGTGGCGGAGACCTCAGTACCGGTGCCGGTGCCAGGCCCGGAGCCAGAGCCCGCGCCAGCGCTGGTGTCGGTGGACGGCAACTCAAGGACTTCGCGCACCGACGCAACCAGCCGGTCAACGAGCGAGGCCGTCCATGCGGTCCAGATTCCAGGACCTGTCGCGAGTCCGTCGGCCTCGCTGAGTGCGTGCAACAACGAGAGACGCTCGGAGGAGCCGACCCTCTCGGCGACGTAGCTAATCGTCGCCGGGTCGTTCAGGTCGCGTCGGCGTGCGGTGTCGGACAGGAGCAGGTGCCATCTGGCGAGGAACCCGATCGTTGCTGACTCACCCGGGGTGAAACCCATCCGCCTGGCGATGTCCGACGCGATCAACTCACCCGTCGTCGAATGGTCTCCCCTATAACCCTTGCCGATGTCATGGAGTAGCGCACCGACCACGAGCAGGTCCGGCCTCGGGGTCCGCTCGGCGAGGTCGGCCGCTCGCGCCGCGGTCTCAAGCAGGTGTCGATCGACGGTGAACTTGTGGAGCGCGTTGCGCTGCTGCTGGCCGCGCACGTGGTCCCACTCGTGGATCAGGGTCCCCCAAACGCCGCCACGGTCGAGCGACTCAATGACCTCTATCGAGCTCGATCCGGTCAGCAGAAGATCACAGAAGTGTCTGCGGGCGGATTCTGTCCAAGGCTTACTAAGTTCGGGAGCCTCGGCCATGAGCCGCAGGGTGGCAGCGCTGATCCGGGTGTTCCTGAGCGATGCCTGCTGGGCCACGCGGAGCACGGTGATTCCCGAGCTGATGGGGTTACTCTCATCCGCCAGGCCGACCCGTCCCTCGCGCAGCACGATTCCTTCGCCGAGATCGCGGTCGGGTCCGGAAGCGCTATTGGCGCGGCCCCGTCTGGCCGTCCCCTGGCCTGATCTGGCCGCCGCCGTCACGGTGAGGTCGAACCAGGACTCGTCGCTCACCCAGGCAATCGATCGGGCCGCGACGGCGACGCGGGACATCAGCGCCGCTGTGTCGCCATCCCCCAGCCTTCGGGCCACCTCGTCCTGTTCCTGGAGCAGTAGTCGATCGTTGTGACGTTCGGTCGCTCGGTGGAGTTCGACCCGCGCTTCGAGAATGGTGTCGTAGTCATCTGTGAGCCCGCTGAGCAGGCTGTCATCCACCGGTGCTCCCGCCATTGACGCCCAGCCCAGAGCGTGGACGTCACGGAGCCCGCCCCGCCCTTCCTTCAGATCAGGCTCAAGGGTGAAGGCGATATCACCCTCGCGTGCGTGTCGGTCCTTGACCGACTTGGCAAGAATCTCGAGCCAGTTGCGGCCGTTGCGTCGCCAAGCGGCCTTGGCCTTCTCTGCCAGTTCGGCCGTCAGGGAGGCGTTGCCGGCCAGGTGGCGCACCGAGAGCAGCGCTGTTGCCGTCTCAAGATCATCAGAGGCGAGTACGAGCGTGTCCCTGAGCGTCCTGACCGAGTGGCCGAGCTTCAGTCCCGCGTCCCAGATTGGATACCAAAGCCTCTCGGCCAGCGACTCGGCGTCGTATCTCCTGGGAATCAGCAACAGCAGGTCCAAGTCGGACTGCGGGCAGAGTTCACCCCGACCGTGCCCACCAAGCGCTACCAAGGCGGGCCCGGCCGAAGCTGCTGCTTCTGCTTCTTCCTCCAGCAACGCTGCTGAGAAGACCAGTGCGAGCCAGGCGTCTACTTCGTCGGTGTAGGTCGAGCAGAATTCCCGGCCGCGCAGCGACGTGTCATCGAGGAGTGCGACCCTCTGCAGGGTTCCCGGTGCCTTCAACATTTCTGACATCGCCCAGACCTCCAATAGATGTCGGGGGGCGGTCGCCTCAGACGGCGTCGGCGCCCCGTTCGCCCGTCCGGATTCGAACGAGATCCTCGACCGCGGTCACCCAGATCTTGCCGTCACCGATCTTGTCGGTTCGTGCCGACGATTCGATTGCGTCGACAACGGCAGTGACGAGGCTGTCCTCGACCACCACCTCGAGTTTCAGCTTGGGGAGGAAGTCGACCTGGTACTCGGTCCCTCGGTAGGTCTCGGTGTGACCGCCCTGGCGACCAAAGCCTCGGACCTCCGAGACCGTGATGCCCACGACCCCGGCCGACTTGAGCGCCACCTTGGTCTCGTCGAGCTTGAACGGCTTGATGATTGCTGTGATCAGTTTCATGTCTGCGACTTCTTTCTCCGATCTCTCGGATTTCAGGCTCGTCCCATGGTGAGTTCACCCGAGTTGTATGCGGTCTCTGCGTGTTCAGCTACGTCAAGGCCCGAATCCTCGACCTCTTCACTGACTCTGATTCCGATCGTGGCCCTGAGCGCCAGCAGTATCACTGCGGTGATAACACCCGAGTAGATGATCGTCACGCCGTTCGCCAGCGCCTGCTCACCGAGGAGCTTCAGACCGCCGCCGTAGAACAGTCCGCTCATGTTCTCTGTTCCGAAGTAGTCGGCATCCGAGAAGAATCCGATCAACAGCGAGCCAACCAGTCCTCCGACGAAGTGGACTCCGACCACGTCGAGGGCGTCATCGAAGCCAGCCTTGAACTTGATCCGGACTGCGAAGCAGCAGACCACTCCGGCGATCAGGCCGATGATGATCGCCGGCATCGTCGAGACGAAGCCGCAGGCAGGGGTGATCGCAACCAGCCCGGCGACGATTCCCGAAGCGGCGCCCAGGTTGGTGAAATGACCGTCCCGGACCCGCTCGACCAGCGCCCAGGCAAGCCCTGCCGCTGCCGCGGCTACGAAGGTGTTGAGAAACGCCTGGACCGCGGTCCCATTGGCGGCAAGCGCGGATCCGGCGTTGAAGCCGAACCAACCGAACCAGAGGATTCCGGTTCCGATCATCACGAGCGGCATCGAATGTGGAGCGTGTCCCTCCTTTGGCCAACCCTTGCGCTTGCCCAGAATCACGACCGCCACCAGGGCTGCGATCCCTGCGTTGACGTGGATGGCGGTTCCCCCGGCGAAGTCGAGAGAGCCTCGGGCTCCGAGCCATCCTCCGTAGACCCACTTGAAGACGGGTGCGAAGACCAACAGCATCCACACCGGAGCAAAGATCGCCCATGCGCCGAACTTCATCCGGTCGGCCACTGCACCCGAGATCAGCGCGGGGGTGATGACCGCGAACATTCCGAGGAATGCGATCGTCAGGAGCGAATCCACTCCGCCGCTGACACCCAGGTTCAGGTTGCCGAGAAACGCTGCGTCGAATCCTCCGAACCATCTGGCACCGGCGTCACCTCCTGCGATGGAGAAGCCGACGACCACCCAGAGCACCGGAATCACCAGCAAGCACCAGAAGTTCATCATCAGCATGTTGAGTACGTTCCGACTCCGGTCCATTCCTCCGTAGAAGAAGGCGAGGCCCGGCGTCATGAACAGTACGAGTGCCGCCGAGGCAAGCACCCATGCAATATCACCTGAATTCATGTTGAGCCCTTCGTTGATTGACACCCCGTCGATGTCGTCGGTGGCAACATACGTAGGGTGTGTTTCACGAATGTTTCCGGGCTTGAGCCGTTCGGTTACATCTTCGAACCGGTCCGACAGGTCGACTGCAGGCCCTGCGCTGTGGCCGATCGAACTGAAAGACCAAACCCTTTGGTACAGCAACGGGCCGCGGCGAGGGAGACCTCGGAGCATCAGACTTCGGAGCGTGGGCCTCGACGCGTGAGACTTCGGAGCGTGGGCCTCGACGCGTGAGACTTCGGCGCGTGGGCCTGGGCGCGTGAGCCTGGCGAGATGGACTCGAAGCTAGGCAGTCAGCGGTGGCGGGATCGGTGAATGTGCGCCTTCGCTGCACCCCAGACGATCGCCGGTTCGGCGAGTGATTCGTCGACGTCGGACATGGACGCCGGGCTGAGGGCGTAGATGTCATCTGGGAACGAACGGCGCTCAAACTCGTCGCGCTCGACCGGACCCGCCCCTGCGCTCGCCAGGATGTCAGCCGCATAGTGGATCGAGGACCGGATTATCGCCAGCGGCGTCGTCCGCTGCTCATCGATGTCGGACGTGAGAAGGTCTTTCATCCGAGCACCAACGTCGACCCGACACGTGCGTGCGGCGCGGCTCAGGGCCACTTCCAACTCGTCGGTCAACTCGACCCCGGCAGCCGCGCACCGGCTACGGACGGAACGTGTCACCCATCCCTCAATCTGACCATCAATTGCGTCTGCAAGTTCCTGCGAGTACTTCCGGAACAGCTCGTCGTCGTTCATCGACAATTCATCCACCTCCAGCCGGGGTCGTGGTCTCTTTGGGGTTCGCATTTGGGTCTGCCGCTCCGGGAGTCGTCTTCTCGGAATTCGGTGGAGTGGAGTCCGGAGCGTCGGTGGTCGGGCTGTCCTCTGTCGGCGGAGGTAGCTCGAGGGTTGCAGGAGGAGCCAGCTCGTCGCCGCCCGGAGGCCACTCGGCCCCCGGCCCCGTTTCTCCACCCGGTCCGCCCGGCCCTACAGGTCCCCCGCTAGCGATCACCCCTAAGGAACTCGCCAGCACGCCCGGCAACCTATTTCCGGCGCAACTGAGTTCGATGAAGCGGTCGACGATCCTGACCTTTGGGGTGCAGGGGAGAATCTGGGGATCAACCACCGGCAGAGACACAGAGTCGCTGCCGGAAAGCTCCGCGATGGCCGCGCCGTCGAGGACCAAGTTGCTTCCGACGATGCGGATCCGGACCGGCTCGCCCGACCCGGCCAGAAGAAGTCGACCGTTCTGTATCGAAGCCTTTCCCCCCACCATCTTTGCGACGGCTGAGGGGTCGATCAGAACCCTCACCGAACCGGAACCGAGCGACGTCGCTCTAACCGTCCTCTCTCTGATCGAGAGGTCGAGTCCCAGGTCCTTCAGTACGTAGTCAGCTTCGTGGACCTGCGTCGAGTAGAGGCGGGCGTCGGTGAGTCGAACATCCACCCGGTCCAGCGTGTCGAACAGCAACACACCGATGATGCTCGGCTGCCACCAGGACCGGCCGATTGTGACCTCGACCTCGCCGGCGACACCGGCCGCGCGGATCTGGTCCTCGGCGATCCCCTCGGTAACGTTTCGCCCGGCCGTCTCGACCACTACAACCGCCAGCGCCACGGCGATCACCAACCAGCCGAGTACCAGTCGCACCCAACCTGCGGGGCCTCTGTGACCACGACGACTGCGGCTCGCCGGGACCGGGGCAGACCTGGTCACGACCGGACCCTCCGCCGCCCGATGTTCTGCCTCCAGGGGCGGCGGCACATGGGAGCTACAGGTGACCGGCGTTAGCCACGAGGACCAACACCGACCTCTGTCAGGACCGAGTCGGGGGAATCGATCATTCCGATGTAGAACGGTCCGAACAGTCCGTACTGGGCCGAAGCGACGTCATATCGCATCGTGTAGACGATCTCCTTGATCGTGTCCGGCAGGTCGGCAAAGAGGGTCACGCCCCACTCGTACTCGTCCAGGCCCGTGGAGCCAGTGATCAGCTGCACGACGCGGCCGGCGAACTTGCGTCCGGAACCGCCGTGTTCGTACATGAGTTCCTTGCGACGATCGAAGTCGAGTTCGTACCAGTTGGCCCCGACGTTGCGCATCTTCGACATCGGGTAGAAGCAGAAGACCGGCTTGTCAGGGATCGGCAGAACCGGGTACAGCCGGGCCTGACGCATCGCTTCTGGGACTCCCTGGGCGTATTCGGACAGTTCCGTCAGCGACACATACGACTCGGTCAGTCGTAGCCCGGCGGCCACCAGAGCGGTCTGCAGTCGACGGAGTTTCCACTGATCATCGGCCACCGCCAACACCGCGACGTCGGACTTGTGTCCGAGTAGAGCGGCGGTCACCACCTGGACCTCCTGCCCCTGCGCTGCGGATATGGCAGCTAGCACTGCTTCACGATCCGTATCTGGATCAACGTGGAAGAACAGGTGCAGAACTGCGAGACCGATGGATGGAACAGAGGGATCAGTCATGTTCGGAGTCTAAGCCTCGATCTATACGAGGTCCGCCGAGCCCAACTTTGATGGCCCGGGGTCATGACCGTTACGGTTCAACGGAATCGGCCCCAGGGGGGGATCAGTGGCTCGAATAGTTGTGGTTGGGGCAGGAATTGCAGGCCTCGGCGTCGCGCTGTTTGCCGGTCGGGCCGGCCACGAAGTCGTACTTGTCGAACGGGACGACACTCCACTTCCCGAAGATCCGGGCGAGGCGTTCAATTGGGTTCGGGCGGGGGCACCTCAGGTCCGCCATTCCCATGCATTCCTGGCCAGACTCCGCAACCTGCTCCGCGACCAGCACCCCGACGTGCTTGACCGTCTCCGTGACGCCGGCGCGACTCCGATGAACTTCATTGAGATGCTTCCCGAAGGCATGGATCGCTCCCCGATGACCCGCGACGAGGATCTGGTGGCGCTTGCCTGTCGACGCACCACGTTCGAGTGGACCCTCAGACACATCGTGTTGGAGGAACATTCGGCGACTCTCCTCCATGGTCGAGCAGCGGTTCGCCTCATCGTTGCCCAGCCCGAAACGGCCTCACCGATCCCGCGCGTGACCGGCGTGGTACTCGATGACGGCGAAGCCCTGGAAGCCGACATCGTCATCGCTGCAGAGGGCAGGCGTGGCGACCTGTCGGCCATGTTGGACCTTGATGGGGTGGTGTTCCCCGAGGAGCGCGAGGACACCGGGATCGTCTACTTCTCGAGGTTCTTCAAGCTTTTGGACGGGGCCGAACTGCCCCCACAGACCGGACCGATCGGCGGAGACCTCGGGTATCTGAAATTCGGCGTGTTCCAGGGCGACAATCGGACGTTCTCGGTGACCCTGGCCGCCTTGAGTGGGGACCCGGAGATGAGAAAGGCGCTCATCGACCCGGATCGGTTCCTACGGATCGCGCGACTCATCCCATCGGTTGGGGCACAGGTCGACGAGTCGATCTCGGAGCCGGTCACCGACGTGAGCGTCATGGCCGGACTGGTGAACCAGCTGAGGACATTCCTCGACGACACAGGTCGACCGCTCGTTCTCGGGCTCCACGCCATTGGCGACGCCCACACCTGCACCAACCCGATCTACGGACGTGGCTGCAGTCTCGCGATGGTCCAGGCGTCGCTTTTCACCGAGGCGCTCGACAAGTTTGGACTGGACCACGAAGGAAGATCGCTCGCATTCGAGGCCGCAAGCGCCGAGCACATCTATCCCTGGTACCGGGCAGCGGTCTCCCAGGACCGGCTGAATGCCCAACTGATGACCGGCGACACGAGAGGGTCATCACAGTCTGAACCGGCTGAGCCTGGAGGCAACGCTGGGGGCTCCACCACCAAGTCGGAAGCTGTGGCGACCGACCCGTCGGCCGAGGATCAAGGCCTGGAACAGGCCCGGTTCATGCGCGAGTTGCTGACTGATGGGCTGTTTCCGGCGATTCGGGTCGACCCAGTGGTGCTGCGAGCCTTCCTGAGGATGTTCAATCTTCTGGAGGCGCCCGACTCGCTAATGACAAATTCCGACGTGATCGGAAGGGTCATGACCGTCTTCCAACAGCGGGATCAGCGGGAACCGCCGGCGCCGCTCGGCCCGACCCGTGAGGAGACCCTGGCTGCCACGTCGTGAGCCGAGCCGGGGACCTCAGCCTCCGGCCACCGCAGGAATGATCGAAACAGTTTCCCCGTCGGGGACAGGAGTGCTGACGCCGTCGAGGTAACGAACGTCGTCGTCGGCCACGAAGACGTTGACGAACCTGCGCAGCGAACCGTCCTCGTCGAAGAGGCGCTCCTTGAATCCCGGGTGGGATGCTTCGAGCGACTCCAGCACCTCGGCCACAGTCGCGCCGTCGACCTCAACCTGGGACGATCCACCGGTCAACGTGCGGAGTGTGGTCGGGATTCGGATGCTTACGCTCATCTGGGCCTCCTGGGCGGCTGTCTGTGCCGACGATGTGACGGCTGATCGTACCGGTGTGAAACCGCGTGGGCACCTTGATGCTTCCCGCCACTAGCTTGAAGATGAGCTGTTTCGTCGGGAAACGGCCCTTGGCAATGCGAAATGGGAGCGGTGCGGCAAGTGACGGACCAGGTGAGTTCAGCCGATGCCACCCCAACGGGCATCCGTGAATTCCATCACCGTGAGTTCTCGATCGAGCGAATTATCGCCGCCAAGGGAACAACCACGGCGTCGGTCTGCCTACCGGCACGCAACGAGGCCGAGACCGTCGGAGCGATCGTGGAGACTCTCAAGCGAGAGCTACTCGATACAGGAGCCGTCGACGAGATTGTCGTGATCGACGATCACTCGACCGACGAGACCGGGGCGGTCGCCGCACGGGCAGGGGCCCGGGTCGTCCACTCCGCCGACGTGCTTGCCAGGTACGGGACCGGGCATGGCAAGGGCGAGGTCCTCTGGAAATCGTTGTTCGTGACCGACAGCGACTTGATCGTCTGGTGCGATAGTGACATCTCGGAGTTTGGGTCCAGGTTCGTCACCGGAATCCTCGGCGCACTGATGTGCGAACCAGACGTCGACCTCGCCAAGGGGTTCTACCGGCGACCCGAACGGGAACGTGAAGGCGGCGGACGGGTCACCGAATTGGTTGCCCGTCCCCTTCTTTCGATGTTCTTTCCCGAACTCGCGGGGCTGCATCAGCCTCTCTCCGGAGAGTACGGGGGTCGACGGTCGGTTCTGGAGCAGTTGCCCTTCGTCGAGGGCTACGGGGTCGAGGTTGGTCTTCTCATCGACCTGGCTGACAGGTTCGGACTTGGAGGCCTGGTACAGGTCGACCTCGAGGTCCGACATCACCGCAACAGGTCCCTCACCCAGCTGAGTCCTCAGGCGATGGCGATCACCCAGACAATTCTGAAGCGTGTCAACCCCGCTCTAGTTGCTGAGTCAACAACGCTCGTCACGCCGGGCCACGCCCCGATGACGGTCGAGTTGAGCGAGCGGCCTCCGATGGTCGAGGTCGCCACCTACCGGGGCCGGTGCAACCACCTGAGCGCCGTCGAGTCCTGAGCCGCTACCGCCCCGCCCCTGAGCGGTCGAGTCCTGAGCCGGTACCACCCCGTTCCGGACCGCATCCAGGGCTGCGCAGCTGTCGCTCCTGCGAAAACTCGTGCGCCAGCTAGTCGCCGGGGGACCCAATGAGGCCAACCGCTCGCGGTGCGGCGGCGATCAGACACGCGATCGTGTCGCCCATCGCAGCGTCCCATCCGAAACTTTCCACCAGCGAAACCGTGGGGACACGTCGCTCGGCGTCATCGAAGGACTGTCCGACCACAGCCACTACCGGTGTGTCCATCGACTGGCACATCTCGACGACCCCTCCGACGAGTTTGCCGTGGAACGACTCCTCGTCGAGAAAGCCCTCGCCCGTGATCACCAGGTCTGCTGACTCGATCAGTTCGTCCAGATCGACAGCTTCGGAAACGAGGTCGAACCCCGACGACAGCATCCCGCCCACACAGGCCAGACCCCCGGCCAGTCCACCGCCGGCGCCACCGCCTTCAAGGTCGACCACGTCGGTGCCGTAATCATCCGCGTACATCTGGGCGAGTCGGGCCAGGCGCCCTTCGAGTAGTTGAACCTGAGCCGAGGTGGCACCCTTCTGAGGGCTGAATACCCGTGCGGCCTCCAGGACATTGAGTCGGACATCGCATGCGATCTGGAGGTCGACCCCGCGCAGGCGATGCATGGGCTCAAGCGCACGAAGGGCTCCCAGGCCGCCGTCGGTAGAGGCCGAGCCTCCCACCCCGAGAAGGATCTTCCGGGCGCCGGCGTCGAGCGCCGCGCTTATGAGCTCGCCCGTTCCATAGGTGGAGGCCGCAACGGGATCGTTCGAGTCTGCGCCGCCCACCACCGAAAGCCCGGAGGCCAAAGCCATTTCGATGACGGCTGTGCGAGATGCCAGGCGCCAGCCTGCCTCGACCTCGTCGCCGAGGGGTCCTGTGACTGTCGTGGACCGATTGGCCCCACCGAGAACTTCGAGAAACCCTTCCCCACCGTCGGAAAGTGGCTGACTCGTTGCCCGATGCCCTGCCCCGGTGAGTCCCTCGGCGATGGCGGCCGCGACCTGTGGGGCGGATGCCGTTCCCCTGAACTTGTCCGGCGCTACCAGGACTCTCATGGCGACGAGCCTATTGGCCGGCCATGCCCGCCGTGTCAGGGCCTGCCGTACAGCCGACCACACCGACGGCCAAGGACTACCCGCCCTCGATGGCGCAGTGCCGTCCAACCGAGAGTCTCCGGTCGATAACGCCCCCCGATCCGCCCTTCTAGGCTCAGCTTCCATGGACGACACCTCGAACACTCCCGCCCCGGGCAACGCAATCGTGATCGTTTCCAACCGCGGGCCGGTCAGCTACGAGATCTCGAACGGACAGCCCGTTGCGAAGCGGGGAGGCGGAGGGCTCATCTCGGGTCTGGCCCCGCTGCTCGACTCGGGCCGAGCCAAATGGATTGCGGCCGCCATGACCGACGGAGACCGACTGGTCGCCACAGCCAGCAAGGACGCCGACGCGTCGGCGGGCTCTTCAGTGGACTCGTCGGTTGGCGATTCTGCTGGCGATTCTGTTGGCTCGCTGGTTGACCGTTCGGTTGAACTGATCGCGCTCGACCCCGAGGACCAGAGACTTCACTACGACGTGATCTCGAACGGCACCCTCTGGTTCCTTCACCACGGCCTGTACGACCTGGTGCGGTCACCCTCCTATCGCGACGACTGGCAGGTCGCGTGGGACGCGTACCGCCGGGTGAATCGCGAGTTCGCCGAACGTGTTGTGCAGGTCGCACCGGTCGGGGCAACCGTCCTGATCCAGGACTACCACCTCACCCTCCTTCCCCAGACGCTGTCGAAGGAGCGACCCGACCTCACGTTGATCCACTTTCTCCATACGCCATTCGCCGGGCCCGAGAACCTGCGGGTCATGCCAGACGATGCGCGTAGCGAAATGCTGGCTTCGCTGATGGCTCACCACGCCTGCGGCTTTCACACTTCCGACTGGGCGGCCAACTTCCGCGAGTCCGTGGCGAGGTTCTCCGACGGAGCGGATCTTGGCGAGCCTGGCGTGGGGGCCAAGGTGTTCACGTCCACGCTTTCGAGCGACATTTCCGACATCCGCCAGGTCGCGCAATCCCCGGAATGCCGTGCCGAGTTGGATCAGATCGAGGCTCTGGTGGGCGATCGGGACTTGATCGTCCGCGTCGACCGGATGGAGCTGTCGAAGAACATCGTCCGGGGTTTCGAGGCTTTCGACCTGCTACTCGATCGAAGGTCAGAACTTCGGGGTCGTGTCGTGTTCTTCGCCTGCTGCTACCCGTCGCGTGAGGGTGTGGCCGAATACGCCCGATACCGCGATGAGGTGCTCGACGCCGCTCGCCGGGTCAACGAGCGTTGGGGAACCGAAGACTGGCAGCCCGTCTGGCTGAACACCGATGACAACTTCCCAAGGTCGGTCGCGGCCTTGAGCCGCTACGACGTGCTGCTCGTGAACCCGATCCGAGATGGTCTCAATCTGGTGGCCAAGGAAGGCCCGGCGATCAACGGGCGCTCCGGCCAGCTTGTGTTGTCCACCCAGGCCGGCGCGTGGAGCGAGCTGAAGGAGTGCGCGTTCGGAGTCAATCCATTCGACGTCGCGGCCACGGCCGACGCACTCGGCGCGGCGCTCACCCTGAGCGGCCCCGACAGAGAGC
>JBATWQ010000016.1:0-8616 GCA_049672765.1 Microthrixaceae bacterium | reverse complement strand
GTCGAATGGCGCTCGGCCATCGGTTCGTTGCGCCGGATTATCGGGCGTCCCATGCGTGCTGTGGATGGCCAGTGAATGTGTCGGACGTCGTCGCCCGGGGTGTACTCGTTCAGCGATGAGAATTCATCGTCACCCGTTCGGTGGTCAACGCCGCTGGACCGAATCTGGTCACTTCCGGATCTGCTGGTCAGATCAACCTCAGGAAGGGCCCAGACCTTGGGACGGACCGCCACGATCATGTCGGGTGTCCGACATTCCAGCCTTCGGGTGGTCAATCCGAATGGATCGATCGTCGCGGCGCTCAATGGACCCAGCTTGAGAAGGCCACGGCGATCCGTTGCCAGGGAGAAGGACGATCTGGCAGCCTCGGCCGGCTGGAGGGGTCCGAGCTGGATGCTCGCAGTCAACTTGCCGTCAATGGCGTCGACAAAGACGACCGCGGGGCTCGGCTTCGGTGAATTGTTCCTTGTGATCAATTCGACGGTGACCCCGTCGCCGACGTAGCAGCGCGACGGGGTCACGATCCGCTCTATGTCGAGGTCGGCTCTTAACAGGAGCGATCGGAACCACGAGGCGGCAATCACGCCGACAAGCCCGATTGCCAGGGCGCTCGCCTCGGTCAGCCCGAAGAGGTATCCGGCGACTCCGAGCAGGGCCGCGACCGCGAGCATCTGGACGAGACGGAACCGGAGAGCCATCTGCTTCAGCTCACAATGGCGGTCTTTGAGAGCAACTCGCCAAGTGCGTGGCGGGCGTCGACCCCGGCAAGTCGGGCATTGGCCGAAACAACGACGCGGTGCGAAAGTACGTGGGCGGCCAGATATTTGATGTCGTCGGGTGTCACGTAACCAAGTCCCGACGCAGCAGCGTGCACCTTCGCAGCGCTGAGCAGCCCGAGTAGGGCACGTGGTGAAACACCGAGCGCGAAGTCGCCGGACCTGCGTGAGTTGTGGGCCAGCTCGACCAGATAGCCGGCCAGTGCATCGGACACATGAACCGCCGAGGCAGCCTGGCGCATCATGGTTACGTCGCCAGTGGTCGCGACCGGTTTCAGCCTTGGGAGAGACTCGGGTTGTTCGGGATCCAAAAGCAGGGTCAGCTCCGACTTTCTGTCGGGGTATCCGATCGAAAGTTGCATCAGGAACCGGTCCAACTGGCTTTCCGGCAGGGGATAGGTGCCCTGATGCTCGAGTGGGTTCTGGGTGGCGATCACCATGAACGGGTCCGGCAGCGAATAGGTGGAACCGTCGATCGTCACGTGCTTCTCGGCCATTGCCTCGAGCAGCGCCGACTGGGTCTTGGGTGAGGCGCGATTGATCTCGTCTGCCAACAGCAGGTTGGAGAACACCGGCCCGTGACGAAATTCGAAAGTGCCGGCGTTCTGGTTCCACACCGAGGTGCCGAGAACATCAGAGGGAAGCAGGTCCGGGGTGAACTGGACCCGACCGAATTCGCCCTGTATCGACCGTGCGAGCGACTTGGCGAGCGCTGTCTTGCCAACTCCAGGGACATCCTGGATCAACAGGTGGCCACCAGCGACCAGGCATGTGACCGCGAGCCGGACAGTCTCGCTCTTGCCATGGATGACCCGTTCGACGTTCGCGCAGATTGCATCGAACATCTCCGTGAAGACCCGCGATTCGGGTGGGTCGATCGAGGTCGTGGTCACACTGGGATCCCTTCCGATGGGCAGCCCGACCGCCGATCGGGTCGCTTCCGGGGTCGGTAGCGACCAAGTCTGCCAGAGCTTGGTGGACCGCCGCCCCGCGGGCTTGATCACGGCGTGCGCGAATTTCGGTGCCCGCCCAGGTTGTACCTTGCGCCGATGGTCGTTCACTCATCTCGCTCCCGCAGTCGAGCGTCGGCTCCGGTCGTCGCAGCTGTGGACATCGGGGGCACCAAGTTGGCGGCAGCCGTGGTCACCCCCGATGGTGACATCGTCGGGGGACGGACCTGCCCGACCGGGGGAGATGGTCCCGAGGGCCTGTTCGAGACGCTGCGTCGGCTGACCGAGTCGGCCATCGAATCATCCGGACTGACTCCAGAGGTTGTCGGCGTCGGGTGTGGCGGTCCAATGACACGCTCCGGCGTGACCGTTTCGCCGCTGAACATTCCCCAATGGAGACAGTTCGAACTGCACAGCAGGCTCGTCGATGCCTTCGGTCTTCCAGTGCACATCGAAAACGACGCCAAGGCCCTCGCTCTGGGCGAACGGTGGCTCGGAGCTGCGCGCTCGGTCGACAATTTCATCGCCCTGGTGGTATCGACGGGTATCGGAGGTGGGATTGTCCTGGACGGCAGACTGGTCGATGGTGCCAGCGGGAATGCCGGGCATCTGGGTCACGTGATCGTGGATCCTCTGGGTCGGCCCTGCCCGTGCGGGACGAGAGGTTGTCTCGAGGCGCAGGTTTCGGGATCGGCGATCTTTGCCGCCACCGGCGTCGCTGCACAGTTCGCCCCGGTTGCGCTTCGGCACCGATGCGGATTGCTCGTCGGTCGGGCTCTGGCATCGACGGCGTCGCTACTGGACCTTCGCTTGGCGGTCGTCGCCGGCTCGGTCGCGCTCGGATTCGGAGACGACTTCTTCCGTGCAGCCCAGGCCGAGGCAGACCGCTGCGCAAGGCTCGACTTCAGCCGCGGCCTGCAGATAATCCCCGCCGGCAACGGCGCCAATGGGCCGATTCTGGGGGCGGCCGCGGTTGCCAGGGCGGCACTAGGGTGTGACCGACCGATGACAGCCGACTGACCAGGAAGCCTCGGGAACCCGGGCGGAATCTGGCCTGGAAAGCCTGCAGCCCGAAAGGGCCCTGCAGTCATAAAGGAAGTGTGAACAGGTGTCTCGTGGATCCAGAACCGGCTTCAGCCTTGCGATGGTCACTGCCGTCCTGACCCATCCCGGCCTCTGGCTCACCGCAGCTCGACAGATGGTCCTACTCGCTCCTGACCGTTGGTGGACGCGATTCCCGTTCCTTCCCGTGCCGGATCGGGAGTACATGCGATTCCGGATGGTCACCGCCTATGGGGGAGACGGCCGTCGGGCAGCCGAGCCCGAGGACCTGGTGACCTACCTTCGATGGTGCCGGGCCTGGCCGGGCGTGACCTCGCAGCACTGATGACCTGGCAGCCCTGATGGCACCACGACTGATGGGCCCACGACAATGATGGCTTTACGACACTGATGGGCCCGGCTGAAGTTTCCGTCGGTTCGGCGTCAGCTATCCGGCTGGTGAGGGTGGCTCTGCCACTCGTGCATTCCCATGACGCGTTCCACGGATCAGAATCCCTGCGTGATGTCATCCTGATCGAGTGGACCAGCCTCGAAGGTGTCCGGGGTTGGGGTGAGTGCTCGACCCTGACTGGGTCCGGTTACGTGACCGAGACAACCGACGAGGCATGGGACTCGCTGGTACACATCATCGGGCCCCGGGTATTGCGCGGGGACCATTCCGACCAGATGGAGATTCTGCCGGGAACACCAGCTGCGGGCGCGGCGATGCGGGATGCCCGCCTCGATGCCTATCTACGGGGACGAGGAGCCTCGCTGACGACGTATCTGGGCGCGGCGCACACGCCGCTGGAGCGCTGCGCGGTCATCGCAGCAGTGGGTGAAACCCCGGAGCGGATCGCAGAGCGAGCAGCCGCCCAGGTCCGCTCCGGGGCCGCGATGGTCAAGGTGAAGATCGCCCCCGGCCACGACCGAGACGTGCTTGCAGCCGTGATGGACGCGGTTCATCCGCTCCCGGTGGCAGCAGACGCCAACGGCGCCTATGCGACCGCGGCCGAGATCCAATGGATCGACGAGTTGGACCTTGCATATATAGAACAGCCATTCCCGGCGCTGCTGACGCCGACGCAGCTGGGAGAGGAGGCCGCTCGGCTCGGGACTCCGGTGGCGCTCGATGAATCGGTTACATCGCTGGCAGCCCTAAGAGCTCTGGCCCGGGAGCGGGCCGGGGCAGCGGTGTCGATCAAAGCCATTCGACTCGGTGGAATCGAGTCTGCGGTGGCCATCGGGCGAACCGCAATGGGCCTGGGCCTTTCGGTGTTCGTGGGAGGAATGCTCGAAACCGGCATCGGCCGGGCAGGGGCACTTGCCGTCGCGTCCGCACTCGCACTGTCACCGGCTCAGGGGTCGGTCCGGGGATCGGCGTCCGAGCCTATGTCCGAATCTGCACCGGATCCTTCGCCACCTCTGGCCCCTTCGCTTCCCACCGATCTGGGACCCAGCAGCAACTACTTCGCCGTCGACGTGTGTGATCCGATCGAGTGCGATGACGTAGGCCTGATCAGCGCTCCGCTGGGTGCGGGCATCGGTAGGGAGCCGAGTACCGAAATTCTCGACCGGTTCACCGTGGGCGAGGTTCTGCTCAGTAGGTGACGCCCGCCATCAGGAGGCCACACCTCGCCATTTGGCTATGTGTTCGGCGTTGGGAGAGATGTCGATCGGATCCAGCGGCACAGCGCCACTGATCAGATCGGGCAGGAACTCGGTCATCCGGTAGGGGATGGTGCGTGGCCGGACGTCCATGATCTCGTCGAGGTGCCACCACCGCTGATCCCCGAACGCGAGAGCTTCAAGAGCTTCAAGCCCCCGTGGTCCTTCGGACGTTCCGTCGCAGCGGACCACGTGTACCCACTCGTCCTGTTCGAAGTGCCAGCCGCCGAAAGTGAACTCGACGGCCTGGATCCAAATGCAGGGCCCTATCTCGGCTTCGGCGATTCCGGCTTCTTCCCAGAGCTCGCGTCTGACCGCCTCGGCGGTGCTCTCGCCCGGGTCGACACCTCCACCCGGAATTTCCCACCAGTCGGCGCTGCCCGGGCCGGCCGGATCCTTGGCATTGATCAACAGGATCCGGTTCTCGGGGTCCAGGACAACAGCTCGGGCGGCCCGTCGTCGGCGGGAGGTGGGGAACGAGAAACCCGGCATCGAGGGCGACGATAGCCTCCGGTACCGGTGAAATGTGCCCGGTATGGGATGGAGCTCGAATGGCAGCGGGAAGCCCTGCGGGGAGTGACGGCGAATCGGAACTGCGCTGGGACGTAGAGCGGCGCAGCGGATCCGCCCAGGACCTACACGATGCCAAGCCCGACTTCTCCAGAAGACTCGTGCGGGTCAACCAGGTCATCTCGCCCTCGCTCGTGCTCGGTAGTACCCAGAGTCTCGAATTGGTCGATTCCCGACGGGCGAGGTCGGCCGGAGTCGAGATTGCGAAACGTCGATCCGGCGGCGGAGTGGTGAGTATGCAGCCCTCCGCCCAGTGTTGGGTCGATGTGTTCATTCCAGCTCACGACCCCCTCTGGGTCGATGATGTAACGCTTTCGTCGCTGTGGATTGGACGTTGCTGGGCCCGGGTGGCTGCGGAATATGGCTGGTCCGACACGACGGTGCACACCGGCGGTATCTCAGACGCCGAACTTTCCCGGCTCGTCTGTTTTGCCGCACTGGGTCCCGGTGAAGTGAGTCAAGGATCCACGAAGCTCGTGGGCATCTCCCAGAGGCGAACCCGTCAGGGCGCCAAGTTCCAATGCATCGCTTACCTCCGCTGGGATCCGACGACGATCCTCGATCTCGTGGACCTTGGGTCTGCGGCTGAGGAAGTCGAGCGTCGTCTGACCCAGAACGTGGGTGCACTTCGCACCCAGACGGCCGAATCCCCTGAAAATCAGGTGGATGACGGGTGGAGCATGGTGGAGTGCCTGCTCTCGCACCTTCCCTGAGTCGCTGACCCACGGAGCATCGGATTCGCCCAAAAGTGCCTTTGCGCGCCCAAAATCGAATTGAAATCGCGCTGTCAGCGGTGATGGTCGCGCGATTGGCGCGAATTTTCCCTTTGAGAGGCCCGAAACTTCTCGCATGGTGGAGTGAAGTGGGTTAGATTGTCCCGCAGCGGAGTTAAAGTGGGGTGGGTTGATCGCCGGGCTTCTGTTCCGCATTCGTTTACCTAGCGAGCGGTGGCATGGGCTTCTACGGAGATTTCGATCACAAGATTGATCCCAAGGGAAGAATGAACCTGCCTGCCCAGTACCGGGATGAATTTCGCAACGGTGGGTTCATCAGCATTCGGCCGCCCCGCACGGTGATCTACACGCCCGAGGGTTGGGCGGAGTACGAGGCCGCCCTCCGCGACTATGACGCGTTGGACGCCGACGAGTTCGACTTCATCCTGGGCCTGACGACCGAGTTCATGCCTGATGCCCAGAATCGGATAGTCCTCAGCTCCAAGATCCGTGAACGCAGCGGTCTCGGTGAACTGGTGACCCTCGTGGGAAATGGCTCCAGCCTGTCGATCTGGAATCGTGACGAGTGGATTGCACATCAGAAGCGTCTGCTCGGCGACTCTGACGGCGGGCTCTCCTTGAGCGACAAGCTCCGCAGCATGCCGCGCTCGTCAGGGCGGTCCAAGTGACTCCACTCCACTCCACGCCACCGGTCACAACGGTGGGCAGCCTCCCGGTCGACGCGAGGGTCGGCCCAGAGTTCCGTCCGTGTCGGTTCGGACCGTCCGGGGAGACATCCCGGCGGTTGTCGCGCGGCCGGGAGGCTGTCCTCCCTTGTGTCCGGTACGGCCGATCCAGTTCGGGAGAAGCTCCGTCCGGGCCTCACCGTTCAGGTCACCCCGGAAACCACGGTGGAGGGCCCAAATGACCGGCGATTTCACACACGGAGCAGGTTCGGCCGAATCCCCGGACTTCCATCACGTCCCGGTACTTCTCGACAAGGTCGTCGAGCTGTTTGCCGACCTGCCGGCCGGGCTCTACGTGGACGCAACGCTCGGAGGAGCTGGCCACGCCAAGGCGGTTCTTGAGGCGAATCCGGGGCTGCGGCTACTCGGCCTGGATCGTGACGAGACGGCGTTGCGTGCATCGTCCCGACGTCTCGCAGAGATGAGCGACCGGACCGAACTGGTCCACACCGGCTTCGACCGGATTGAAGAACTTGTAAGCGAAAGAACTACCGAGGGAGCGATTGCCGTGTTGATGGATCTTGGAGTGTCGTCCCCCCAGTTGGACGAAGTTGAGCGTGGATTCTCGTACCGAGGAGCGGCGCAGCTTGATATGCGAATGGACCGCCGCCAGACGCGCAGCGCCATGGATGTCGTCAACGACTATTCCTTTCCAGAGCTCGCACGGATCCTGCGTGACTTCGGTGAGGAACGGTTCGCATCCAAGATCGCTCGGGCAATCATCGACGCCCGCCCGGTGGTTGATACCGAACAGCTGGCGGACATCATCCGCACCGCGATCCCCGCAGCTGCCCGCAGAACCGGCGGCCATCCTGCAAAGAAGTCATTCCAGGCAATTCGAATCGAAGTAAACCGCGAACTCGAACAGCTGACGACAGCACTCGACGGGGCCCTCGCCTCACTCGCTCCGGGCGGTCGTCTAGCTGTCATGTCATATCACTCGCTCGAAGATCGAATCGTGAAATCGACCCTGCGCGAGGCCGAGACCGGAGGGTGCGTCTGCCCTCCGGGCCTGCCCTGCGCGTGTGGTGCAGTGCCGACGGTTCGTCTGCTCAAGCGCGGAGCCTGGAAAGCCAGTGCCGAGGAGATCGCTGTCAACCGCCGCGCCGAGAGTGTTCGTCTGCGGGCGGCTGAGCGATTGGCAGAGCAGGCATCATGACGGCTGTACGAACCGCCGTTGCTCCGGCACGGACAGCGACCCGCCCCTCCAGGGGATCCGCATCGGGGCGCCCCGAGTCACGACGCTTCACATCCCGCCGGCCGGACCCCCGTACGGCTGCGCCCGCCCGTAAATCAGCACCGGCCTCCCGTAAGGCTGCACCGGCCTCCCGCAAGACTGCGCCCGCCCGTAAATCAGCACCGGCCTCCCGCAAGGCTGCGCCAGCCCGAAAGGCTGCACCGGCGAGCAAGGCTGTATCTGCAGGCGGGCGTCGGACGACTGCGCGGAGCAACTCCGCCGTAACAGCTTCCTCACCCAGGTCTGCCGACCGCAAGACCGGGACCACCAACCCGGCAGCGTCGAAGGTCCGCCTCGCGGTCCATTCGAAGCGATTCGTTTCGCTGCGGGCATTCGTGTGGCTCCTGGCCGTGACTGCATTCTCGGTCCTGTTGCTTTCAGTGATGATCCAGAGCCTTCGAATCGAAGGTCAGAGCCACCTTGACGCGACCTCTAACCAGATCGGTATCGAGAACGCCCGTAGCCTTGATCTGCGCGCCGCTGTTGCTGAGCGGGAGTCCCCCGAACGCATCATGTCAGAGGCCCGGAACCTTGGGATGATCGACCCCGGACCGGTCGCGCCGCTGTCGTCCGGTACGCCTACCGATGGAGTGTCTGACTCCCAGAACGGTTCGCAGCTTGAGGGTTCCGTCGCACAGAGTGCCGAGTCGGAGGGCGTGAGGCCGTGACCCAGGGGGGATCGTTCCCGAACCGCGAGACGCACACGATCAGACGCCGGCTGCTGGGCATCGGTGTCGTTGTCGTTGTGGTGACGTCGGTCTTCACGTACAAGATGTTCGGGGTCCAGTTCCGGGATGGTTCGGACCTCGCTGAACGTGGTCGGACCCAGCGGTCCAGGACGTTCGTAACCCCCGGCCAGCGCGGCGCGATCATCGACCGCAACGGCGTCGAAATGGCGAGCTCAGTGCCCCGTCG
>JBATWQ010000015.1:0-7672 GCA_049672765.1 Microthrixaceae bacterium | reverse complement strand
CTTCTATGACGTCTACGAATGCAACGACGGCAAGTGGCTCTCGGTGGCGGCGATGGAGCCGCAGTTCTACGCCCAACTGCTGGAGGGGCTCGGGTTGACAGATAGAGAGCTCCCCGAGCAGCACGACAGCGCCAACTGGCCAACGCTGCGTCGACACCTGGCGGACACCATCGGCACCCGCAGCCGTGAAGAATGGGTTGAGAGATTCGCCGGGACCGACTCGTGCGTCGCTCCGGTTCTGAACATGGGTGAGGCCCCTGCGCACCCACAGGCAATCGAACGAGGGTCCTTCCCGTCGGTAGCCGGGGTTCCTCAGCCGGCCCCCGCACCTCGCTTCGACCGCACGCCCTCGGGAGCGGTTACGCCTGCCTACATCGGCTCGGATCCCGCCGTGGCTCTCGAAGGCTGGGGCGTTGATCCCGACCTGCTGGTTCGTCTGATCGCCGACGGTGTCGTCGGCTGAAACCTAGAGATCGGGCCCATCAGTCGAAGCGACCCCACCGGGATACTGACAATTGGACCAAGGCCACGGTGTGACCCCGCGTTCCTCGGCCCGGGTGGCCCCGTCAGGTTGTGTAGTCGGCGTTTATTCTCACGTAGCCGTCCGAGAGATCGCATCCGTAGACCGTCGCGGTTCCTTTAGCGATACCCAGGTCGACCGAAATCAGGACCTCGTCTCCCTTCAGGTAACCCTCCAGTTCGGCGAGCCCATTTTCGTCGACCTGCGCCGGATACACCTCCTCGCTACCGAAGCGGATCCGCACCCTTGACTCGTCGATATCGGTGTCGTCGCTGCATTTGCCGATCGCCATCGCGACCCGGCCCCAGTTTGGATCCGCGCCATGGACGGCGGTCTTTACGAGCGGCGAATTGAGGATCGACTTCGCCACACGTTTGGCCTGGGCGTCGTCCCTGGCCGAGTCAACCTCAACCACCAGGAGCTTGGTCGCACCCTCGCCATCACGGGCCAACTGACGGGTCAGGTCCAGACAAACCGCTCGCAGCGCGGATACGAATTCGACCAGATCGACGTCACCCGCCAGGCCGTTGGCCAGAATTGCTGCGGTGTCCGAGGTCGAGGTGTCGGTGTCGACACTCAGGCTGTTGAACGTCTGATCGACGATGGAGCGGAATGCCCGATCGAGTGTGTCCGCATCGATCCGAGCGTCGGTGAAAATGAAGCTCAACATTGTCGCCATGTCCGGCTCGATCATGCCGACCCCCTTGGCGACACCAACTATCCGAGCTGCGTCTCCTACGGTGGCGCCTCCCACGGTGGCGCTTGCCACTTTGGGGTGGGTGTCGGTCGTCATCATTGCCGACGCGACGTCGAACGCGTCGTGGCGTTCGAGCGGCAACCGACCGCCTGTCGATGAGTCGGCGGTGGCGCTGTACGGCGCGAGGTGGTCGCGGATGCGCTGCATCGGGTACTGGCGGCCAATGACACCCGTTGAGGTAATCAGAACGTCATCGGGCGCGACCCCGACGGATCGGGCGACAGATGAGCAGAGTTCTTCGGCGTTGGCCAAGCCCTCGGCGCCCGTCGCGACGTTGGCGTTCTTGGACACGACCACGACAGCTTGTAGCTGGCGATCGGCGGCGTTGCGGCGCGATACCACGACGCTCGGTCCCGCGAAGCGCGAGCGGGTGAACACGGCAGAGGAACTACAGGGAACCTCAGATGCGACGACGGTGAAATCGTCTGTCAGATCCTTGATCCCCACGTTGGCTACGTAGGCTCCGAATCCGCGTGGAAGATCTACTGGCAACATCGCTGAATTCTCGCACTGATCGGCTCCACCCCAAGTCACTTCACCCCACACACCCCGTCACCCCACGAACTGGCTGTCGTTGAGATCGGCTCAGGTATCTGAATGACAGCCAGTTCGCTGGTGGCACGACGACTATTTATGCATTCGGACCGGTGCTTTCGAGTGCCAGAGTCGCAGCAATCGGACCACCTGGGATTGCTTGTGGAATAGGTCGTCCTCGTCGAGCACTTTTACAACGAAGCCAGCGGTTTCGAGTCTTCCCCGCTGCTCGGCATCTCGGCGTTTGTCCGACAGTGCGGAGTGGTGTCGTTCAGAGTCGATCTCGACTATCAAGAGTCTGGTCTCGGAGACGACATCGATGCGTCCTATCCACTCTTGGTTGCTTCCCAGATCGAGCTGTCGGGAAAATGGGGGTAGTCGGGCTCGCTCCACGATCTGGTGGAAGCGGCTTTCCAGGTTGCTCCCGAAGGGAATCTGACCGCGTCGTGGTTCGATCAGTGCTCTCATCACTGCGATGCCTTTGCGTCCACGAACTGCCACCTGATCCAGGGTGCGGTCCAGTGTAGGAATCGTGACGAGGCGCCGGGTCCACATCCAGTCGAGTGTGCGTTCCAGCCGTTGTGGATGCGTCGTGACGGCCAGATCGAACAGCAACCTTGTTGGCCTCAGCACCGGGATGTTGCGAAAGGCGGTCAGGTGCTCGGGGTGCAGAGTCCGGGGTTCATGAACTATTCCAAGGTGACTTGACCGGACCCGGCCACCTCGGAGCCTCGTGACGTGGGCTGGCAGAAGTTCGTACCCCGGAGCGCCCCAGAGAGCGGCAGCGCTGTCCGAGGAAAGAACTCCACGAGCGTCGAGAGCGGCACACAACGCTTGGACGCTGTCAGATACGGGTAACCCGACAAGGGCAAGCACCCGGGGTGTCATCCACTCGAGACGGCGTGATGTCACAAGGTGGCGAACGTTGCTCGGGCTAAGTCCGATGGTTGCTAGCTGCTCTCGGGTGACAAGCCCGAGTTGGCTGGATGTGAGCGCTGTGATTCTCGAAATCAAGATACTCAATACTGTCGTTCTCCAAGTTCCTGTCCATGGGGAACCGAACCCTGGCGAACCGGCGGTCGCTCATGTGCCGATGGGTTGCTCATCGACAGCCAGAAGGTGGGGAGGCGGGGAGGCCAGAAGGTGGGGAGGCGGGGAGGCCAGAAGGTGGGGAGGCCGGAAGGCGGGAGCTTGTGTTGCGAATCAGTGACGGACATCGTCATTCACTCGGCATAGACGTCCCGCGCGCGGATAGGTTCGAGCAATGCCTCGCTTCAATTCAGCGCTCGAATGTGCCGCAGCAATTCGGACGAAGTCCGTCAGCCCGGTAGAAGTCCTCGATCACTACCTGGCTGAGGTGGACAGACTGGATCCAAAGCTGAACGCGTTCTCGCTGCGGGACGACGAGCGTGCCCGCGCCGACGCGGCCGCTGCGGCCGAGGTCATCGCGAACACACCCGCCGACGATCTGCCACCGTTCATCGGCGTGCCGATTCCGATCAAGGACCTGAGTAACGTCGAGGGATGGCTGACCTCGATGGGTTCAAACGCCGTACCCGAGGTTCCGGCAGTCGAGGACGACCTGCCGATAGCCCGTTTGCGCGACGCCGGTTTTGTCCTGATGGGCAAGACGACAACTCCCGAATTCGGGTCGATATCGATGACCGAATCCCAACGGTTCGGTGCGACCCGGAACCCCTGGAACCCGGACTTCACTCCCGGTGGATCATCTGGTGGTGCCGGGGCGGCAGTCGCTTCGGGGATGGCCCCGATCGCCCACGGTTCCGATGGCGGCGGATCAATCCGGATCCCGGCATCGTGCAACGGTCTGGTGGGGTTGAAGGCCAGCCGTCACCGGATCACAGATCGCACCTCACCGATGGTAGGAGCGTCCACATCCGGGGTCTTGGCACGCACGGTCGCGGACAGCGCAGCGCTGCTCGACGTGATGGCGCTGCTCGACTGCGGGGCCTGGAGCAACTCGCCCGCCCCGCAGCGGCCGTGGGCACACGAGGTCGGTGTGGATCCGGGCAAGCTACGGATCCGGGTCGCGCAGACCAACGCGCTCGGAATGCCGGTGGCTCCGTCGTGCTCCCAAGCAGCGAGCGAGACGGCTGATCTACTTGCCGATCTGGGTCATGAGGTCACCGAGACAGATCCGGAATGGCCAGACGCAGGTGGCTTCCTATCAGCGTTTCTGACGGTTTGGTCGACGATCACCGCGAGCAATGACGGATTGGCGCCCGACCGGCTCGAGCCGCACAACCGTGCTTCACATTCGCAGGCGATGGCTACGTCGTCGATCGAGTACGCCAAGGCTGTTTTGACACTTCAGCGTGCGTCTCGCTCGGTGGTGGGGCAGTTCGGTCGGGACTTCGACGTGCTGGTGACCCCGACCATGGCAATCGAGCCGCCGCGAGTTGGATCGATCTGGATCGGAGCCGAGGACGACGCTTCAATGCCGGTCATGAACGCGGCCCCTATGGCGGCGTTCACCGCAATGTTCAACGTCACGGGACAGCCCGCGATATCGCTGCCACTCGCCACGACCGACGCCGGTCTACCGATCGGCGTTCATTTCATTTCCTCGCCATGGCAGGAAGCACAGTTGATCCGTCTTGCAAGTCAGATCGAATCCGAACGTCCTTGGGCCGACCGCTGGCCCGACGTAGTCGGCTGATTGGAGGACTCGGCCGTCGAGAGACCTTGGCCTTCGGGACGGCTCAGCCTTCGGACTTGGTTGTCGGGGGAGCACACTTCTGCGCGAGGCCAGAGAACTCGCCAAGGGCCGTGGTCACGTTCTGGGCGCTCATCACTGCGCCGAACTCTGGGCTCGTGAACACGTCGGGCGCGAACTTCTTGGTCTCGGCGACCTTGGCGACCTCGTCAGCTGCTCCGTTGAGCGCCTTGATGTTGTCGGTCGAGCTGGCAGGGAGGGCGCTGGCGACTGCGCGGAGAAGCTTCGAATAGGTGCCAACCAGCTGTTCGGACTGGCTGCTGTTTCCCGGCGTAGGAGGATTGGCGTCGAGCGCCTCGACCAGGGCGCAGGGGTCGGTGCCGGCCTTGTCAATATCGGAGTTGACCTTGCTGAGCTCGGTCTTGAAGGTGGCGTCGTCAACCGTCGTAGTGGTCAGTGCGGTCGTTGAGGTTTGGTCCGAGGGCTCGTCACCCTTCTTGTTCTCGGTTGTCGAGGTCGTGTTCTTGTCCGACTTCTTTGCGTTCGAATCGCCGTCGCTGCCGCATGCGCCGGCTAGTAGAGCGAATGAGGCCACCAGGACCAGAAGGGCGATGCTGCGTCTTGTCTTCATCTAATTGTCTCTTCCACTTTGTGCTTGTTGTGAATCTAGAGCTTTGTGACAGCCAGAAAGTTGGCGTTCCTCAGGCGGAAGAACCTACTGGAACTGGATCGGTCCACGGAGTTTTTGCACTAGCCCTGCGGCTGGGCTCCACCCAGGCTCTTTAGCCCGGGGCAGTCCTTGGTGGCGGCGGTGAATTCGGTGATCCCGGCGTTGACGCCCGGGTCGGTCATCACCTTCCGAAGGCCCTCGCTACTGAAGAAGTCCCCCGAGTAGCCGGCGTCCTTTGCCGACTTGTCGATGGCGTCGGCTGCGTTGGTGAGTGACTTGGCATTGGCCGATGACCCTGAAGGCAGCGCTCCGGCCATTGAGCGCAACAGCAGGCTGTAGGTGCCGACGACTTCGGCCACCTGTGTTTGATTGGCCGGCTCGGGAGGTTCGGTGTCCTGGGCCAGGGCAATGCCGCACGGGTCAGTCCCGGCCGCTCTGATCTCGTCGTTGATCTTGTCGAGTTGAGCTGCGAAATCCTTGTCGCTGAGCGACTTAGGCGCCGCATCCGTGGAATCGACGCCCTTTTCTGAGCCGTTTCTGGCACCGTCCTTGGCGGCGTTGCCATTGACGGTGGTCTTGGTTCTGCCCTTCTTGGCGGAGGAGTCCTCGTCGCTGCCGCTGCACGCGCTGACGACTAGGGCTAGCGAGGCGACAATCGCCAAGAGGCTGAGACTGCGACGGGTCTTCATTGAGGGTTCTCCCTGGCGAGGGACCGAATCCGGTCAGGCGGGTAGAACGTATCGGAATGCCGCGCAAACCGAGGAATGGCCTTGGAATCGCTTCAGGATTGGATGTTGGTGGCCGAGGTTCTGTTTCCACAGGTCATTCTGTAGCGTTGAAGGTCTTGGATCGAGAGGATGGCTTCACTCCGATGATTACCGAGGTGCATCCGGATGCGCCTCCGGCGGCCCCTGCGTCGGAGTTGCCCAGACGCAGGCGTAGACGTCAGGAACTCAGTCGCTCCGACAAGACCCTTGTCGGGTTCATCATCATCGGGCTGGCAGTTGCGGCCGCGGCGCTGGGAACTGCGGAGCCGACGACTGTTCCGTGGGCGGACGCAGCTCAGCGCTTTATCGTGGTCGCAGTCGTGGCCCTGGCAGGATTACGGGCTCGCCGATGGACTCTCGTCGTTGGCGCTGCCTTGGTCACAATTTTCGGAACCGGTCTTGGGTTCGTCGTCGGCTTCGCAACCCTGCTGGGCGTCGTGGCACTTACGGTCATTGACAAGCGAAGTCGGATTGTCGGTTCGGCCATTGCAGGCTTGACCGCACTTCTGACCCTGTTTCTATCGGTACCCGGTCCCCTCGGAACCGAGATCCTCGTTGCGCTACTCGCGGCAGTGCCGATTTTGGTTTCGGGATATCGCATCCACGTGTCGAGCAAGTCAGGCAGACGACGCAAGTTGCGACGGATTATGGCGGCGGTGCTGGTTGTGATCGCCGGATGTCTGGTAGCCACCGGAGTAGCCGCCGCGTCGTCGTGGAGGCACATCCAAAGCGCAATGACGTCGGTCCAGGCTGGACTCAAGGCTGCGGAGCGGGGCGATCGCGACCTGTCCGCGCAGAAGTTCGAGTCAGCCCATGACTCCTTCATCAAGGCCAACCGAATGGTCGGATCGCTATGGGCGTCTTCAGGCCTGATCCTGCCCGTGGTGGGTGCGAACCTCGCGGCGGTTCAGGATTCTGTAAACGCCGGAGAACGCCTGACAGCGACCGCCGGTGCAGTGGCCGGAGACATCGATTTCTCGGACGTTCAGCTACAGGGTGGTGGTATTGACCTTGCGAAGCTCGCCGAGTTGGGAGTGCCACTGGTCGACGCCAACGCGACCCTCGGTCAGGTCAGAGACTCTTTATCGGACCTGACGTCACCCTGGCTGGTTCCTCCGCTGGCAGATCGGCTCGAGGACTTGACATCTCGTGTGGCGACTACCCACGACCAGAGCGAGACGGCGCTGCTGGCGGTCCAGAAGGCCCCAGCGATTCTCGGGGCCGACGGACCCCGCCGCTATCTCTTCCTCTTCGGCAATCCGTCCGAGACCCGTGACCTGGGCGGGCATCTCGGCAACTGGGCCGAGGTGCTGGTCGACAATGGACGTCTGAAACTGGTGCGGGTCGGTGATCCACTGGACCTCGCGATTCCTGACGACAAGGCGCCCAAGGACCTTGTCGAGCGCTTCCCGGCTTCATTGGTCGAAATGAACCCGACCCGCTTTCCACATAACTGGAGTTCCACGCGTGATCTGCCGACCGTCGCAAAGCTCGCGGCCGAACTCTTTCCCGTCGCAACGGGCCAGCAGATCGACGGAGTCGTCTACGCAGATGTTCGCTCCTTTGCAGCCCTCCTCCAACTGACCGGGCCTCTACAGGTACCCCGATTGGATCCACCTCTGACGCTCACCCAGACGAACGCCGTCGAGTTTCTGACCCGCGGACAGTTCGAATTGTTCGAGTCGGAATCTGTCGCCGGTGATGCTCTGGAAGAGTTGATCCACACCATGTTCGACAAGCTCACATC
>JBATWQ010000014.1:0-11839 GCA_049672765.1 Microthrixaceae bacterium | reverse complement strand
CGGACAACGGGCGTCCGAGAAGAAGACCTAGTTGAACTCTGCAGTTCCGTCCGGCTGCATGATTCCCCGAACTTCAACCCCGGGCTGCTTCATCGGGACCAACAGGTAGGAGATGCCAGCCTGTTTCTTCACATCCGGATCGGTGCGAGCCAGGACGAAGCAGTAGTCGGCAAACTGCGCCTGGGTCGTCCATACCTTCTGGCCATTGATGACCCATTCATCGCCGTCCCTCACCGCGCTCGTCTTGAGCGAAGCCAGGTCCGAGCCAGAATCCGGCTCCGAGAAGCCCTGGCACCAACGCATGGACCCGTCGAGGATCTTCGGCAGGAAGTACTTCTTCTGCTCCTCGGTTCCGTTCATGAGAATTGTGGGTCCGACCAGCGTGTCACCGAAGAAGTCGGCTCTCATTGGTGCACGGGCCCGGGCGAATTCTTCTGCGAGCACGACGCCCTGCATCGTCGAGAGTCCCTTACCGCCGTACTCGACCGGCCACGTCGCACAGATCCAGCCCCCTTCAAAGAGGGTCTTGGTCCACTCCACGTTCCAGGCAGCCTTCTCTTCGGAGGTCATGGTGAAGCCCTCGTCGAACCAGCCCTCGGGCAGGTGCTCCTCGAGCCACTGTCGGATTTCGCCACGGAACTCTTCGGCTTCGGCCGGATACGTCAGGTCCATGACCCAATCTTGACCGATTGGTCAAGTGTCATCCAGTCAAGCGCCTTGGGCATGGCGCCGGCCCAGAACATGAATCTCATTCGGTTCGACAGGGTCTCGGTCCCGATATCGACAACGTCACCGGGCTGGCTCCCTGCACCTGCCGCGGAGGGTAGGTTCATGCACATGTCGGACCCTGGATCGTTGGTCGCGAGGCTCGAAGAAACCGCTGCGACGCGCTGGACAAATCAATGGTTGGAGCTCAAGGCCGAAGTAATCGATACCGGCCTCTGCACCGGCTGCGCCGGGTGCGTCATCGCCTGCCCCCACGATGTGATCGGCTACAACCACGAACAGGGGGGCTACCGCCCGTTCCACCTCGAAGATGAGCTCGGTCCCGACGACTGCATCCACGGGCAAAAGGGCTGCACGAGTTGCACCAGGGCATGTCCCAGGTTCCGACTGTGGGAGGGTCAGGCGGATGACCACCTATTCGCCCGGACCCGCGCCGAGGACGAGGTCGCCGGCATCTACCAGGACATCCTTCTGACCCGGGCGTCGGAAGAGGCGGTCAATCGCAACGGCCAGGACGGAGGGCTCGTATCTGCGATCCTGATCTGGGCGCTCGAGAACGACTACATCGACGCATCCCTCGTGTCCTACATCGACGGCGAAAAGGGATCCTGGAAGACCCGACCGGGTGTGGCCTCCACCAAGGAACAGATTCTCGAATCCGCCGGAAGCCGCTACACCTACTCGGCCAACACCCTGGCGATGGACGAGGCTCTCGAGGCCGGTCACAAACGACTGGCGCTCGTCGGCATGAGCTGTCAGTCCTCGGTGCCACCCGTCATGTGGTCGCGAAAAGTGGGCAAGATCTCGAAGCCCATCGTCTTCAACCTCGGCCTGCTCTGTTCGAAGACGTTCGATGATGCGATCTTCGAGGAGCTCTTCGACGCCAAGTACGGAATCAGCCGCGAGCAGATCGTGAAGATGAACATCAAGGGTGTGTTCCAGTTGTGGCTGGACAACGGCGACTATCGCGAGGTCAACCTCAAGGAATGCCATGCCTGGACACGTGAGGGGTGCATGTTCTGTCCGGACTTTGCCGCCGAGCACGCCGACATTTCGTGTGGCGGCATCGGCGAGAACTCGGACTGGACGCTCACCATCGTCCGCACCGACCTGGGCCGCGAGATCGTTTCCAGAATGATCGCCGACGGTTCCATTGAAGCCCGGCCGGGGGACTCCGACCCCGGCGCCATAGCTTTGATGCGCAAGTTGGCCGAGAAGTCCCGTGCTCGTTGGCCCCAGAGTGCCGAATCGAGCATCAGAGTCGGACTTCCCGAGCCTCGCCGCAAGGCCTGAACAACGCCGCTGGTGTGATCCGAATACCCGGAGGCCCACCTGCCGACGGAGCCCTACCCTGCCGACGGAGCCCTACCCTGCCGACGGATGTCAGGCCTGGGACTTGCAGTCCCGCTGAACCTTGGCGATTCCCTTGGGGACTTCAGGTTCTGAACCGGCCTTCGCGTCGGCCTGGGCCTCTTCGAACTTCTTCGCCTCGGAGAACGGAACCGATTCCTTCAGGCCGTCATAGAGGCACTTGCAGTAGTCGGCCGAGCTCAACGTTTCGTTGATGTACTTGCCATTAGTTGGCTGGACACCGGTGCAGCCGTACATCAGGTTGCCGAAGTAGCCCTCTCCCTTGGTGTTCACCTCGCCATAGTCGCGGGGTTGCTGAACACGGCCGGAACACCCGGCCAGGGCAATCAGACACAGAACAGCTATAACCAGCTTGTGCGCGGCAGTTGGTGCGGCGGGCATCGAACTCCTAAATGGACATGCGCCTCGGGGGAAGGACCCGGGGAACGCTAGCGCCACTGCTCCGCTACTTCGAATGGGGACCTGAGGGGCTTGCGACGGCGTCGTGGCAGGCCGCTGGCCAGACCGGTTTCAGCCCAGAGCGATGTCTAGGTCGACCGCCAGATCGGGGTCGTAGTCGAACATGGTCTCGCGGTCGTTCAACTCGTCGAGATCGGTGAGGGGAAGCGGGTGCAGCTGACCGTCGGGCGATATCGCCAGAGCAAGCGCTCCGAGCAGGCCGGTTGAACGGCCTCTCGGGACAGTCGTGATCTGGCGCTCAGGCGCAAAGTAGTAGCCGAACTTGTCGCTCTCGATGTCTTCGGCATTCACCGTCATCATCCGCATACCTATTCATCGGCACATACCGATGCTCACAAGAGGGTCAAAAGGCCCTATTTCGTCGGGCGTGCCGGATTCCACGACGAGGTCATCCGCCTGGATTCCCGGGAACCGGCGGAATCGTCTTGGAGCTGATCCCGGTTGCGGTCCGGTTGACCTCGCTCTGCGCTCCGCTCTTGATGAAGTTGATGCCCACCAGGGTCGGAATGACCAGTAGGGCTATCAGCAGCGTGTACTCGACCAGGGTTGCTCCGCGCTCACGCCCTGGACGCGCCCGGCCCGGCAGCACGGAGCCGGATCTGCAGCAATTCTGCGGCGGATCGGCCGTCGCCAAGTCGGACGAATCAGGAGGTACTTCTTGGTACGGCTCGTGTGAGCACCTGGTCATGTAAAGGAAATCGGCATCCAGGGATGGCTCGCGTATAGGCCGGATGACCTATTTGGCCGGCACACGGGAAATTCCTCAGGCGACTACTTGTCGTCGCCGAGATCCTCGACCACGTCCTTGGCCTTGCCGGCCGCACCTTCGATCTTGTCGTCGTACTTGCCCTTGGTGGCCTTGCTGGCCAGGTCGGCAGCCTTGTCGATGCCCTGATCGATCTTGTCCCCGTGCTCTGCAGCGAGGTCCGAGGCCTTGTTCTTGACCTCTTCTGCACGTCCCTTGAACTTATCCAGAAATCCCATGGGATGCTCCTGTCGTGGCTCAGGCAACGATACTCCCGCACCCGCTCCGAAGGAGGTGCAAGCCACATTTCCGGACCAAGCATCGATGAGCGCGTGCTCCAAAGTCGGGCTGGTCTGCCTGGAGGTCAGATGCGCAGGTATCTGCCGACCGCCACACCAGACCCGATGGCTCCGGCGATGACACCGACCGAAATGACGATGACAACTGAAATCACCAGGTGACCGGTGTCCCATGTGATGTTGTTCAGAAGCTCAAGCCCGTCCTGGTTGACGAAGTTCCGCGTCCACAGAACGTCAAAGGTCCAGGTCAAACCCGCGGCCATGAGGGACCCCATTAGGCCTTGGACCATCCCCTCTGCAATGAAGGGCAATCGAATGAACCAGTTGCTCGCTCCAACCAGGCGCATCACCTCGATCTCACGCCGTCGGGCGAAGACTGCGGTCCGGATCGTGTTGAAGATGAGCATCACCGAAACACCGATCAGCGCGAAGCCGAATCTTGTGATCCACCCGTTCAAGGTGTCCAACGATCTCTTGATGTCATTGGCCAACTTGGACGCGTACTCGACGCTGCGAACTCCCGTCAGGTCTTCGAACTCCTGACCCACCGCCGAGACCACGTCAGCATCCGTGCTCTTGGGCTTGATTCGGAAACTCTGGGGAAGATCCTCGGGCTTGATCGAGTCGATGAAATCGGGCTGGTCCTTGAACAGTCGCTTGAACTCGGCGTAGGTGGCTTCCTTGTCGAGGAATTCCACCGATGACACCTGCGGGCTGCTCGTCAGGGCCTTGTCGACGCTGTCGATCTGTTCCTGGGTGGCATTCGGATTCATGTAGACGAACATTCGGACGTCTTCCTGGAGGCCTCCGAAGCTCTGCTCGATACCTACACCGATCAGGTAGCTGACTCCCACGAATGCAAGGGCGATGGCGACGGTCAGGACCGACGCGAGCGTCAGAGTGATGTTGCGGACGAGGTTGGAGCCCGTCTCCTTGACTATGTAATCCAGGCGAATCGCCACGAGGTCCTATCCGTCGACTTTCATTCGTAGACACCGCGGGCCTGATCGCGAACGATCCGGCCGCGGTCGAGTTCGATCACCCGTCGACGCATCGTGTCCACGATGCCCCGGTCGTGGGTGGCCATTACGACTGTTGTACCCGTCCGATTGATCCGGTCGAGCAGCTTCATGATTCCCACCGAAGTGGCGGGATCGAGGTTTCCGGTCGGTTCGTCGGCGAGAAGAATCATGGGCCGGTTCACGAATGCCCGAGCGATGGAGACGCGCTGCTGCTCGCCTCCAGAAAGCTCATTGGGCATGGAGGCTTCCTTCCGACCCAGCCCGACCAGATCCAGGATCTGGGGCACCGCCTCACGGATCGCCGACTTGGGGCGTCCGATCGCTTCCAGGGCGAACGCCACGTTCTCGTAAACGGTCTTGCTGGGCAGCAATTTGAAGTCCTGGAAGACGCTTCCGATGTTGCGGCGAAGATACGGGACCCGGTACGAGGGCAGCGCAGCAATGTCCTTGCCTGCGACGAAGATCTTGCCCTTGTCGGCGGTTTCGGCCCGGTTCAACAGACGCAGGAAGGTCGACTTTCCGGATCCGGAAGGCCCTACGAGGAAAACGAATTCACCCTTGTCGATATCTACGGTGGCGTCGCGCAGGGCCATGTGCTCGCCCTTGTAGATCTTCGAGACATTCTCGAGCTTGATCACAGTTTCCTGACTGATTCGCGGTTCAGAGTCGATTGGAGCGCATATCCAAGACTCTGGGGCCTGTTACAGACATGTGACGATATCGCAGCCACAACCGGGTGTGGCGCACCCCTGAGCAGAGTCATCGGAACCGGTTCCTAGCCGTTGGATCCACTCTCCCGGAGCCAACGAAGGTAGGCCTCCATGAACTCGTCCAGATCGCCATCGAGCACCGCGGAGGGGTTCGAGGACTCGAATCCGGAGCGGAGGTCCTTGACCTGCTGGTAGGGCTGGAGGACATAATTGCGGTCCTGACTACCGAAGTTCACAGCTGATTGATCACCGGTAATTTCGGAGATTTTGTCCATGCGCTTGGCCCGTTCCAGGTCGAGCAGCTTGGCCTTCAGGGTCTTCATCGCCCTGTCCTTGTTCTGGTGCTGGGAGCGCTCGTTCTGACACGACGTCACGATCCCGGTTGGAAGGTGGGTGATGCGGACCGCTGAGTCGGTGACGTTCACGTGCTGGCCACCTGCGCCTGAGGAGCGATACACGTCGATGCGCAGGTCCTTGTCGTCGATCTCGATTTCGGCGTCGACGTCATCTATGAACGGGGTCACCTTGACCGACGTGAAGCTGGTCTGACGGCGGGCGTTGTTGTCGAACGGTGAGATCCGAACCAGGCGGTGGACGCCGTGCTCGGAGCGCAGGAGTCCGTAGGCGTTACGGCCCTTGATGACCACCGTCGCCGATGAAATCCCGGCTTCGCCACCTTCGTTGACCGACTCCAGGTCTGTTTCAAAGCCCCGGTTCTCGGCCCAACGCAGATACATGCGCAGGAGCATCTCGGCCCAGTCCTGGGCATCGACTCCCCCGGCGCCCGAGTTCACGTCGACGATCGCGTCGCGGTCGTCGTACTCGCCGGTGAACAGCGCACGAAGTTCGAGTTCGCCGAACTGCTTCTCGAGCGCGCCGATCTCGGAGGCGATTTCAGGCTCGAGACTCTCGTCGTTCTCCTCGCGCGCCAGTTCGTGCAGCGTCGCCAGATCGTCGATCCTCTCTTCGAGTGCGTCGAAGAGAGTGAGGTCGTCGGTCATTTCGGCGAACTCGCGCTGGAGCGCCTGGGCCGCGTCAGCGTCGTCCCACAGGTCGGGACGACCGAGTTCGGTCTCTAGCTGTGGCTGACGGTGGCGAAGGTCGTCGATGCGCAGGTATCCCCTGGCTTCTTCGAGCCGTGAGCTGAGGTCAGTGATTTGTGAACCGAAATCGAGCATCCGTCAGGCGCCGTGACAAACCTTGTACTTCTTGCCGCTCCCACATGGGCAAGGTGCGTTTCTTGGGGTCTTGTCCCATTCGCTCTTGACGACGGGCTTCTGTGTCTCGGGTTCTGCCTGCGCCTCGGCACCGGCCGCATCGCTACCACCGCTGACCAGGGCCGGGACCGCAGCACTTTCGTTCGGGCCTGCCGGCGCACTGTAGGAAAGGCCTGCGGCGGGCTGATCGGCAGGGGTGTCGTCGCGTACGAGTTGCACGTGCATCACGTACTGGACGTACTCGCGATCAACGGTCGACATGAGTTGGCCGAACATGTCGAAGCCCTCTCGTTGCCACTCGGTGAGCGGATCGACCTGGCCGAGCGCACGAAGGTTGATGCCCTCTTGGAGGTAGTCCATCTCCTTGAGGTGGTCCCGCCAGCGGGCATCGATGACCTTGAGCATGACCTGCCGCTCAATTTCGCGGAGGTTCTCGGGGCCGAACTCGGCTTCGCGATCCTCGTAGTGACGGGTCGCGTCGGACATGAGTATGTCGTAGAGATCGTCCGTCGCCTTGGCGCCGCGCAGCGCCTCTGGTGCCAAGGTGGTCGGCCAGTAGCTAGACGCGTCTGCAATGAGCGCTTCCAGATCCCACTCCTCTGGATAGTCCTCGCTGCAGTGGGTTTCGAGGAGGCCGTCGACGGCTTCGGCCAGGGCCCGCATCGTCTCTTCACGTAGGTCGACGCCTTCGAGGACCTCGTCGCGGCGCTCGTAGATGACCTTGCGCTGCTCGTTCATCACCTCGTCGTACTTGAGGACGTTCTTGCGGATCTCACCGTTACGGGCCTCGACGGTGTTCTGCGCCTTTTCAATTGCGCGGGAAACCATTTTTGCCTCGATCGGGACTTCGTCGTCCCAACCGCGGTTCATGACCCATTCGATTGCGCCCGTTGCGAAGAACCGCATGAGGTCGTCTTCGAGGGACAGGTAGAAACGGCTCTCGCCCGGGTCGCCCTGACGACCGGAACGGCCGCGGAGCTGATTGTCGATCCGTCGGCTGTCGTGTCGTTCGGTGCCAAGGACGTACAGGCCACCGAGTTCGCGGACACGCTGGCCATCTGCCTTGCACTCGCTTGTGTGCTTGGCCAGATACTTCTGGTAGAGAACCTGGCCCTCTTCGCTCTCGGGCTCGAATCCCTCGGCGCGGACGTCACGATCCGCCAGGCCTTCGGGGTTGCCACCGAGGAGGATGTCGACGCCGCGGCCCGCCATATTGGTCGCAACCGTTACGGCTCCGACCCGACCGGCCTGGGTGACTACCTCGGCCTCACGGGTGTGCTGCTTGGCGTTCAGCACCTGGTGCTCGATCCCGCGCTTTTCGAGTTCGCGAGACAGACGCTCGGACTTCTCGACCGAAACCGTGCCGACCAGGACCGGCTGACCCTTCTCGGTACGGGTGTGGATGTCCTCGACCACTGCGTCGAACTTGGCCTGCTCGGTCCGGTAGATGACGTCGCCGTCGTCGAGACGGATGAGCGGCTTGTGGGTCGGGATGGGCACGACCTGGAGTGAATAGGTCGACATGAACTCGGCAGCTTCTGTGACCGCGGTACCGGTCATGCCAGCGAGCTTGTCGTACATGCGGAAGTAGTTCTGGAGCGTGACGGTGGCGAGAGTCTGGTTCTCTTCCTTGATCTTCACGCCCTCCTTCGCCTCGACAGCCTGGTGGAGCCCTTCGGACCAGCGGCGACCTTCGAGTACACGACCTGTGAATTCGTCGACGATCTTCACCTCGCCGTCGGCCACCAGATAGTCACGATCGCGGCGGTAGAGTTCCTTGGCCTTGATGGACACCTGGAGCTGGTGGACCAGGCTGACCGAGACATCGTCGTAGAGGTTCTCGACACCGAGTGACTTCTCGACCTTCTCGATTCCCTCTGGCAGCGGGAAGATGATCCGCTTCTCTTCATCGACCTCGTAGTCAACGTCGCGGGTCAGGCCCCGGGCGATCGAAGCGAACTTGTAGTACAGCTTCGCGGCGTCGCCGACACGACCCGAGATGATGAGCGGCGTACGGGCCTCATCGACCAGGATCGAGTCGACCTCATCCACGATCGCGAACTTGTGGCCCCGTTGGACCTTCTCGGCGAGGGACAGCGCCATGTTGTCGCGCAGGTAGTCGAAGCCGAACTCGTTGTTGGTGCCGTAGGTGACGTCACATGCGTAGTTGGCGCGCTTGACGTCCTGGCTGTTCTCGCCGGGCAGGATCACTCCGACGTCCAGACCGAGGAAATTGTGGATCCGCCCCATCGACTCGGCGTCACGTCGGGCCAGGTATTCGTTGACCGTGATCACATGCACGCCGTCGCCGGTCAGCCCATCGAGATATACCGGAAGGGTGGAGACCAGTGTCTTACCTTCACCGGTCTTCATCTCTGCCACCCAGCCGAAGTGGAGCGCAGCGCCGCCCATCAACTGGACGTCGTAATGACGCTGACCGATGACCCGGGTCGCGGCCTCGCGGGTCACGGCGAAAGCCTCGATCAGCAGGTCGTCGAGGGGTTCTCCCCGGTCGAGGCGACCTCGGAACTCGGCGGTCTTGGCCTGCAGATCACCGTCCGAGAGCGCCTGCAATTCCGGCTCGAGTGCCCCGATATCTGGGACGAGGCCTGCAAGTGCCTTGACCTTCTTGCCTTCACCGGTCCGGAGAACTTTGTCTAGAAAACCCACGGGGGACACTCTACCGGTGGTGGCGCACAGTCTTGGTGCCGGGCATCGCTCCCCTGTGAGGCGCCGGGGCATTCGCAGAGGCGATGCCTAGGTTGGCCAGGATGCTGGACCTACTGTTCCCGCCGCGCTGCGCAATCTGTCGACGGGCAGGCGCAGGCCTCTGCGTCAACTGCCTGAGGAGTCTTCCTCCCGCTCCCGACCTGTCCCCGCCACCCGGACTGGTCGATTTTGCGGCGCTGTTCACCTACGAGGGGCCGACCAAGGAACTGATTGCGGCCATCAAGTTCCACAATCACCGTGATTCGATCCCGTTCCTCGGGATGGCGATGTCCCGGCTTGTCGACTGGCAGGTCAGCGTCGTCACCTGGGCCCCTACCTCCCCCCGCCGACGTAGGGAGCGGGGCTACGACCAGGCCGAGTTGCTCGCGCGCGCTGTCGGCCGCTCGCTCGGAGTCCCCACCCGAAAGTTGCTCAGGCGAGCACCCGGGCAAAGCCAGACCGGACTCGGGAGGAGAGAACGCCAACACGGCCCACAATTCCTGGCTCTCACCACGGTCGAAGTGCCGGTCCTGCTCGTCGACGACATCCGTACAACCGGGTCGACGTTGACCGCCGCAGGAGATGTCCTTACCGAGTGCAAGGCGCCCGTCGTGGCGGGGCTGACCCTGGCCGTGACGCTGTAGGTGGATATGACGCCCCGAACCACGATTCCGGACGATCGGGCCGTAGAATCGATCGGTCACTACAAGTAACTCGTGACTAAAGGTCGGGATCAAGCAGCGCTTTGACTGGCATATCAACACACACTCCAGCGCACTCCAAAGCGCATATCCCGGGCCTGACTGGCCTGCGCGGAGCGGCCGTAGTCGCAGTCATCGCCTACCACCTCGGATACCTTCCAGGCGGCTTCCTCGGTGTCGACGTCTTCTTCGCTCTGAGTGGATTCCTGATCACCTCGCTCCTACTCGACTCGACTCCCGGAAGCGCCAGGGAACTCGCCAAGTGGTGGGGAAGGCGATTCCGGCGCCTCACACCGGCCGTAGCGGTGGTCGTCATCGCAGTTCTGATCGCCTTCGTCACCACAAAAGGAGTCGTTGCCGACGCCGGCGCAACCCTGACATGGTGGCAGAACTGGCATCTGGTCATGGTGGGCCAGCCGTACTGGGCGACCTCCCCCTCTCCCCTGCGTCATGCCTGGTCACTTTCTATCGAGGAGCAGTTCTACGCGTTCTGGCCACTGACCCTGGTAATGGGACTGAAGCTCGGGAGAAGGCTCCGGGCAGAGCGTCCCCACATGGTCGTCGCGGCGCTGGCGGTGATCGGCGCCGTTGCCTCGTTCGCCTGGGGCTTTCAGCTGGCGCTCTCCGACGGAGCCCCGCTATCGCGCATCTACTTCGGAACCGACACCCGGATCGGAACGCTCCTGCTCGGCTGCGCCGTGGCCGCCCTGCTCCATGGACGCAAAGTCAACATTCCGAGGTGGCTGCTCGACATGGGTGCCATCGCCTCTGCGCTAGGGCTCGGCGCCCTGATGGTCCTCTCCACACCTGAACTCCGGTGGACCTACACCGGTGGGCTCCTCGCCGCCGCCCTGCTCTCCCTAGCGCTGGTCATCATCTCAACCAGGCCTGGATCGTTCGCGACTGCCCTGGCCTGGGGACCGTTGCAGTGGTTGGGAACACGGTCCTACGCCCTGTACCTGTGGAGCTGGCCGACCCAGGTTCTGCTCGAGCAGCGCATCCCAGAGATGCCCAAACCACTCGTTGCGCTTACAACCGCTGCGGCGTCGATCCTGCTCGCAGAAGTGTCGCTCCGGTGGGTCGAGGACCCCTTGCGTAGGCAGAACTCGTGGGCACTGCGACTTCGCCCGCGCCGAGCGGCCTACATGTGCGGGGCGGGGATGATCCTGGCTCTGCTGGTTCTCTCCGCCAACTCGGCCCGGCCGACCCAGGTGGAGCAGGTGGCGAAGCAGTTCGAACGGCTGCCCGACCCCACGACAACCACGTCGACCACCTGCCCGCCGACTCCGACCACGACGGCGCCTGCGCTCGGGACCAAGACCGATGAGTTCGACGCGAGCACTGTGACAGCAGCCGCAGACCCGACGGTTTCGACCTGCGGGGTCGACCACTCGACCCGTGTTCTGGTTGTCGGGGACAGCCTGGGGCGCGGTGCTGCAAACGGCCTTCGACGCCTGGATGACCCCAACTTGGAGGTCTGGGACCGCACGCACCTCGGCTGCGGGCTGGAACCGCCGTCAGACGAGTGTCCCGACCGGAAACAACTCTGGCCCGACGCGGTATCCCAGATCCACCCCGACGTGGCCCTGGTCTATCTCCGGACCATCGACAACCTGGTTCCCGGCGACGACCCGCCGTTCATGTCGGCCGAGGCCGAGTCCGCAAGGCGGACCGAGATGGTCGAGGCAACCAGGATGTTGTCCTCCCAGGGCACACACGTGATGTGGGCTCTGCCTGCCGTTCCCCTCGACGTGGGCGCCTTCTATTGCGACGGCAAACACACGAACAGCCCCTGCGACCCAACCTGGGTCGCCCGGTGGCGCGAAGACATCAAGGCGGCAGCGGCCCTGACCGGCGCAGCGACGATCGATGTCCAGGGA
>JBATWQ010000013.1:0-1535 GCA_049672765.1 Microthrixaceae bacterium | reverse complement strand
AGTCGAGTCGGGTCGAAGGGCGGCGGAACGACGGCTCTGGCGGCTTCCGCCACCGACCCGGAATCCACAGCCGGCGGAGCCGACGGTCCGGATAGTGGAGCGACGGACAGCTTCCTCACTGCGGCCGCAGCAGTGGGGGCATGTCCACCAGCCTGACCGGCCGGCATCGACTGGCCCGAGGCGA
Organism: Microthrixaceae bacterium; assembly: GCA_049672765.1. Classification (GTDB taxonomy): domain Bacteria; phylum Actinomycetota; class Acidimicrobiia; order Acidimicrobiales; family Microtrichaceae; genus JAGQSZ01. Next base: position 1,351 of record JBATWQ010000013.1, on the reverse strand, counting down.
CCCCCTGTGCGGTCCGGGACACCGTCCCACCCGGAGCGGTCCCAGCGACCGGAGCGGCAGGGCCGACCTGGCTGACCTTCGCTGACTTCGCCGCCTGGCGCTCGGTGATCCAGGTCTGCGCACGCCGCAGCAGCCCTACCTCAGAGGCGTCTCCGCCGGAGTCCATCACTGCTTCCAGTGGCGGTACGGCGGCCGCCCAACGCGCCGGGATGACCGCTGCGATAACACCCAACGATGACGCCGCCAGCGCGGTGATTATGACGATGGGGATCGGAACGGTGAAGCCGGTGATTCCGAACTGCCCGAGCGCGCCGATCGCGACTCTGGCCGCCACAATCCCGACCACCAGACCTAGCACCGTTCCGACTACGGCGAACGACCCGCCCTCGACCAGCACCAGCCGCAGAACCTGGCGCCTGCTGGCTCCAGCGGCTCGCAGCAGCCCGAACTCACGTCGTCGTTCCCCAACCGACAACAGCAGTGTGTTGACCACACCCACGAGCGCCTGGAGGAGCGTGAACAGCAGCATCCACTGGATGACGCGTTCGAATCCCTTCAGCAGCGCCGAGCGGCTGTCGACGAAGTCCTCGGGCCTGAGCACGGACTTCACGCCGAACGATTTGGCGAGTTTGGTGACCGTCGCCCGCGCGTCGGGACTGTCCTTCTTAAGTGATACGAGGGCGAAAATGTCGTTCGACTTGGGAATCTGCTCGGTGAGGAGGCTCCGGTTGACGACCGCGCCGCCCAACAGGACTTCACCCGAGTCGTAGATCCCCTCGACGGTCATCGTCACGGTGGCGTAGCTGGCGAAGAAGACCGGAATCTCCGCCCCCAGGTTGACCCCCAGTTGATCCGCCAAGGAACGCGACAACGCTATCCCCTCCCTAGAGAGCGTCCTGGGGGCCTTCCCGACCCATTCGGGCGCGATCACGTCCGGCAACGACGACCCGTCCATCCCGGTGACTCGGACGGGAATCTGGTTGATGGAGACCCTTCCCAGCTGCCAGCCGCTGACGGATCTGACCCCGTCGACCTCGGACACCTGGTCGATGAGCCCCTTTGGAAGGCTGCCCACGGTGAAGGTCCCCGAATCGATCACCAGGTCAGCGCTGACAAGACCCGAGACGTCCGAATTCAGCGAGGACGCAAAGGAACTCAGGAACACGGCGAGCCCGACCACGACGGCTGTGGCGAGCATCAGGGCACCCGTGGTGGCGGCCGTCCTGGTCCGGTTGCGAATCGCGTCGCGGGCACCGATTCGTCGTAGCGCCCCCGAGCGTTCCGGGACCGCATGAATCCCGAGCGCGACTGCGTGGGCAAGCGCGGTCGGCATCTGTGACAACGCAAGAAC
>JBATWQ010000012.1:0-6628 GCA_049672765.1 Microthrixaceae bacterium | reverse complement strand
CACCGCCGTGGGCCACCGCCGTCCACCGCCGTGGGCCACTGTCATCCACGCGCTGCCACCCCTGTCGGCCCGGAATGACGGTCAAGCCTCGGTAGGGTTGGAGCATGCGCATCGGAGTGCTGACATCAGGCGGTGACTGTCCGGGACTGAACGCTGTGATCAGGGCAATCGTCCGAAAGGTCGACCGGGTCCACGGCGGTACGGTCGTCGGTTTCAGAGACGCCTGGCGGGGCGTGCTGGAGGACGACTACCTGAGCCTCGATGTCGATTCCTGCCGGGGGATTCTTCCTCGCGGCGGCACAATTCTCGGTACCTCCAGAATCCAGCCGTATCAGTTCGACGACGGTCTCGAACGGGTCCGTTCGGCCATGCAGGAGCACCGCCTGGACGGGTTCGTGGTGATCGGCGGCAACGGCTCCATGCGGGCGGCCCTCGACCTCCAGCGCGACGGAATTCCGTGCATCGGGGTCCCGAAGACCATCGACAACGACATCGATGCCACCGAACTCTCCTTCGGGTTCGATACAGCGGTGCACGTCGCCAGCTCAGCTATTGACCGACTCCACACCACGGCCGAGGCGCACCACCGCGTGATGGTCGTCGAGGTGATGGGCCGCCACACCGGCCACATTGCAGTGCGGGCCGGACTGGCCGGGGGAGCGTCGATGATCCTCATCCCCGAGGTTCCGTTCGACATAGCCGAGGTGTGCGCTGCGCTCGAACGTCGTCACGGCGGCAACAGGTTCGCATCGATAGTCGTCGTGGCCGAAGGAGCGATGCCGGTGGAGGGAACCATGGCCGCTCCGGACTACGAGATCGACCGCTTCGGCCACAAACGCCTCGGGGGCATTGGCATGATGATCGCTTCCGAAATCGAAGGCAGGGCGGGACTTGAAACCCGGCTGACATCCCTTGGATACGTCCAGCGAGGCGGCACCCCGACCGCCTACGACAGGGTCCTCGCCACCCGCTATGGAGTAGCGGCCGCCGACGCCGCGGCAGACGGGCTCTGGGGGTCGATGGTTGCGCTGCAGGCGGACAGGATCGTCCACGTCGGCCTCGCCGATGCGGTCAACACCACCAAGACTGTTGATCTGGACTTCTATCGCGAGGTCGCCCAGCCGTTCTTCGCCCAATGACAGCGATGACCGGGAGTGCGAGAACGGGCCGGCAGTCGGTACTTCGGTTCAGCAGATCATCTTCAGACGGGCCCGGCGGGCCTTCAGCAGGGCAATCGACTCGTCGCTGAGCCCGGCGCTGACCGCTTGGTCGGTGGTCGCCAGAAGCTCCCTGAAGTCGCAGTTGGTGACTACTGACCTGTCGCCCCGGATCGGGGATGTCACCTGGATGTCTTCGCCGTTTACCTGGAACTCGACCGAGCGGACAGCGGCCTGCTGGGTGACGGTGAGCACAATCTGGGCGATGGCCTGCTGGCGAGAAACTCCGACCACGTTGTCGAATGCCTGGGACAGGTTGACGACCAGGCTGGTGCCGCGGAGCTTGCTGGCGATCAGCGTCGTTCCCGCTGGAATGGACGAATACGCGCCGACCTCGCTCAGGGGCTTGGGCGGAGCCTTGAGCAGCGCCTCGATGAGCGTCTTCGCCGACCTGTCGGACAGAAGCGTGGTCGCAGGAACGATGGAGCCTTCGGCCACGTAGTAGAGGACTCCTTCGACTCCGCCCTCCGCCTGGTCCGCCAGCGTCGTCGTGGTGGATAGTTGCCCTTCGACGGTGCGCGGCGTGTGGTCCATGTTGATCCCACACCCCGCCAGCACCATGCCCACCCCGAGCACGCCTGTGCCCAGCCGCATCGCCAGGGTCCGGAGCGACTTGGTCACTCTGCCTCCCCGGATTCCGGACCCTTCGACGGCAACAGGCCCGTCAGCGCGAATGCCTCTGCTTCTTCGGGGGAGACGGAGGAGAGGGCTTCATGGTCATCGGAGTAGACCGGCTCGATCACGGGAAGTTCCAACACGAACCGGGACCCGGCTCCACCGTCGTGTCGGTCCTCGACCCAGACCCGGCCGCCTTGCAGGCGGGCGTGCTCAGCCGCAAGCGCAAGTCCCAGACCGACGCCCATGTCGATACCCCGACTTCCTCCCTGGTCTCCCCGGTTGAAGCGATCGAAAATCTTGTCGCGCTGGTTCTCAGGAACTCCCGGACCACTGTCTTCGACTGCAATACGCACAGATCGGCCGGGCCCGACACCGTGGCTCTGGTCCGTTTCCGGGTCGACCTCGACCTCGACGGCAGTGGCTCCATCCCCGTATTTCTTCGCGTTGTCAACGAAGTTGGCCAGAACTCTAACGAGACGCCGCTTGTCGCACGCCATGATCAGCTCTGAGGCCTCTTCGGTCGCTTCGACCGGAATCGGATCCGGGGACGCCATCCGTACCGCGGCAGTCACGGTTGGTACGAGTGCGACCGCATCCAACTCGAGACGTACCGCACCTGCGTCGAACCGGGAAATCTCAAGAAGGTCCTCGACCAGCTGCGTGAACCGCTGCATATCGAGGGTCAACAGATCTAGCGCCCGCTGGGAGCGTTCCGGCAGAACGTCGCGGTTGTTCCTGAGCACCTCGATGGATGCGTTGAGTGTCGTCAGGGGCGAACGCAATTCGTGGCTCACGTCGCTTGCGAATCGTGCGTCACGATTGATCCGGTCCTCGAGCGCCGAGACCATCTCGTTGAAGTTTGCGACCAACGGCGCCAGGTCGACGTCGTTGACGTAGTCGTCGTAGTCGATGCGGGTGTCGAGTTGCCCGAGTGCGACGGACTCAGCAGCCTCACCGATCCGCGCGAGAGGCTTGAGTGCGTACCTGCTCGACCAGTAGCTGAGGACCACCGCCAAGGCGGTGGCCACGATCGTGACTATCACCAGACCGACCCGCATCGTGCGCAGCGCCGAGTTGATGTCTTCCAGAGAGTGGATCTGGAAGTAGCTCGCATCGGAACCCGGGATCGCAATACCGATCGCCAGAAGGGGCTCGTTACGAGCCGAGAAACGCATGATCGAGTTCTTGCGCTCAATTGTCACCTCCCGAACCATCGCGGCGGGCAGCGTGTCCACGCCGTATCGCGGGTTGAGCGAGACGGTGGTGGGCTCATCGACGGATGATCCCGACGGAGTGACTATCAGCGAGGGTGACCCGGTGTCGGGAAGAGAGCTGAGGAGCGTCTGGAGGTTCGAGGTCTCGGCCCCCGCAAGACCGCCCCGAATTGTCTCTGCGTTGGCGAGTGCCTGGGTGGTCACGCCTTTTTCGCGGGTGTCGATGAGCGTGCTTCGTCCGACCGCCAGTGTCGTGAACGCGAGAATCAGCGAAATCAGCAGCGACACGAACGTCACCGCAAAGGTGATCCGACCGCGCAGGCCGATCTGACTTCCCCGGTGGAAAGTGCGGAATGCGGCGCTGTGCTGGATCTCTCCGGACCGTTCTTTCGACGGCGTCTTGGAGGGGCCCGCCGCCGGAGTCTTGGTCCTGGCGGGCGAGCCTCCAGCACCGGGGGTGGAACCTGTTGCGGAGGACCTGTCGGAGCTTGAACCCATCTCGAATTTCAGGGCTGGAGGCGGTAGCCGAGGCCGCGGACTGTGACCACGTGGTCCGGATTGGCCGGATCGGACTCGACCTTTGTGCGGAGCCTTCTGACATGGACGTCGACAAGCCGGCCGTCGCCGAAGACGCCGTGTCCCCACACCCGTTCGAGCAGGTCCTCCCGGGAGAAAACCTTGCCGGGGCTGTTGGCCAACTCGACCAGGAGCCGGAACTCGGTCTTGGTCAGGTGAACCTGTTCACCGTCGCGGTTGACCACCCCTTCCTGGGGGATGATCTCCAGGTCGCCGAAACGCAGGTGCGGGTTGCCCGGCTGGACAGGACGGGCACGTCTGAGCATCGCCCGGATGCGGGCCGACAGCTCTTTCGGCTGTAGCGGCTTGGTCATGTAGTCGTCGGCTCCGGCTTCAAGACCTGCGACGACATCGTGTGTGTCCGCACGGGCGGTCACCATGATTATCGGCACGTCGCTCTTACGGCGGATCGAGCGGCACACCTCGAAGCCGTCGATACCCGGCAACATGATGTCGATCAGGACGACGTCGGTCGGGTTGCTTCCGAACTTCACGATGGCGTCCTCGCCCGTATCGGACTCCTCGACGTGCCAGCCCTCGTCCTCGAGCGCCAACTTCACTGAACTTCGGATGCGTTCGTCGTCCTCGACATAAAGAATTCGTGTACCCACGCCCACAGTCTCGCCGATCGGAGAGGGGAATGGGGACTCGGCTCAGACCCGACCTGCTCCGAGCGAGGAGAGAAGCTGCTGCATTGGATCGAACAGGTCGGCCCGGCAGGCCAGAACTGACCCGGGCAGAGCAGGCCCTCCGTCGATCGGACCGACTCTGGCCCCCGCCTCGGTGGCAATCAGCTGTCCGGCGGCCAGATCCCAGATGGCGAGCCCTACCTCGAAGTAGGCATCGACCCGCCCCGACGCGACTGAGCAGAGATCGACAGCCGCGGCCCCCATCCGACGGATGTCGCGAATCTGGGGGAGTAGCTCTGCCACGACTCGTCCCTGGCGTTCCCGCCGCTTAGGCGAATATCCAAAGCCGGTTGCCACGAGCGCCCCGGCCAGTGGTCCGCTGACGCGGGCTGCCCCACCGGTACCGGGTCCGTTGGTTGCCTCATCCGTGCTGGAAACCCCCGGGAGTAGAAGTCGGCGGTCGTTGCAGAACGCCCCTCCGCCCAGAGTTGCCGAATACATGCGGCCGTGGGTGGGGTCGGCGACCACCGCCGCGACCACCTGCCCCTCCACCTCGGCGGCGATGGAAACGTTGTAGCCGGGGTGGTCATAGACGTAATTGGTTGTCCCATCGATGGGATCCACGTACCAGGTTGCGGTGACGTCGCCCTCCTGAGCCTGCTCGGTAGGCACAGGATTTGCCTCGTCCTCCTCGCCGACGATTGCGTCGCTCGGTCGTGCCGCCAGAATCGTCGCCCGGATGAGGCGCTCCGAGGCACGATCCATCTCGGTCACATGATCGGTTGCGCTGGACTTCGTATCTACCCTTAGCTCAGAGGGTCGATTGTCGTGGATCAAGGCCACTGCGGCCCGGGCGGCGGTCATTGCAATGGCCACAAGTTCGCCGTAGAGGTCGGGTGTCTGGTTCACCGTGTTGAGTTCACCCATGAGGGAATCAATCACCCTTGGAGCGGATTGTTTCCCATTCGCCGAAGGCCCGGAGGGTGAGCACCGATACGACAGCAACACCTCCGGCGCCCAGAAGAATGGACAGGAACGTGATGAATCCCACGGCGGTGCCGCCGAACCCGGCGAGGGTCGCGAAGGAGTGTCCGATCGTCCCGCCCGCCCCGGCTCCGATGAAGACGGCGACGAAAGCCAGCAGTCTGGCGAGCACCGATGGAAGCGCTGAGTCTGGTCCGGAGGCGGGAGCAACCGGCTGGTCTGCCCCGGGCCGGCGGTCCGCTGCTGAGGTCATGGCGCAAGTGTACGACGAGCCCCGGAGGCCGATAGATCGAGCCCTCCTGACGGCTGCGGAACGCGACAGGGCCAATGTTCAAGTCGGGTCGAGGGCGTGACGAAAATAAGTCGAGTCTTGATTCTCCGTTGGGGAATCTCCCCACATACGGATCGTTGCCGATGGGGTACTCATCAGTTGATCGAAGCAGGAGATTCTTCAGTGCAGACTTCCTTGGTCCCGAGAGAGCTACTCGTCCCACCGCGGCGTCTTGGTCAGCTATTGGCGGGGGCGCGGATCTCGCAGGGCTTCAGTCTTGATGAGGCCGCGTGGGAACTGGGTCCCAAATGGAGCTCACTTTCGCTGCTGGAGATTGAGACAGGTCATCGAATAGCGACCGACGCCGACCTGCGTTCGTTGACGGATTTCTACGGCATCGTCACTGACTCGTTGATTCCGGAGCGGTCGAAACTGCAACTCGACCTGACCGAGGGTGTCCTCTCGGCGGGTCATCACGCCACGAAACTGGGCACCGACAAGGTCCACCGTCGTGACGTCCTTTCGAGTTATTTGTCCATGGTCTACGTGATGCGTGATATCAAGCCCGGTCACGCCGTTCCACTGCGCCTGGATGACCTCGCAACCTTGTCCATCGCCCTCGAGGCCCCTCGTCGCGCAATCGAGGACGAACTTCGGCTCATGATGGTCAACGAGGTCGGAAATCTAGGTAAGCGCACCTCTCGACTACGCGGCCGACTACTCATTCCGATCATCGGGGTGGTCGTGGCCGTGACGGCTGCCGGAACGCTGTTGTTGGTGGCCGAGGACAGCGGCGCCTCGGAGCTTCCGAAGGGCCAGAAGGACGTCGCGGCCAGCGTCGTCGACGGGGACTCTGCGGCAACGACCGGAGCGCCGGTAGACATCGGTCAGGCGGCGGTCCAGGAGCGTCTCCCCGACGGGACTCCGGGGCCGGTGCAATTTCGGGACTGAGATATCTCCGCGGCTAATCTCCCGGATATGTTCGCTAAGAAGCTTGGTCCGGTTGCCGCTGGAGTATGTGCGCTGATTCTGGTCAGTGGATGTGGAAGTTCCGAGGGCTCAGCGAAGGCACCGGACAAGACGGCCGGTGCCTCAGATACCGAGGAAGCAGTCAACTGG
>JBATWQ010000011.1:0-3440 GCA_049672765.1 Microthrixaceae bacterium | reverse complement strand
ATGCCGAACACGGAGCTGTACTTGTCGGTGGGTGAGTACACCGCCCAGGAACCCGCGTGCTGTGACTGCTTCCAGTAGCCGGGCGTGCAGCCCTGTCCGCTGTCCACCACCGTGGTTGTGGTGCTCGTGGTCGTGGTGCTCGTGGTGCTGGTGGTGCTGGTGGTGCTCGTGCTGGTCGTGGAGGTCGACGTCGTAGTAGTCGGAGGTGGTGGGCACTCCCAGCCCCAGTGCTGCAGCGCCGTGTTGACGTCCAAGGGGAAGAGCAGCGGGCCGTGCCACTCGCCCAACGGCGAGATGGTCTGCGGAGTGGCGCCGGTCACGACGTCGAACTGCGTCGGAATACAGGTCTTGGTGAACGTGATGGTGGTGGTGCCGGCCTGAATGATCGTGAACGTCTTGCGCTCGAGCAGCTCCTGTGGCCAGGCGATGCCGTCACCGGGCATCTGGTAGATGACCGCCACGCCGTCGTACACGGGGTCGCACAGAGGTGCGGACGCCCTCACGGTCAACGTGAAGGCCGTCGCTGTGTTGCTGCTCGTGTAGGTCAGTGCGAACAGCCTGGGCAGGCAGAAGCTTTGGACCGGGTCCGTCGTCTGGACGATCGAGATGTTCGACACCGTCGGAGGGGGTGGCGGCGGCGGTTCCTCGGCTCCGGCGCTCACTGCCGCCACACCTGCCACGACTGAAGCCGCCAACACAATCGCCAAGAGGCGGTGACGGATTGCTCCGCCACGCTCTGTTCCCACCGCCATGATCTTGTCTCCCAGTTCCGCCTGACCCGGAGCACATCGCTCAGGGGCCAAAGACGATGTAAACACGAGTCGGGTGTGCTGGCAAGAAGAAACTGAGTGACGTTCGGCTATTGCCCTGGTGGGTCCGGTGCTGGCGGACCCGGCCGAATCACCAGTCCGCGGAGGGCCGCGACGCGACAGCGGCTCGGCCCCATCGTGTGTGATGCCCCACGCGCCCACGCGCCCACGCGCCCACGCGCCACGCGCCACGGTGGGGTTACGCCAATCCGGACTCGGCCTTAAAGCTGTCTCAATCGGTCTCGCTAGCGCGCTCTGCGGATGAGGTGGTGTCGAGTTGGTTGAGGAACTCGGCATGGCGGGTCAAGAAGCTGCGCTCGTCGAGCTGTTTGCGGCGCATCCAGGTCGTGACCTCGGCGTTGCATTTGCTGGCGTTACAGCTGCGGCAGGCCGGCACGACGTTGGTGATCGTGTAGCGACCGCCCCGCGAGATCGGCAGCACGCAGTCGCGTTGGAGCGGGCCGGTGGCGCCGCAATAGGCGCAGCCACCCCACAAGTCCTGCAGGGCCGCCCATCCGGCGGGTGTCAGGTCGTGGTCGTGGCGCGCAATGCGACGACGTCGACGTTGCGCCGCTCGCGCTGCGCGGCTTCGACCGGTGGCCATTGCCGCCAAGGTACGCGTCATCGCTCCGCCGGGGATGGATGGCTGGATGGCCGACAGCAGCCAGGTCGGAGGATGGCGGTGGTTAGTTCAGGCGGTTGCGTACTTCGGCCACGGTGTTGACCCGATGCGAGGGCTGAGTCGCTGAGTTGGCCGTGTCGTACGAGCGCGAGGTTGCCACCGCAACGGATCCAGCTGACGCTTCGTCTGTGGCTGCGCCAGAGCGAGGAGTAGAACGCGTTCTAGTCATAGGGGAGAATGTGTAGCGTGACGTCGCGCCCCGCCCAGTACCTTGCCCAGCACCTCGCACAGAGCTCGCTCAACGTCCGCGCATGGAGGACCAAATGACTCGCCCCGACCCGTCGTCGATCGAGGACGCCAAGGCCCGCTACGAGGCCGAGCGCACCAAGCGACTGCGCGACGACGGGCTGGGTCAGTACGAGAGCCTGGCCGACCACGACCTGGATCGCGACCCGTGGGCCGACCCCGAGTTCACCCGCGACCCCGTGGTCGAAAGCACGGATGTCGTGATCCTCGGTGGCGGTTGGGCCGGCATGCTGGCCGCCATCAACCTGCGCAAGCGCGGCATCACCGACTTCCGGATCGTCGAGAAGGCCGCCGACTTCGGCGGCACCTGGTACTGGAACCGTTATCCGGGCTGCATGTGCGACGTCGACGCCACCATCTACCTCCCGCTGCTGGAAGAGACCGGCTACATGCCGACCGAGAAATACGCGAGCGCGTCCGAGATCTTCCGCTACGCCCAGATCCTGGGACGGCACTTCGGCCTCTATGACCATGCGCTGTTCCAGACCGAGGTCGAGTCCCTCGTCTGGGACGACGACAGCGCCCGCTGGGAATTGACGACCCAGCGCGGCGATCGCATCCGGACGCGGTTCTTCGTCTCCGCCGGCGGGCTCATGCACAAGGCGAAGCTGCCCGGCATCGACGGCATCGACAGCTTCAAGGGCACCACCTTCCACACCACTCGCTGGGACTACGACTACACCGGCGGCAGCCCGACCGAACCGATGGACCGCCTTGCGGGCAAGGTCGTCGGCATCATCGGCACCGGCGCGACCTCGGTACAGGTCGTGCCCCAGCTCGCCCGCACCGCCAAAGAGGTCTACGTCTTCCAGCGCACCCCTTCAGCTGTCGGAGTGCGCGCCCAGCAGCCGATCGATGAGGAGTGGTTCCGTTCGCTGCCATCGGGGTGGCAGGCCGAACGCACCCGCAACTTCACCGAGGTGGTCACCGGCGGACAACCCGACCGCGACCTGGTCGCGGACGGTTGGGGTCAGGCGCTGCGCGTCGACACCCAGCGTGAACCCGCCTCCGAGGAGGAACGGGCGGAACTCGAGGCCGTCGACTTCGAGGTCATGGAGGGTTTCCGTCGACGCATCGACGAACTCGTCGAGGATCCCGGCACCGCCGAGAAGCTCAAGCCCTGGTACGGCAAGCACTGCAAGCGGCTCTGCTTCCACGACGAGTATCTCCAGTCGTTCAACCTGCCGTTCGTGCACCTGGTCGACACCGACGGCCGGGGCGTGCGCGAGATGTCGCCCGCCGGCCCGGTCGTCGACGGCGTCGAGTATCCCCTCGACCTGCTGGTGTTCGCGTCAGGTTTCGAGATCACGACCGGACTCGTCGACCGTCTGGGCTTCGACCCCGTCGGCCGGGGTGGGGTGCGCCTGAGCGAGCGCTGGCACGACGGAACCCACTCGCTGCACGGCGTGTTGACCGCCGAACTGCCGAACTTCTTCGTCGTCAGCTTCATCCAGGCGGGCTTCGGTCTGAACTTCGTGCACTTCCTGTCGGAGTCGACCTCCCACATCGCCTGGATGATCGACCACTGCCAGACCGAGGGCATCGCCTCGATCGAGGCCACACCCGAGGCCGAGGACGAGTGGCTCCAGGTGCTGTGGAACGCGTCGGGCCCGCTCGCCCGATACAACCGGGCGTGCACCCCGAGCTACGGCAACAGCGAGGGCGCCCGAACCATGCTCGCCGCACGCAGCGCCGTGTTCCCC
>JBATWQ010000010.1:0-17448 GCA_049672765.1 Microthrixaceae bacterium | reverse complement strand
GTTTCGTGTCGGAAGTGGCGCAAGAACTGCCGTAGGACGTCCATCGACGGTAATTGTGATTTCTTCGCCAGCAGCGACGCGGTCGAGTAACGACCGAGTCTGGTTTCGGAGTTCGCGAGAGGCGACCGACGTCATGCTACAAGCGTAGCATTAGTGCGACGCTGATGGTCGTTCGGCTAGACAGGTCCGTCAGGACCGTCTGAGCCGTCGTCGTCGGGGTGGCTCTGCAGGTACTCCTGCAGTTCGGCGGCCAGTTCGTCGCCGCTGGGGATCCGGTCGAAACCAAAGGTTGGCGCGTCATCTGGTCCGCCGACACCCTCGTTCATCAATTCTTCAAGCTGATGAACCATCGTCTGGTGCTGGGGGTTCTCGGCGACCAGTTCATCGAGGCGAAGTCGGGTCGCCCTGGCGTCGCTGGAAAGCTGGCTGTGTTCGATGTCGAGACCCGCGACCTCGGCGAGACCTTCCAACAGCGCCGCGCTCGCCGCCGGATACGACATCGAGGCCACATAATGGGGCACCTGGGCCCAGAGCCCAAGGGCCGGAATACCGGCTTCGTTACAGGCAACGTCCAGGACCGAGTGGATACCGCCGGGCACATCGAGTGTTCCCCGCACATAGCCGTGGAGGGTGTTGGAGAGCTCCTGAGACGACGTCGTCACCGACAGCGCAGTTTCGCGGGTGTGTGCGACCGCGGCAGGGTATGCGCCCAGTCCGATGACCATTCGACAGCCGAAACTGGAAGCCAGGTCGACGACCGTCTCGGAGAAGGAACGCCACTCGAAATCAGGCTCGGCTCCAACCAGCAGGAGGATGTCGCGGCCCTCGGAATCGGCGGTCGCCCGCAACTCGATGCTCGGCCACGCCATGTTGGTGATCAGCCCGTTGACCAGGTGCATTATCGGGCGCCTGGCCCGGTGGTCGAGTAGTCGGTCCGTGTTGAACTCGGCCAGCGGCTCCCCGTCGGTCCGTCCCAACATGACAGACATCGCGTTGGCAGCAGCGGAGCCGGCGTCGATCCACCCCTCGAGGGCGACGACGAGCACCGGCTCGTTCAGCTCGGGGGCCATTCCAAAGTTCACCAAGGGTGCCATGCTCATGATTCCACCCCGATCGGTTCAGCGGCAGCGGGCGATGGGCGCCAGTCTGCGCCGATGTTCTTAGCGGCTTCCTCGGTAACCGTCGCGAGCGTGTCTAGCATCGTGCGGAAGCCCTCCACCGTGCTGGCGGGGACGGAGCCCATGGCTCCGCCGGCGTAACGGGCATAGACGCCGGCGAGAATGCAGGTGAGCTTCCAGTAGCCGAAGGCCACGTAGAAGGGCAGGTCGGAAAGGTCGCGGCCGGACTCCGCCTCGTAGCGTTCCATCAGCTCGATCTTCTTGGGAAAGCCGTGGAGCGCGGTGGGCGCTGCCTGGGGGAGGACCGCGTCGTCACCCTCGTCTGTCCAATACACCCACAACAGGCCCAGGTCGGCGAGAGGGTCACCCAGCGTGCAGAGTTCCCAGTCGAGGACCGCCACCACCGGGCCGGTCCGGTCGATCATGCAGTTGTCCAGCCGGTAGTCGCCGTGGACGATCGTCGATCCGACCTGTTCGGGGATCCGTTCCATCAGAAGGTCGTGCACGTCGTGCACCGATGGCAGACCCAGACCGCCTTCGACCTGGGTCTCGCTGTGTTCGAACTGTCCGTACCAGCGCTTGAGTTGCCGGGCCACGTAGTTCTCGCGGCGTGCCAGATCGCCGAGTCCTACTTCGTCCACGTCGACGGAGTGGATGGCGGCAAGAACGTCGACCAGTGACTCTCCGGTCCTGCGGCGTACATCAGGTTCCAGTTCCTCGGCGTCGGTCGCGGAGCGGATGATCTGACCGTCGACAAAATCCATGACGTAGAACGGAGCTCCGTTCACAGAGTCATCCGCGCTCACCCCGACGGTCCGCGGGACCGGAACTGCACTGTTGGCAAGCGCCGAGATGATCCGATGTTCGCGTGCGACGTCGTGGGCGGTGGCAAGAACCTGACCGAGTGGTGGTCGCCTGAGGACCCACCGGCGCCCCGGGGTCGAGTCCGCTCCGGGTTGTTCCGCGATGGAATATGTGAGGTTCGAGTGGCCCCCTGCGATGAGTTCGACGTCGAGCGGGAGCCGAATATCCGCAATCTTGCGTGACAGCCAGTCGCTGACTGCGTCGTGGTCTAAACCTTGCGCCACTTCGCTCACGTTGGTCCTTCTCGTCGGGTTCGGGGCCAGATCCGCAGATCAGGCCTGTCGAACCAATCTAGTTGTAGATCCCCAAGGTGGCCGTCCGGGCGTGCCCGAACTGCGGCCTCAACAGGTAACGGGATGAGAAGCCCGGGCCCGATCCCCGTGCCGATCCCCGAGGCGGGAGCGCCACCCCAGACCTGATGCCCGGGTGACCGGTCCGGGAGGCTCGACGGACGCTCAGACGGGTCGGTGGAGGAGCCAATCGTCGAACTGGACCATGTCGGCGGCGCACAGCGGGGTGTGCCAGAGACATTCCGCCGGTGGCCGCCCGAGCGGGTCGAAGTCGACCCGGTCATAGCGGACATCGGAACCCGTGGCGGCACCCAGCAGGGCGAACACGTCGGACTGGCGGACCGAGACGACAGTGTCGTGGTCGCCGTGGATCAGATATCCGGGTGGGTCGGTCGGATCCAGGTTCGCGAGCGGCGAGGCTTCAGCGCGCTCGGCGTCGCCCGGTAGTCCCCAATCGCCCGGAAAGTCGCGGCCGATCTGCTCGCCGGCACTGAAGTCCAGGAGCGGGGCGATTCCGACCCAACTGTCGACGCGGGGCACGGTCCCGAACTGGGTCGTCTTCCCGGGCCGCGTTCCAACCATCGCAGCGAGCCCTCCACCGGCGGAATGGCCGACAACTATGACCCTGCCGGTGTCGAGTCCCTGCGAGGCGCCCCGGGTGATGACCCATGAGACAGCCAGGGCGGCGTCATCGAAAGCCGCCGGATAGGGCGCAACCGCCGCCAGCCGGTAGTTGATGGACACGACGTCAAAACCGTCGTCGCGCTCGGCGAGAATCGGGGCCCACACGGCTTCTCGGATCTCGCTCTTGTCGCCCGTCGTGAACCCGCCGCCGTGGATGAAGACGATCGTCCCCCGTCTGGTGGGCAGGGCAGTGCGGTAGATGTCCAAGCGGTGATCCGCCAGCGGGCCGTAGGCGACCTCGGTGGTTCCGTGGGCAAGGGGCATTCCAACTTCGGCAAAGGGCGTCGGGACCGAAGCCAGGGTCGAGGCGCTGCTAGCGAGCATCATCAGGAAGATGGCCACCGAGAATGCGAGAGCCTTCATCAGCCCGAACGGATTTCGACCCGGTCGAACGCCCTTGTCGAGCGGGTGTGAAGCGTTGGGCATCACCCTCGATCGTCATCGGAACGCCTCTACTTGAGCCTGAGGGCAGATCGACAGGCGATCCCGGGCCGTGATGTGGTCCGCCGGTGGGGACGTAGACTGGACAGATGGCCGACGTAACCGACGCGACGTTCCAGACTGCAGTCATCGACAGATCGAAAGTGGTTCCGGTCATCGTCGATCTTTGGGCCGAATGGTGTGGGCCCTGCAAGACGCTCGGACCGATGATCGAGAGGGTCGTCGCCGCAACCAACGGCAAGGTCGAGTTGGCCAAGGTCGACGTGGATGCGAACCCCAACGTTGCGCAGGCCTTCCGGGTGCAGTCGATTCCGGCTGTGTTCGCGATCGTCGACGGTCGCCCGGTCGACCAGTTCATCGGGGCGCTCCCAGAAGCTGAGATAGCGGCCTTCGTGGAAAAGTTGATCCCTGCGGAGGAGGAGTCCGAGGTCGACGCCCTGATCCGTGAAGGCACCGAGGAATCACTCAACGCGGCGCTTGAACTCGAAGCCGACAATTCGGCTGCCGTGTTGGCCCTCGCCGAGCTCTACGCCGACTCCGGTCGACCCGACCAGGCTCTCGACCTGCTGACGCGCATTCCAGAATCACCTCAGACGCGGCGAGTTGCGGCCCTTGCCAGGACCGGACCCGTCGATCGTGTCGACATCGAGGTGCAACTGCTGGGCCTGCTCGATCGGGTCAAGGCGGACGACGACGCACGGCAGCAGTTCGTGGATCTGCTGGAGGTGCTCCCAGATGAGGATCCGGCCAAGGCCGAGTGGCGTCGCAAGCTGACGGCGCACCTGTTCTGAGAGGCCGGGACATCGGCAAATGAGCGAATCGGCGACAACAACATCACCCGGAGCCCCTAGATGAGCGGAATTTCAGCCAGGCGGCAGGCCATCGACGCCGTCACTACGTACTCGACGCCTCCGACGGACTGGGACGATTCAGAGTCGCCCGAACTGCTCTTTGCCAAGAACGTCTTCAGTAGTTCGGTGATGCAGGCGAGGCTGCCGCGGGCTATCTACAAGTCGGTCCTGGCCACCATCGAGGAGTCGGTTCCGCTCGACCCGTCGGCGGCGGACATCGTCGCTGCAGCGATGAAGGAGTGGGCAACCGAGCAGGGAGCCACCCACTACGCGCACGTCTTCTACCCGTTGACCGGACTGACCGCCGAGAAGCACGACAGCTTTCTCGACTTCGACTCGAACGGCGCGGCAATCACCGAGTTCTCGGGCAAGGCGCTGGTCCAGGGGGAGCCCGACGCTTCGAGTTTTCCCAACGGCGGTCTGCGAGAGACATTCGAAGCACGCGGGTACACCGGCTGGGACGTGACCAGCCCGGCCTACATCATCGAAAACCCCAACGGCAACACGTTGTGCATTCCGACGGTGTTCGTTTCGTGGACCGGTGACGCCCTCGACAAGAAGACACCGCTGCTTCGCGCCCAGCAGGTGCTGAACATCCACGCCAAGCGGGTGCTCGAGCTGTTCGGCCACGAGGACCCCGACAACGTGTTGTCCTTCGTAGGGGCTGAGCAGGAGTACTTCCTGATCGACCGCCATTTCCACTTCGCCCGTCCAGACCTGATCGCCACGGGGCGCACACTTTTCGGCGCACGTCCCCCCAAGGGGCAGGAGTTCGACGACCACTACTTCGGTGCGATCCCAGAGCGGGTGCTCGCGTTCATGCACGACACCGAGCGGGAACTGTGGAAGCTCGGGGTCCCGGCAAAGACCCGTCACAACGAGGTTGCGCCGGGGCAGTTCGAGATTGCTCCGGTGTTCGAGCGTGCGAACCTGGCCAATGACCACCAACAGCTCCTGATGGTGACGCTGCAGAAGGTCGCCGCCAAGTACGGCATGGAGTGCATCCTGCACGAGAAGCCCTTCGCCAGCGTCAGCGGATCGGGCAAGCACGTCAACTTCTCTCTCGGAAACTCGAGCCAGGGAAACCTGCTCAACCCGGGGGAGACCCCGCACGAAAACGCCCAGTTCCTGGTGTTCTGCGCCGCCGTGATCCGCGGCGTCAGCCGCCACGCCGGTCTGCTGCGTTCGGTGGTGGCGTCGGCCTCGAATGACCATCGCCTGGGTGCGAGCGAGGCGCCACCTGCGATCATCTCGATCTTCCTGGGTGAGCAGTTGATGGACGTCTTCGACCAGATCGCCAAGGGTGGCGCAACCGAGTCAATGGGGAAGGGGACCCTCAAGATCGGGGTCGACACGCTGCCGGCGATGCCCAGTGACCCGGGGGACCGCAACCGGACGAGCCCGCTCGCGTTCACCGGCAACAGGTTCGAGTTCCGGGCGCCGGGATCCTCCCAGTCGATTGCCGGTCCGATGGTTGCGATAGACACGATCCTTGCCGAGTCGTTGGACTTCATCGCCACCGAACTCGAGTCGCTCACCGCCGCCGGTGAGGATCTCAACTCTGCGGTCCAAACGGTGCTCCAACAGATCGTCAACGAACACGGTGGAGTGATCTTCAACGGAGACGGCTACTCCGAGGAGTGGCACGTCGAGGCAGCCAATCGAGGCCTGCCCAACCTGCGCACCACACCCGAGGCGCTCATCGCGATGGACTCGCCCAGTTCCCGGGAGCTGTTCAGCAAATACGGGGTGCTCAGCCACAGGGAACTCCACAGCCGCTTCGAGGTGTACATGGAGCGCTACACCAAGACGATCGTTGTCGAGGCCCGCTCTACCCTTGAGATCGCAAGGACC
The DNA here is from genome assembly GCA_049672765.1 of Microthrixaceae bacterium. Lineage (GTDB taxonomy): Bacteria > Actinomycetota > Acidimicrobiia > Acidimicrobiales > Microtrichaceae > JAGQSZ01. Next base: position 11,346 of record JBATWQ010000010.1, on the reverse strand, counting down.
ATCCTCCTGCCGGCGGCCGTCAGGTACCAGGGTGAGCTCGCAGCAGTCGCGGCGAACATGGTTGCCATCGGCAGGCAGCTTGAGTCAACGGTCCTGGACAAGGTCTCGGACGGGATTGCGGAACTCCAGGCGGGGATCTCGGAGTTGGAGCGGAGACTGGCGGTCGACCCCGAAGGCGGAACGATCGCCGAGGCCAACTACGTGTGTGACTCGCTGCTGCCCGCGATGGACGAAATCCGTGCGACGTCCGACACGCTCGAGGATCTGGTGGCAGATGACATCTGGCCGCTTCCCACCTATCAGGAGATGTTGTTCATTCTCTAGCCGTTCAAATCGGGAGGTCGTCCACTTGCAGGCGGACTGTCGCGGATCCAACCTGATAGCTGTTGCTCTACTAGCTGTTGGTCTACCCGTATCGGGATATGTCGCTGATGGGTCCAAGTCTGTTGGAGGTGGGTGATGACAACGGGAGAACACGCCGGACACACCCACACTGATCTCTCTCACTCCGCCGGCTCGCACGCGGGGCACTCACATTTCGGGCAGGGGTCGAGTCGTCCGGCTCTCATCGGAGCGCTTGGCGCGAATTCCGTGCTCCTCGTGGTGCAGGTCATCGTCGGTCTGGTCATCGGATCACTGTCCCTGCTGGCCGATTCGCTGCACAACGCAAGTGACGTAGCAGCCCTCGCCATAGCGCTGATCGGTCAGGTGATGGCCGCCAGACCGGCGACGCGTCGACACAGCTACGGGCTGGCTCGCGCCGAGGTACTGGCAGCGTTACTCAACGGAGCCGTGCTGGTCGCAATCACCGGCTGGGTGATCGTCGCAGCAGTCAGCAGACTCGGCGACGCACCAGACATCGACGCGTTCCCGCTCGGCATAATCGGGGCTATCGGATTGTTCATCAACGGCGTCAGCGCCTGGGCGCTGTCCAGGACAGCCTCTGGAAACCTGAACATCCGTGCGGCCTTCTGGCATCTTGTGGCGGACGCACTGGGATCACTCGGCGTCGTGGTCGCTGCGATCGGAATCGGCGTATTCGGAATCGGCTGGGCGGACCCGGTCGCGTCGATCCTCATCTCCCTGCTGGTCCTTGCCGGAGTCGTGCGACTCCTCCGCGACACGGTCACGGTTCTGCTGGAGACCACACCGAGCGGACTGGATCCGGGCGAGGTACAGATCGCCCTGGCCGCGGTCGACGGTGTTGTGTCTGTCCACCACCTTCACATCTGGTCCATCGACACCGAGCAGACGGCGCTGACTGCACACCTCACCATGGGTGATGACGTCGACCTCCACGGAGCGCAACTCGCGGCCAACGAGGGCCGACGGGTCCTGATCGAGAAATTCGGGATCGGGCACGCGACCCTCGAAACCGAGTGCCACGAATGCGTGGCTCCCGAACATGGGGACATGCACCCCATCACGGCATCAGATCCTCATCCACACCAGCATTAACGTGTAGACGCCCTGACCTGCCAGGTTTGACGCCCGCGGGTCGGCGCTTATCGCATTCGGTCCACCCCGAGGCCACTTCCCCTGGATTCCGGCGAACCCGATCGAGCCCACGTTGGCTGTCCGGGAACCCGCCTTGAGGACAACACGAGGGTTTACATGGCGTCGTCGCGAGCCTCCGATGTTCTTGACTCGTTGTTGGGCAGGGACGAGCTAGGGGGTCGAACTCCGGTCCGAAGGACGCTGTTCAAGCGGGACATCGTCTCCAGGGGTGGATCTTTCGACGGCTTCGATGGCGCTACAGCGGATGATTCCTCTGAGTTGTCTGCTCGTTCTGTGGTCGGCACCTCTGTCAGACCTGCCGGCAGACCTGCCGGCAGGCCCGGTGGCAGGTTGCGTGGCGGGTTCGGTGGCGGGTTCCGGAATTTCGCCGCGGGCAGGCGGACTCTGGTGATTCTGTGTGCGGCCGTCCTTGCGGTGACGCTCTTGGCGTTAGCGACCTTGGGCTGGCAGAAGCTGCAGCGCCCGTTGCCGATCGAGGAGCGCATGCCGGTAGCGGGTGCCGACGACGGTGCTTCGACAGAATCCTCCGCGTCAGAAGGTCCAGGGTCATCAGGTGCATCGCCGGAAGCGGACCTAGGGTCCTCAGCCGATGGGGCAAACTCCGCGTCGGGAACCGCCGGAGGCGGCAAGGGGCAGGACGGCGGCGAGAAGGTCGGCTCCGGAAAGATCGTCGTCCACGTGGCCGGGGCGGTGCTCTCCCCAGGGGTGGTTACCCTGGGAGCCGACAGCCGGGTGGTGGATGCGATAACAGCCGCAGGGGGACTGCGCGCCGACGCCGATCCCGACCGGGTCAACCTTGCCGAACCGCTGAGTGACGGAGTCAGGATCGTGGTCCCCGCCGTTGGTGAGGATGCCATTCCCGACGCGGTTCAACTCAAGATGCCCCAGTCATCCGGGGCGACCGGAGGTGCGGGCGGCGGAGGAGCCGGTTCGACTCCAGCGGCCCTGGTAAATCTGAACACAGCGACCGCAGCCGAGTTGGAGGAACTTCCGGGGGTGGGCCCGGCGACCTCGGCTGCGATCATCGCCAAACGCGAGAAGGACGGACCGTTCCGTTCGGTCGACTCGCTCCTCGACGTCAGGGGAATCGGCGAGGCGAAGCTCGAAGGTCTTCGTGACCTCGTGACGGTTGGCTGAGTCAGCGGGGCACCGCGGCGACATCGGCGTGGTCCTCTCCGCAGCGGCTGTCGCTGTAGCCGCGTTCACCGGCTGGCACCTACCTACGCCTGTGACCGTCGTGGCCATCCCGACTCTGCTGATGTTGGCCGCGACCCTGGGGCGGTCCAGATCCTCCGTGTTGCTGCTCGCCGCCACGATTCTGTTCGCCGGTCAACACGCGGCCATGAGCCTCGACGCGCTGCGCGCTCCGCTGCCGACGGTCGTCGAAGGTACGGGTCGCCTGATCAGCGACCCTGTTATCCGCCAGTTCGACACCCAGGTCATCGTCGATGTCGACGGCCGCCGGTTCCAGGCGTCGGTGCCCCTCGAATCGGCTGCACAGCTCCGAACCATGTTGACCGGCGAGTACGTGCAGATCTCCGGCCGAACACAACTTCTACAGGGTGCTCCCGAAGGTTGGGTCCTGTCGTGGCACCTCGCCGGGCGACTGAGGGTCTCTACCATCGCCCCGGGTCCTCCGACACGCCCCTGGTACCGCCTGGCGAACGGGCTTCGACGCACGATCCAGCGGGGGGCGGAGTCACTCGGCGACGAGCGGTCACCTCTATATATGGGTCTGGTCGTGGGCGACGACCGGGGTCAGTCCGAACTGCTGCAGTTCAGGTTCGGCGCTTCCGGCTTGACGCACCTACTTGCGGTCTCGGGTCAGAACGTGGCATTTCTGTTGTCCGTTGCGGCGCCGCTGCTGACCCGGATGGGAACGCGTTCCAAGCTGCTCGCAGCCGCCGGCCTTCTGGTGATGTTCACCCTGGTGACAAGGGGTGAACCGTCGGTCATGCGGGCGGTGGTGATGGCCGGGGTCGCAATGGGCGCGATCACCACGGGCAGGGTGGCGTCGGGCACGAGGGTGCTCTCGCTGACGGTGATCCTGTTGGTTCTGGTCGATCCGCTGCTGGTGCACTCGGTCGGGTTTCAGCTGTCGGTCTGTGCCACGGCGGGATTGCTCGTACTCGCGAGGCCCATCGAGCAGCGGCTGCCGGGGCCCGAGTTCCTGCGGCTGCCGCTGGCGGTAACGTTCGCCGCTCAGATCGCGACGGCCCCCATCCTGTTGGGCCTGGCTCACGGTCTGCCCGCCGCCGCTACACCGGCCAACCTTCTCGCAGTGCCACCTGCGGGACTGGTGATGATGCTCGGGGTGACCGCCGGGGTTCTGGCCGGCCTGATACGCGAACCGTTCGCCGGAGTGTTGATGTGGCCGGCGGACTTGCTGGTCTGCTGGGTGGACATGATCGCCACGGTCTGTTCCAGGCTTCCGCTCGGCGTGCTGGGAGCAACCGAGGTCGTCGTTGTGGCGGCGGCCGTCGGACTGATTCTGTCTCGACCGACCGGGCGCTGGCGGCACCGGGTGACGACCCTGGGAGTCGCATGTTTGATCCTGGTCTGTTGGCCTTCGGCTCCGTCGGGTGGACCCACGGAGCTGACCGAAGGTGCGACCCTGTGGGTCGGCGCGTGCGGTGGACGCGTTCTGGTGCTGAGCAGCGGCGCCAAGGTCGACCGGGTCATGGACGCCCTGTGGATCCACGAAGTGCGCGACATCGACGTGGCGGTGGTCGACGGAGGCAGAGCCGTCATGCGTGTCGTGGCACCTGTACGGGAGCAGTTCGACATACGCAGAGTGCTCAGCACCACTGACGCCGACGTGCCGTCGACGGACAGGCTCGGCCAAGCGGGCGTGCAGGTCGGGGATCTGGTCGTCCGCATGGGGGCACCCGATGGGGCACGCCGACACGGCGCGAGCAGCGCCGAAGCCACTGTGGTGCGGGTCGGGTCGATCGGCGGGGAGTGTAAGTTCTGAGCCCGTGATCCTTGAACTGGGAGCGGAGTACAGCTTCGACGTAACCCACCGGGCCCTGGTGATGGGAATTCTCAATCGGACGCCGGACTCCTTCTTCGACGGCGGGGCCTATTTCGAGTTCGACGGGTTTCTGCGCAAGGCCGAACAACTCATCTCCGAGGGCGCCGACTTCCTTGACATCGGTGGGGTCAAGGCAGGCCCGGGGCCCGAGGTACTGACCGACGAGGAGCTTGAGCGGGTCGTTCCGGCCGTCGCTGCGGTGCGGGAGCGCTTCGACGTTCCGATCTCGGTCGACACATGGAACCCGGTGGTTCTCCGTGCATCGCTCGAAGCCGGAGCGTCGGTGGGCAATGACATTTCCGGCTTCGCAGCCCCGGACTACCTGCCCATCTGCGCCGAGTATGGCGCCGCGGTGGTTGCAACCCACATCAGACTCGGACCGCGAATCCCCGACCCCGAGCCCGTCTACGGGGATCTGCGCACCGAGGTGCGTGGATTCCTGCGGGACAAGGCGCAACAGGCCGAGGCCGCAGGCATCCCGAAACAACGGATCATGGTCGACGACGGTCTGGACCTGGGCAAGACCGAACCCCAGTCCCTGGAGTTGTTGCGCAGCTCCGAAGAACTGGCGTCACTCGGCTACGCGGCGTTTCTCTCTGCATCCAACAAGCGGTTCCTCGGCGAATTGTTGGGTCGGGACGTCAGCGCCCGCCGCGAGGCCAGCCACGCCGCTCATGCGCTCGGGATATTCAAGGGATGTCGGGTACTGCGCGCCCATGACGTACAGGGCGCCCGCCGTACCGCCGACGTCATGGCCTCACTGCTCCAAGGTTGTGTGGCGTGAATGCCGCCAAGGACGCCCTAAAGGACGCCGCAGCAGGCGACGCGTCGCCGGTCCACCTGCTCAAGGGGTCCGACCCCGTTCTGCTGGCGACCCTGGTGAGCGAGACCGTCGACCGACTTGTCGGCACCGACGACCGGGCGATGGTCGTCGACGAGTACAGCGGAGACGACTACGCACTCGGTGAGCCGATAATCGCCTCGACGACCGTGTCGATGTTCGGCCGGAGGATCGTCGTGGTCCGAAATCTCGGTCGCTTCTCGACCGATGAACTGGCTCCGGTGCTGCAGTACCTGGCCGATCCGTCCCCCGACACGATCCTGGTCCTTGTCTGGGAGAAGGCCGTTGCCCCCGGATCACGTCTGGAACGAATTCCGAAGAAGCTGACCGACGCGGTCAAGACCGCAGGCGGCGAGACCCACGACGCCTCGATCCCGGGCGGCAAGGGTCGCTCCATGTGGGTCGAGGATCAGCTTTCCGCCTCGCCGGTCAGGCTCAGCCAGTCAGCCAGGAACGCACTGGTGACCCGACTGGGTGAAGACCTGAATCGGCTCGGCGGAGTGCTGACGGTACTCGAGGCCAGTTTCGGTGATGTCGAGTTGTCCGCAGACGACATCGAACCGTATCTGGGCGACGCCGGGGGAGTCCCCCCGTGGGAACTGACCGACGCGATCGACTCCGGGCAGGTTTCGGTGGCCCTGGACAAGCTGCACCGGATGCTCATGGGCGGGGATCGTCACTCGCTGCAGGTGATGGTGACGATCCGGTCCCATTTCGAGCGGATGCTCCGACTCGACGGCAGCGGGGTGCGCGACGAAAAGGCCGCAGCGGCACTTCTCGGGATGAAGGGGTCGACCTTCCCGGCCAAGAAGGCCATGGCCCAGAGTCAGAAGCTCGGGCCGGACAAGCTACGCCGAGCGGTGGTGCTGCTCGCCGGTGCAGACGCCGATCTTCGCGGGAGAACGGGCCAGTCTCCCGAGGCGGTACTGCAGACGCTCGTCGCCAGGTTGGCGGCGATGTCATCTCGCAGCCGGTCTACCAGACGCTGAAGACGGTTTAGGGGTCGGCTGCGATGTCGCCGCGCAACCCGGTTACCAGTCGCTGAACGCGAAGTTCAACCGCTGAACGCCGGGTCCAACCGCTGAACGCCGGGTTCAGGCCTCGGCGGGTTCAGGCGTGGTGGCGCTGGCCAGGCGGGACTTGCGACGAGCAGCGTTGTTCTTGTGGTACACGCCCTTGGTGGCGGCCTTGTCGATGGAACGGATGGCTGCCTTGACCAGTTCGTCGGCGTTCTCGGCGCCCTCGGCGACGGCCTTCTCGGCGTTCTTCACGCGGGTCTTGACCTCGGAGCGGACAGCCTTGTTGCGTTCGCGGGCTTCTTCGTTGGTGCGATTGCGCTTGATCTGGCTCTTGATGTTCGCCATGTGTCTGTTTCTGTCCGATTCTGTTCTGTAGACCTGACCCAGAATTACGGGTCGAGTGAGATGGGGCCGAGACCGTGCTCGATGAGACCGTGCTCGAAACTGCATTGCTCCGGGGGAGCTGTTCATCACCCTCGGGAGCGCGCTACGGCGATTGCCCGACAGGAACCCGCAAGAATAGCCATAGCTGGGGTCCGCGTCAGGTTGAGAGATGACAATGCGGGTATCTGCCCGGCTCGCTGACAGAATATCGACAACGTGACCGACCTGGCCCAACTCCGAAACATATCGATCATCGCCCACATCGACCACGGCAAGTCGACCTTGGCTGACCGCATGCTCGAACTCTGCGGCGCCGTCGAGGCCCGTGACATGCGTGCCCAGTACCTGGACTCGATGGACATCGAGCGGGAGCGGGGGATCACGATCAAGCTCCAGTCGGTCCGGCTGGACTACCGGGACCATGTGATCAACCTGATCGACACACCCGGCCACGTCGACTTCGGCTACGAGGTGTCGCGATCACTCGCCGCGTGCGAGGGCGTGATCCTGGTTGTCGATGCATCGCAGGGCATCGAGGCCCAGACGCTGGCCAACTGCTACCTGGCTCTGGAGCACGACCTGGAGATCGTCGCGGTACTCAACAAGATCGACCTTCCCGCCGCCGATCCGGACACCTACGCGGCCGAGATCGAACAGGTCCTAGGCATTCCGGCCGACGAGATCCTGAGGATTTCGGCCAAAACCGGAGTCGGGGTCGACGGGGTTCTGGACGCGATCGTGGAACGCATCCCCGCTCCGAAGGGCGATGCCGACGCCCCGCTCCAGGGTCTCATCTTCGACTCACATTTCGATCAGTACCGGGGAGTCGTCAGCTCGATCCGTGTGGTCAATGGGTCGCTGAAGACACACTCCAAGGTTCGGTTCATGCACGCAGGGGCCACCCACGAAGCGCTCGAGGTCGGGGTCCGGACGCCGGTTAACCGGGGAGTCGCCCAGTTGGGCCCGGGCGAGGTCGGCTATCTGATCGCCGGCATCAAGGACGTCGGCGAGGCACGCTCCGGTGAGACCGTCACCGAGGCCGCCAGGCCCGCCGATGCTGTTCTTGAGGGCTACCAGGACCCCAAACCCATGGTGTTCTGTGGTCTGTACCCGGTCGACGGCGACGAGTTCGAGGACCTGCGCGAGTCACTCGAGAAGCTGCGTCTGAACGACAGTTCCTTCACCTACGAACCCGAGACTTCCAGCGCACTCGGGTTCGGGTTCCGTTGCGGATTCCTCGGTCTGTTGCACATGGAGATCGTCAGGGAGCGCCTTGAGCGCGAATACGACCTCAACCTGATCGCAACCGCTCCGTCGGTCGAGTACCGGGTAGTGCGTTCGGACGGCGTCGAGATGAGCATCGACAACCCGGCGGACCTGCCCGACCCCTCCAATATCGACAAGGTCCTCGAGCCGTATCTGCGGGTTACGGTCATCACGCCGTCGGCCTACACCGGAACGTTGATGGATCTGTGTCAGACCCGCCGCGGCGAGATGGTCAAGATGGAGTATCTGTCTCCCGAGCGGCTGGAGATCCAGTACCGCCTGCCACTCGGCGAAGTGGTGACCGACTTCTTCGACCAGATGAAGAGCCGTTCGCAGGGCTACGCGAGCCTCGACTACGAACCGATTGGTTACGAGCCGGGCGACCTGGTCAAGGTGGACGTGTTGATAGCGGGCGATCCGGTCGACGCGTTCAGCGCGATCGTCCACAAGGACAAGGCCTACGACTACGGCAAGAAGATGGCGGACAAGCTGAAGGAACTGATTCCACGTCAGCAGTTCGACGTGCCGATCCAGGCCGCCATCGGTAGTCGCATCCTCAGCCGCCAGACCATCAAGGCGTACCGCAAGGATGTGACCGCCAAGCTCTACGGCGGCGACGTTTCCCGTAAGCGCAAGCTGCTCGAGAAGCAGAAGAAGGGCAAGAAGAGGATGAAGAGCCTCGGCCGGGTCGAGGTCCCCTCCGAAGCGTTCACCTCGGCTCTACGCCTCGACGATTGAGTCTTGGTGGCTGGCCCGTCTGGGTCTCTCGCAGCGCCTACGAAACAGTGAACGGTAGAAACTGCTGGCACTCGCGTACAATGAGTGCCAATGCTTGACGATCGACAGTTGGATCAACGGAAGGCCGCAATTCTGCGCGCCGTTGTCCAGCAGTACATCGAGACGGCCCAACCGGTGGGTTCGTCCACGGTGTCTGCTCGGGCGGACGTTGCAGTCTCCTCCGCGACTGTCCGCAATGACATGACGATCCTCGAACACGAGGGCTATTTGCTCCAGCCCCACACTTCCGCCGGTCGCATCCCGACCGAGAAGGGCTACCGGTACTTCGTCGACACCCTGACCGGGTCCGAGCCGCTGAGCCCGACGAACGTCCGCATGGTCCGTGACTTCTTCTCGAGCGCGCACGGCGAACTCGAACAGATGCTCGCTGACACTTCGAGCCTGTTGTCCACGGTGACCGGAACCGCGGCCGTCGTCGTCGGCGAGGCGATCGACGAGTCGACCTTCAGGTCGGTGCAACTCGTCGACCTGTCGTCCACGGCAATTCTGGCGGTCGCTGTGTTGAGCAATGGTGTCGTGCTCAAGCGGACCATTGAACTGGGCGCTGGTGCAGCAGGAGGCGGAGTCGACAACGACGAACTGGCCGACGCACAGGCGTATGTCTCGTCGTTGGTGATCGGGCAGTCGCTGTCCGGCCTCGATTCGGTTGCTGCGGTTGCGTCGATGCCCGGCGGGGTTCTCGCTGGACTTGCGATCGAAGCGATACGCGACGCCGCTGAGGCAGAGTCCCAGCAGGTCTTTGTCGAAGGGCGTGCACGGATCGCCGGCAGCTTCGACGCCCGCGAAACGATCGAAGCGGTTCTCGGCATCCTCGAGCAGCAGTTCGTCGTCGTCAGCTTGTTGAAGGAGCTCATCGACGGCGGCGTTGCCGTCTCGATCGGTTCTGAGTCAGGCGTTGCCCGTCTGGCAGAATGCTCACTCGTGGTTGCTCCCTACCGACTCGGCGGGGAGTCGGCAGGAGCTATAGCGGTGCTGGGCCCGACCCGCATGAATTATCCCGAGACTCTCTCGGCCGTGGCTGTGGTCAGCCAGAGGTTGAGCAGTCTCCTGAGCGAAGGTTGAACGTGTCAGACCTTTACGAGATTCTCGAGGTCGAGCGCAACGCCTCGCCCGAGGAGATTAAGAAGTCATATCGGCGACTCGCGCGGGACAGTCATCCCGACGCGAACCCGGACAATCCCGAGGCAGAGGCCAGGTTCAAAGAAATCTCGGCGGCCTACGAGGTGTTGTCGGACCCGGCCAAGAGAGATCGATATGACCGCTACGGGAGCTCCAACGGCTTTGACATGTCGGACCCCTTCGGCAGCGGTGCCGGAGGCCTGGGAGACCTGTTCGACTCGTTCTTCGGGGCCAGCAATCCCTTCGGTGGCGGCGGTGGTCGTAGCCGCGGCCCCAGCGGGCCCCCGCGTGGCGAGGACCTGGACACCCAGGCGGTGTTGGCCTTCACCGACGCGGTCTTCGGCTGCCAGTGCGACGTCTCGGTCCGGACGGCGGTTCGCTGCGAGGCGTGTGAATCAACCGGCGCCGAGCCGGGAACGACATCTGAGACCTGCCCGGAGTGCGCCGGTTCGGGCCAGGTTCGAGCGGTACGTCAGACAGTTCTGGGTCAGATCGTCTCGACCTCACCGTGTCGAAGCTGTGGCGGACAGGGCCAGATCATCCCGAACCCGTGCGGCGTGTGCGGGGGAGCGGGTCGCCTGATCGAGGAGAAGACCTACACCGTCGACGTGCCCGCGGGTGTGGACGAAGGATCGACGCTCAAGCTCGCCGGGCGTGGCGCGGTGGGTATGCGCGGCGGACCTGCAGGTGACCTCTACGTACGGCTGCGCGTCAAGGCACATGATCGTTTCGTCCGCAACGGTGACGATCTGCTGCAGGACCTGGATATTCCGATGACCCAGGCCGTGCTCGGCGCGAAGCTCGACCTTGAGACTCTGGACGGAACCGAGGATCTGGTGATTCCCCGCGGTACCCAGGGCGGCAAGGTGTTTCGGCTCAAGGGTCGGGGCGTGCCGCACCTGGACGGTCGGGGCCGCGGCGATCTGATGGTCCGGGTTTCCGTCGAGATCCCCAAGAAGCTGGAGTACGAGGAAGAGGAACTCCTTCGGCGGTTCGCCGAGGTGCGTGGCGAAGAGGTCGCAACCGCGGATGACGGTTTCTTCTCCCGGTTCAAGACCGCGTTCAAGAGCTGAGCCGGAGGGTGGACGACCCCACCGTGGCTACCCCTGGGGCAACTGGGGCTTCTCCGTGGATGGAGGCCTCGACCCAGGTTCTGGTTGACGACGTGTTGGACCCCCAACTCGACGACGAGGCGCTGCACCACCTATCCAGAGTGTTGCGGCTCCGCGACGGCGAAACCGTCTGCGCGAGTGACGGTGCCGGCGGCTGGGCACTGTGTGGGTTCAACGGAACACGAAGCCTGACCGTGACCCGGAGGGTCGGTAGGGAGCCTGCGCCGGAACCTGCACTGAGCGTCGGTGTCGCCC
>JBATWQ010000009.1:0-3341 GCA_049672765.1 Microthrixaceae bacterium | reverse complement strand
GCCGAGTGACGAGTGGCCAGGCGAGAAGCTGCTCACCCTAAACGCCGAGAACCGCTGCGTCGGGGCGATCGAAGAGGCCACCGGCCTCAAGCCGAAGGACACCCCCGACGACGTCGAACTCGTCCACATCGACCCCACGGAGGATTCGTGGCGGGGCGGCGACCGCGACGTCGAGTGTCTGTTCCGGTGGGACGAGCCGACCACCGACACCCTCGTCCAGGCTCGATAGCGCGTCAGTCAGGCGGGGATCACGACCAGGCGACCGTTCACTTCGCCGCGGGCCAGGCGCTTGTATGCCTCGGGTGCTTCGGCGATCGAGACACGTTCGACCTGGGTGTGGATGAGGCCACGCTCAGCGAGTTCCAAAACCTCGATCAGCTCTGGAATCGTGCCCCAGTAGGTGGTTGCGAATGAGGCCTCATAGGGCACGCTGAAGAAGCCGAACGGAAATGTCCCCCCACCGATGCCGACGATCGTGACGTGACCGAGCGGTCGTGAGATGGTTCCGGCCAGTTGCATGGTCGCGTCGTTGCCGACGAAGTCGAGCACCACATCTGCACCCTTACCGCGGGTCAGTTCAGCGATCTCGGCAGCCGCGCCCTCACCGGATGTGACGCCATGTTCGGCACCGGCGGAGGTTGCCATGTCGAGCGCCGAGGCCCGCATGTCGACAGCGATGATGGTCGCCGGAGTCAGAGCTTCGAGGATCTGTACTCCCATGTGGCCGAGACCACCGACGCCGATCACCACAGCGGTGGATCCGGGTACCAGCAGGGACAGCGAACGCTTGATCGCGTGGTACGGGGTCAGGCCCGCGTCGGTCAGCGGAGCGGCCAGCACCGGGTCGAGGTCGCCGAGGGGCAGCAGGTGGCGTGGGTTCTTGACGAGCATGAACTGCGCCATCCCGCCGTCCTCGCCAAGACCCGAAGCCATGGAGGTCAACTCCGACTGACGTTCGCAGTAGTTCTCCATGCCCTGCAGGCAGCGGCGACAGTGGCCACAACCGGTCGGGCCGTAGAGCGCGACGGGTTGGCCGACCTCCAGCCCGATGACACCATCGCCCAGCGCCTCGATCCAACCGGCGTTCTCATGGCCCAGGGTGAACGGCGGTTCGAAGGGCATCATGCCGGCGTCGAAGTCGTGGATCAGGTGGAGGTCAGAGTGGCACATTCCCGCGCCGCCTACCCGTAGGAGGGCTTGACCGGGGCCCGGCTCGGGCTGCGGTACATCGCGAACCTCGGGATCGTGGTGCCACTGGGTGAGCTGAACTGCATCCATGCCGGCGCCCCTTTGCTGGGTGAGCTATCTCGTCTTAGCCAACCACATCCAGCCGACCGGGTACAGGGGTCCCGGGCGCGTGAATGCGCTCGGGCGCGTTGGGTGCGCCCGAGTTAAGGGGGTGGGCTCTGCTGCTGAGAGACTGGCGGGGCTCGCTGCCTGCTTCAGGCGGCGGGTTGTCGGTTGAGCAGGTCCTGCTCGGCACGGCCTGGTTCGGGGTGGTCGGCTTGGTGCCTGTCGGATCCGGGCGGGCTGTATCCAGGCGGATTGAACCCGGACGGGTCTGGCGTTGCCGGGTCGGCTGCTGGCGGGTCGGTTCTGTTGAAGTTGACCCACCATTTTTGGAGACGTTCTCCGGTGGGGCTGCTGTAGGGCTCGTAGGCGGGGAAATCGTCGGGTCGGGGTGGTTTCGGTTGTCCGGTTGCTTCGATGGGGATGCCGTGTTGGTTCGTGAATTTGAGGCCGTCGGGGTCACCGCCTGGGAGGTCGGGGTTACCGGTGATGCCGAGCAGACCCTTGTGGTGCATCCGGTGGTGTCGGGGGCACAACGTCGCAAGGTTTTCAGTGATCGTGTCGCCGCCGTCTTCCCAGTGGATGATGTGATGTGCCTGCAACCAGCGGGAGAGCCCGCATCCGGGGACGCGGCACATATAGCGGTCACGGCGTTCAATCTCGCGTCGTAACCGTCCCGGTGGGGTCCGGTGTTTCCGGCTGTAAGCGAACGGGGTGGTCCCCTGGTTCCAGGTGATGTCGATATCGGCGTCGCAGGTCATTTGGCGGCGTAGCCAGTCAGGCACCCGTGCCCCGCCGTGGAGTTCGGCAACCCAGTTGTCGCCACACCCCGCAGCCGGGCGCTCCAGGTGCAGATGGACCCCGGCCCGGGCACTAGTCCCGGCGCCACCCGCTCCGTTGTGGAGGATCGAGTTGGCCATACCGAGCATCGCGTCGGCCCAACCGACATCAGCCACACCCAACTCTTTGTCTGTACCAGTAGTAGAGCGGCCCTCGGACTCGGCGAGTTTCTTCGCCTGTGAGCGTTCCAGGTCATGGAGGTCGTCGCGGACTTTGCTGAGAGCTGCTTCGACTACAGCGCCTTCGTCGGCTGCGAGGCGGATGCGCGCCCACCAGGTGCCGTCATCATCAGACCCGAACGACACACCCCGTTTCGACTCCGGTTTCGGTCCGGTCTTTTCGATATCGAAGTTGTAGGTTCGGGTAGCGGCGATGATCTGATGCACCGCAGCGCACTGGGCCAGATTGCACACAGATTCTTCGTATTCGGCCGGCGTGTAACGGGCGACGGCGTGGGCCTGATCCAGCGTCAACAGGCCCCGCCGTAACAGCCCGAGCGTGGTAGGCAGTTCGGCTGCACGGGCGGCGATGGTGATGACCCGACGGGCGGTCGCACGCGTGATACCGGCACGCCACACGAGCCATTGGACCGGTGTGTGGATCCCAGAGCCCTGCCAATAATTGTTGGCCAAAGCTTGGACGGTCACATCGACCAGGCGGCCGTCACCGGCGTTACGCACACCCATCGCGGATGCGAGCACGTCGCGAAACTCGTTGTACTCCACAGCGGACACGTACCGCTCACTGCCATCGAACACCAGTTCTACTGCCATGAGCACACCCTACACACACCCAGTGACAACGAAGCAGGAGGTACCCAGGTAGGTCGAAGTAACCAGACTCGCGGAAAGGTTCAGGTTGGATGGCGAGTGAGCCGATCTCACGCAGATGGAAGAGGTTCGCCCTCCAACCAGAACGGCGCGCAGGCCGAGCGACCTTGGCAATGCCATTCTCGAAACCTGTCTGAAGTTGTCTCGCCGCAACGCTGCTGCCCTCGTCCTGCTGGGTCTGCTCCTCGGATGGATAGTGACATTCACCTTCGGTGGCGCCGGCAACATGCCACCCCACTACTTCTATGTCCCGATCCTGCTGGCGGGTATCAGGTTCGGTGCGTCGGGAGCATTGCTCGCGGCCGTCGCCTCGGGTCTGCTGGTGGGACCCCTGACGTATGCAGACGTCGCTACCCGGACCCCACAGGAGTTGTCGGACTG
>JBATWQ010000008.1:0-11195 GCA_049672765.1 Microthrixaceae bacterium | reverse complement strand
AGGTCGTGGCGGTGGGTCAGAACATCGATGCCCCCAAGCCCGATGCACCGGCCGCGGAGGGCGCCGAGCCCGCACCGGCACCCGTCGTGTCAGGTCTGATCACCGTGCAGCTTCCGCCTGATCAAGCAGTACTGCTCACCGGGTTGAGAGATGTGGGGCTCTCGGTGACCCTCAATCGCCCCGACTACGAGCCGACGCCGCTTCCATTCCAGGGAACAGTGCCGACATTCTCCGGTGAGCTCGGAACCAGCCCGTACCCGGAGCCAGCAGCTGGGGCGAAGGGCAAGTGAGCGACTTCATGATGACATCGAGTCCAGTAGATCCGGTGGAGGATCAGGGCTCGGATTCTGCTTCCGTTCCTACGCCTCCGGCAATCCGGGTGTCGGTCGCCGTGGTGGAATCCCACGCCCCGACCCGCGAGCGGATCGTTTCGCTTCTCAGCAGCGGAGTCACGCCGTTCGCCAGTATCGAAGAATTGACCGCCAGGCTCACCGGCACGGTGCCGGTGGTTGCCGTGCTCGGCCCGTCCTGTTCCGATGACGACACGTTGCGCATAGCCGAGCGTGTCGTCGGTCAGTATCCGACCGTGGCCACGATTCTGATCGTCGAAGAGCTGACCACGACGATGCTCCAGCAGGCCCTCCGAGCCGGTGTTCGCGACGTCCTGGCCCTTGGTGGGGATTCGGGTGCCTTGGCCCAGGCCGTGCAGCGCCTTGCCGTCACCCTAGACCAGTCGAGCACGGTCGCGGCCGTCGTGGTACCAGCAACGGTCGCAAGTGAAACAGGAAACGGCGACGCCTCGACACCATCGACGGGAGTCGAAGTTCCCGTCTCGGGACTGGGATCCGGCGATTCGGTAAACGGGCAGGTTCTCACCGTCTTCTCGACAAAGGGTGGTGCCGGAAAGTCGGTTCTATCCACTTCACTCGCCGTCGCCCTGGCGCAGCGTTCCGACAAGCCGGTCTGTCTGGTCGACGCGGATCTGCAGTTCGGCGACGTCGCGGTGATGCTCAAACTCTCGCCGCACCACACGATCGTGGATGCCGTTTCTGCCCTGGATCGACTCGACCCGGCGCTGCTCGAAAGCCTTCTCGTCACCCACGAACCGTCTGGTCTGAAGGTGCTCCCGGCGCCACTCGAGCCTGCCTTCGCGGATCAGGTTGGCGCTGCGGAGATGATCGCGATCGTCGAAATGCTGCGATCCTTCTGTTCCTACGTGGTTGTCGACACTCCGGCATATTTCAACGACGTGGTCCTGGGTCTCGTCGAGATCTCGGACAAGGTCATGCTCGTCGCCGGCATGGACATTCCCAACATCAAGAACGTCAAGATCGGCCTGCAGACCCTCCGTCTGTTGAACACCCCGATGGAGAAGCTCCTGTTGGTCCTGAATCGGGCCAACTCCAAGGTGAAGCTCGACATCGGCGAGGTCGAACGGACTCTCCAGATCAAGGCCGATGTGCTCATTCCGAGCGACATCGTGGTCCCACAGTCGGTCAACAAGGGCGAACCGGTCGTGCTGCACTCGCCCAAGTCAGGTGTCAGCAAAGCGATCCAGTCTCTCGCCGAGATGTTCCTTCCCAAGGATGCCCCCAAGAAGCGTCGATGAACCGGGAATGACCCGGCTCTGAAATTCCATACCCAGTCAAACTCCCGGAAACCTGGAGCTCTCAGTGTCTCTGTCCGAACGAATCAACAACCTGCAACCCTCGGGAGGCTCCGGAGGGTCCGGAACTCCGGGTAGCTCAGCTCCGTCGAACCCGGGCCATCCGGCTCCGAGACACACGATGACACCGCCGCGTCAGGACCCGGCCGTGGCAGAGCTGCGTCATCGCATCCACCAGCAGTTGATCGATGAGCTCGGTCCGATCCTGTTCGACCGTCGACTTTCCGAGGACGACCTGCGTCGGCGGGTACACGAGCAGCTGCACACGGCGATCGCCATGGAGCGGGTGCCACTGTCGGCCGCCGACAAGGCCCGACTCATCCAGGACGTTTCCGACGACATCCTCGGCTACGGGCCCATCGACTGTCTCCTCAAGGAAGAGGCAGTCACGGAAATCATGGTCAACGGACCTGAGCGGGTGTTCGTCGAGCGCGACGGAAAGCTCACCAAGGATCCTGCGGTCCGGTTCCTCGACGAGGATCACGTCCGGCGGGTCATCGACAAGATTGTCTCCGAGATCGGACGACGGATCGACGAATCGACTCCGATGGTCGACGCCCGCCTGCCCGACGGCTCCCGTGTGAATGCAGTTGTCGCACCGCTGGCGGTCGGTGGTCCGTTCCTGACCATCCGTAAGTTCGCAACCGATCCGCTCCAGATCGATGACCTCATCCGGTTCGGCTCGGTCAACGCGCACGCCGCCCGGTTCCTCCAGGCCTGCATCGTCGGTCGACTCAACGGAGTCGTCTCCGGTGGTACCGGTACTGGTAAGACGACGATGCTCAACGTGCTGTCGAGCTTCATCCCCGATGACGAACGCATCGTCACCGTTGAGGATGCGAAGGAACTCCAGCTCCACCAGGAGCACGTCCTGTCAATGGAGTCCCGCCCACCCAACGTGGAAGGTCGTGGCGAAGTCACTATTCGTGACCTGGTCAAGAACACCCTCCGTATGCGTCCTGACCGGATCGTGGTCGGGGAGTGCCGTTCCGGGGAAGCCCTGGACATGCTCCAGGCGATGAACACCGGCCACGATGGATCGCTGACCACCGTCCACGCCAACAGTCCCCGAGACACCCTCGCTCGCCTTGAGACCCTGGTGCTGATGGCAGGCTTCGACCTGCCCGTCCGGGCGATCCGTGAACAGATGGCATCCGCCATCGACGTCATCGTCCAGTTGACCCGCCTCCGTGACGGTACGCGCCGCGTCACCCACATCACCGAGGTCCAGGGTATGGAGGGTGAGGTCATCACCCTCCAGGACATCTTCCTGTTCGATTTCGGAGCGGGTGTCGACGAACACGGCCGTTACCGGGGACAGCTGAAGGCAACCGGGATTCGGCCGAAGTTCGCCGAGAAGCTCGCCGACCAGGGAATCCGTCTGGGCGCCGAGATGTTCTCGCCGGATGGTGCCGAGCGCAAGGCTGTGAGCCGGCTGTGACCCGCCGCCCCGACGGTTCGCATCGAGCTCGGATCGGATTGCCGACGCGGTCCGCCGTCCGTATCGCGCTCCTCATATCAGTGGCGATGACGTTGCTGGTGGCCGGCACAGCCGGCGCCCAGAGCGGAGGCCCCGACACCAAGGACGCGTCGACCGGCGGGGCCCCAACCGCCATTTCCGTTCGTAGCGTCGACGCCACCGGCGACTACACCGTGATCGAAGGGTGGCTGACGGGTGCCTCGGTCGCCGATGTCGCGGTCAAGGTAGACGGACGGTCGGTCGACCCCACGTCGGCAAAGCTGAACTCCCAACTAGGCCGTACCAGCGATGTGGTGGTCGTCCTCGACAATGCCCAGTCATTGGGCAACGCGACGGTGCAGCTATCGAAGAAGGCGCTCGCACCACTCATCCCGGGCAACGGATCTGTGGACCACCTCGGTATCGTCTCCACGGGAGATGTCGCGACGCAGGAGCAGGGTCTGACGAGCTCGGCCGGCCAGATCGAGGCCTCGCTCAGTGGAATCCATCCTCTGGGCGTGTCGAACACCTGGGCCGGACTGTCGAGAGCCGCCGACATGCTTTCCGACCGTGGGGTCGGCAGCGATGGAACGATCGTGCTGTTCACAGCGTCGCCGAGTTCACCGGCCGACGGTGGATCTGCCAAGGCGATCTCGGCGATGCGACGGGCGGGTGTTGACCTCCAGGTTGTCGCCATTCCGCTCGGAACCGATATGGCCAAGCTCGACGAGATGGTGGCTGACCTTGGCGGAACGATACGGGCCGTCAACAATGACGAGGAGCTCGCAGGAGCGTTCAGCTCTGTCGCCGAGACGATGTCCGGTCGCTTCCGACTGAGCATTCCCAGAATGGACGGCCGAGATGCGCTGACCCCACTCACGCTCAAGGTCGGACAGGCGACGGCTGAGCTGTCGTTCGTCCCCGGCGCCCTGCGGGTCGGTCCGGTCGCACTCGCCCCGGCGATCGACTCGGGCGGTGGACTGAGCAGCGTCCTTGCCCACCCAGTCTTCATGTGGCTGATCGTGCTTCTCGGTGCAGTCGCAGCCGTGATGCTCTTCTGGGCGGTCATTTCACTGGTGATGCCCGACAACGCCGACCTGGTCCGGAGACTTGAGGTCTACGAGGACCCCTACGGCGAGAAGCCGGAGGAGTTCGAGGTACACGACGACGCGCACGCCACGGTTCCCATCATCCGCCGTGCCGTTGAGCTGACGGGAGACATTGCCGATCGGCGTGGGATGACCGAGAAGCTCGACATGAAGCTAGAGCAGGCCAACGTTCCGTTGCGCGCCGCCGAAGTCATGTTCTTCCTGGCGGCATCGGCGGCACTTGCTGTTCTGATGGTGCTCGGCCTGACCCGCAACGTGATCGTCGCCCTCGTCGTCGGTGCCGTCACCGTCATGGTGCCTCGGGCATGGTTGGACATCCGTATCCGCCGTCGTCGTAAGGCGTTCGTCAACCAGTTGCCCGACATGCTCACGCTGCTGAGCGGGACGCTGCGTGCCGGCTATTCGATCGGACAGGGCTTCGAATCGGTCTCGACCGAGATCTCTGAGCCGATGGGTCGTGAGCTCCGCAGAGTGGTCACCGAGACCCGCCTGGGACGCTCTCTCGAGGAGTCCCTTGAGGCGGTCGCAACTCGCATGGACAGCGACGACTTCGCCTGGGCGGTGATGGCGATCCGTATCCAGCGTGAGGTCGGCGGAAATCTTGCCGAACTGCTCATGACCGTGGCAGACACGATGACGCAGAGAGAACGACTACGACGCGACGTGTCGACGCTCACGGCCGAGGGCCGCATGAGCGCGATCATCATCGGCGCCCTGCCCCCGGTTCTGGCACTGGTGATGTACGTGATGAACCCGGAGTACATCAAGGAACTCTTCACACCCGGCCTCGGCTATGCCCTGATCGTCTCGGCGATGGTGATGATGGGCATCGGCTTTGCATGGATGAAGAAGACCGTAACGATCGAGGTTTGAGCAGATGTCACTGGTTCTGATTCTCCCGGCAATAATGATCGCGGCAGCGGTCGGCCTGATCATCTACACGGTCCTCAGCCAGCTCGACGAGCGACAGATGGTGCGCAGCTCGTTGCGTCAGCTCGACGGCTACGAGATCGAGAGCCAGCGCGATCAGCAGATGCTCGACCCGCTCAAGGATCGTGCGCTCGCCCCGATGCTGGCCGGACTGACCAACGTGGGTCGCCGCCTGACCCCTGTCGGGTACGTCGAGAAGGTGCGACAGAAGTTCGTCTATATGGGCAACTCGAACCCCCAGGCGGTCGACAGGTTCCTGGCCATCCGCGTGGCCACCGTCGTCGGTGCTGCGTTGACCTTCCTCTTGGTCTTCGTGGCCCAGCTGGGACCGTTCGAGGGCAAGATGCGTCTCGGGGTGGGCGTCCTACTCATGCTCGTGCTCCTGATCGGCCCCGATTCGGTGATCAACCGCAAGGTCGAAGAACGCCAGCGTGACATCCAGCAGAAGCTTCCAGACATCCTCGACCTGTTGACCATTTCGGTCGAAGCTGGTCTGGGTTTCGAACAGGCACTCGACCGGGTGATTGCCGCAGTCCCCGGTGCCCTGACCGAGGAGTTCTCCCGGATGCTGGGCGAGACCCGCGCCGGAGCTGCCCGCTCCGACGCCATGAGGGCGATGGAGCAACGTTGCAACGTGCCAGAGCTCCGCGCCTTCGTCTTGGCGATCATCCAGGCCGACACCTTCGGCGTGTCGATCGGTCGTGTGCTTCGTGGCCAGGCCGAGGAGATGCGCATCAAGCGTCGTCAGCTCGCCCAGGAACGTGCACAGAAGGCACCGGTGAAGATGCTCATCCCGATGGTGTTCTGCATCTTCCCCGCTCTGTTCCTGGTGGTTCTGGGTCCAGCGATGATCTCGATCATGAAGACCCTCTGAAGGCAGCAATGTCTGTCGTGGATAGTCAGGACCTCATGTCCTTGGCCCCAGAGGGAACTCAGAACGAAGAGCAGGCTGACATAGTCGGCCGGGCTGGCACTGTAGGACCCGAGGTGTACCCAGCTGTGCCACGCGTAGCGCCGCTCATGGCGATATTTGGCGGCCTTCTCGCTCTGCAGGGCGCCATGGCACTCGGTGACAACAGCTTCCTGACCCACTTGGCGACCGGCAGGGTGATCCTCGACAGCGGTCTTCCCCGGAGCAACCCGTTCCTCTACACCGGAACCTCGTTCCCGGTTCCCAGCTATCTGTGGTCGATCGTCTTGGCGGTTGTCGACTCGGCGGCGGGAGCCACCGGTCTGAAGCTGCTGACCACGGCGGTGGCGGGGCTTCTGGGCGTACTTGTTGTCCGGCTGGCCACCACACCCGCCAACTCGAACTTCATGGGTAAGCGCTCCGATCCCGGTTTGCTGACGATTGTTACCGCCGTGGTCCTGACCTGGTTCTGCCTGATCTCCTTCATCAGCGCTCGTCCCCACCTCCCCGGCTTTGTTCTATTGGCCTTGACGGTTCTGGTCTGGAAGGAGCGTCGGTCGGCCTGGCTTCTCCTGCCCATATTCGCAATCTGGGTGAACGTTCACGGAACCTGGCTCTATGGGCTGGCAGTGCTGGGCATGTTCGTCGTCGCCGAGGCGATCGACGAGCGAAAGCTGACTCGACGTGACTTCGGGCTTCTTGCGACAGCTCTCGCCGGAATCGTCCTGGGTGGGGGGCTGTACCCCGACAGGTTTGCCGTGGTCCTCCTGCCTAGTCGTCAGTTCGGCAATCCGGTCGAGCGTGAAGCCCTTGCGTTGTACAACGAATGGCGACCAGTCCAGGTGGGTGATCCTCAGTTATGGATCATGATCGGCCTGGCTCTTATTGCCGGCTACGGCTGTTTGCGCAACAGGCGCTATGCGATGACCGGAGCCGTGGCGGCCCTGGTCTTTCTCGGACTTTCAGGCTTCCGAATGCTGCCGATCGTTGCGATTGCCCTGGTTCCGCTGGCGGCACTGGGACTGGAGCAGATTGGATCAATAAAGCTCCCGACGGGTCGCACAGCCAAGGGGCTCAACGCTCTGGGTCTCGTCGTGGCGCTACTGGCGGTGGGCGTCGCCTTCAAGGGACGGGGCTATGACCTTTCCGCGTATCCGGTGGCGGCGGTCGATTGGCTGGAGGCAAGGGACGCCATAGGCGGAGATGTCCGAACAGTGTCGCACGAGTACGTAGGCAACTACCTGGAATGGCGTTTCGGTGCAGAAGCAAACACCTACGTCGATGATCGCCCGGATGCCGAGACCTTTATCGCCTACGTCAGTATGTTGAGCCTAGGGTCCAACTGGCAACAGGCACTCGAGGAGGCCGACGGCGACGTCATCATCTGGAACTCCAAGCTCAAGCTCGTCGACAAACTCGAACACGACCCCAACTGGGTCAAGGCCACGACACAGGGCAAGTTCACGGTGTTCTGCAGCAGGGAAATGGCACCACGCTGCACCTGAGGTGACCTGACCTGACCTGAGCCGGGCGGAACGGATCAACCCGGCCAGCGACGCGAGATTTTGCGTCGAGGACGCTTCTCGGGTGAGGTCCAGTCGCGTCGCCATGAGGTCATGTCTGGCCCGGCGAGCGATGGAGTGGACCCCTCGGACGAGCGCCGCTTCGCGCTCCACCAGTCACTCGATGTCTCATCGGCGAGGGCCTCGATCGCGACTGCGATCACATCGACGAACTTGCGGGCATCGGTACTCTCGTCGGCGATTATCGGATCCCCGAAGTTGATCACCACAGTCGCAGGCTCGGGCCGGGAGGACCCCTTGGGAAGCACACGCCCGGTTCCGTTCAGATGGATCGGTACGACCGGCACGCCAAGCTTCGTGGCGAGGTAAGCGGCGCCTCCCTTGTGGTCCTGGCCCCAGCCGTCCGGCGAACGTCCGCCTTCGGGAAAGATCAGCAGCGACCATCCGTCGCTGAGCAGCCCGGCGGCCCTGTCGGCAGACCGTCTGCTGACCTTCTTACGCTCCATCGGCACTGCGCCATAGGCCCAGCCGGCGAGAGCGGCCTTGGCCTTGGTGTCGAAGAAGTAGTCGGCGGCGGCGGCCACGACCAGTTCGTGGCGCCAGGGCATGGGAATCGACGTCAGCAGGAGGGTCGTATCCAGGTGGCTGTGGTGGTTGGCCACGAAGATGACCGGGCCGTCCAGGTCGTCGAGACGATCCAGATTGCGGATCTCGGGCCGACAGGTGAGCGCCGCCACTCCTCGCCCGACCGTTTCAATCGCCGCGATCCGTGAATACCGGGCGACGGGGGAACGCGCCCACTCGGTGTCGTAGTTGTCACCCAGGTCGTCGACCTTCACAGCGGGTTCCACGCCACGGGGCGTGGCGGCCGAGGTGTAGGGGAAGCCGAGGGATCGAACCCAGCCGGTCGGACTCGGAAGCTTCACCCGGCGCGCAAGATCGGCCGCCAGTCCGTCGAGTGGTGGTGTCACGAAACGTCCGCCATGCCGAGCGGCGGATTCTTCACATAGGTGACTGTGGGGGACGAACCTACGATGTCCGAGGCGATTTCGAATGCGTCCGCCATCGTCGATGCCGGTCTGAATCCCAGCCGACGAACCGTGGCGGGATCACCCCCGACGATGATCACTCCGCCCAGGTGCTCAAGGGCGTGGGCGCCCCAGTACCACATGTAGAACGGATGGACGCCGTGGTACGCGTACGAGGTCCGGTACAGGTGCCGGTACCACTCATCGGTCGCGTAGCTGGTTTCGTAGCGCTTCTCGATCTCGATCGGGTCAGTTGTCTCTGCAAGGACCTGCTCGAAGAAGTCGATGTAGGACGGGTGGTGGATCGGGTGGAACTCCTTGGTGGTCGGATGCGTCATTATCAATACGCCGCCCTCGCGTACCACCGGACGGCCCTTGTACATGTTGAAGAAGTAGCCGAGTCCCAGACACATCACCAGGACCGGGTTCATGATCGAGTTGACGTTGTAAGGACCGACGTAGGGGAGCCCGTACAGGACGATGTCGGTCTGACCCTCGACCGGAATCAGCTGCTGGCGGTACACCTCGGCGGTGGTCAGTTTGTGAACTGCTTCGACCTCACCCGCGTGGATGCTGGTCAGCGCGTAGGGGGCCTCCCAGGAGTGCAGGATCTTGCGCCGGGCTGCCGGACGAAGCCGATCGAGGCCGGCTTTCACGCCGACGAAGGTTGCCCGGTCCCGGGCGTTCCACTCCCACTCCCGCTTGGCCAGAACCGACAGCGGTCCGTCGCCGAACAGGTCGTTGTTGACCGTGGTTTCGATCTGGAAGATCTTGACCCCGGCGTTGCGCAGCACCTCGCCCTGACGCCAGTTGCTGCGGTGCAGTTCCGACTTCTCCTGGTCCATGAACGACCGGGCATTACGCATCGTCTTCACGTTGTGGTGATGGCGCACACCCTGGTATCCGGAGAGTCCTGTGGCGGTCGACTTCCAACCGCCGTCCATCGAAACGAGGTTGATGTTCACGTACACGATCAGGTCGGACTCGGCTGCGCGCTTTGACATTTGGACTTCTTCGCCGTGGCGGGTCTCGCCCAGGATCACCATGCCGTCAGGGTCTTCGGCATCGTGGTTATAGAGCTGACCGCGGGGCGCAAAGGCGTCATAGATCCGGTCGCCCAGGCAGTAGCGCAACTCGGATTCGGTCATCCGGCGGTGCAGTGCCAACGCTGCGATCAGGTGGATGTCGTCCACCCCCGCAACGGCTGCCAGGTCCAGAACGGCTTCTATGACCCGCTGGCGAATATCGGGCCGACGCATCTTGGGAAGCGGAAGCGAGATGTCGTCAAACGCGATCGTCAGCTTCATGTCCGGGAACAACAGCGCCGAGAGCGGATCCGAATCCACGGGGTTGTCCAGCGCATCCCGGATCGCTTCCTGGGGCCTCTCAAGACCCGGTAGCGGTTCGGGTGGATAGATGATCCGGCTCCGTCCAGCCGGTAGCCGTTCCAAACGGAACTGTTCACCGCTATGGAGCAGGACCGGGGGAGTCGAACGATCTACATCCAGGACCAGACCGGGGCGTGGAGCAGGACGGTTGTCACTCCGCCTCGCTGGTGCGGGCGTGGGGCGGGGCTTTCGGGAGGGACGAGGCGTACTGCTCAACGTCTTCCTGCTTTCCTGGGTGACATCGTGGACTTCCTGGGGGACATGGTGGGTGCTGCCCGATGGTCGGGGTCGACGTTTGAGAACGCGATCTTCACGGCTCCAAGTCTTCCCGCTGTGGCGGCGTGTTGGAGCGCGTCGCCGAATCGTTCCAAGGCGTATGTGGCCGATACGAGCCTGCCCAGGTCTGCTGCGACCACCAGTTCGGCGGCCAGGTCGAAGGTCCGGGTCTTCGATCCGTTGACCGTCTCGACGCCATAGGTGTAGGCGCCGGTCAGCGAGATCTCGCGTTGCCAGAGCGGCGTGAGGTCGATGGTCTGCAGACCCGGCATCCCGACCATCACGATGCGCCCACCCGGTCGGGTGATCGCCAGAGCCATCTGGATGCTCTCGGCACTTCCGACGCAGTCGATCGTCACATCCGCGCCCCCACCGAGACGGCTGTCGTGACCCCATCCGGTCGACTCGGTGTGTTCACCCTCGATGATCTGGGTTCCGACTGCGCTTCTCACGGCTCGGGGAAGCGACGACGGGCTTGTGCCGACATACTCACTCTTGGCGGTGAATTCCTGCGCCAGTTCTTTCTGGTGCGGATGCTTGGCAGCGACGATGATGCGCCGGGCGGGTGACCAACGGTCGATGGCCGCCAGGGTGAGCAGGCCGAGGGTCCCGGCTCCGATCACAGCAACCGTCTCGTCGGGGGCGATGTCGGCCGACAGGGCGGCGTGGACCGCGCAGGCGGTCGGCTCGATCATGACAGCGGCTCGGTCGTCCAGCTCGTCGGGGACGTCGTGCAACTGGCTGCGATGCGCCACCATCTCGGTCGACCAGCCGCCGCCGGTGTCGCAGCAGTAGCCGCTCTGGAGCCCGGCGTCGATGCAGCCGTGAGCCAGCCGCTCACAGTTTCCGAGGTGACCTTCGGCGCAGGCGGGACAAACCGGGCTGATGCCACGGGTGACACAACCG
>JBATWQ010000007.1:0-3867 GCA_049672765.1 Microthrixaceae bacterium | reverse complement strand
ATCTAGCCCGTTCGGACCATCCGCACCGGGCGCCTGTCAGGGGCCCCGCCTACGTCATTCGGCTCCGAGCGGCGCCGTGGGCGTAAAGCGAACCGGCAGCCGCTTGAGTCCGCCGACGAGCGGGATTCCGACTGCGTCCAGCGGCACGGCGTCGCCGACCACCTCGATGTCGGGCAGTCGGGTAAAGAGTTGGCGGAACGCTACGGACACCTCGCGACGGGCGAGGTGCGCGCCGAGGCAGAAGTGCGGGCCCGGGCCGCCGAACCCGACGTGTGGATTCGGGTTCCGCAGCACGTCGAAGCGCTCGGGGTCCTCGAAGTGGCGAGGGTCGCGGTTGGCCGCCCCGTAGAACATCACGAGCTTGTCGCCCTCGACGAACTGGTGCCCGGACAGCTCCAAGTCGTGGGTGACGGTGCGGCGCATGAAGGTCACCGGCGAAGCGACCCGCACGATCTCTTCGACCGCTGTCGGCGAGACCCCGTCCAGATCGTCCTGCCAGATGCGGCGCTGGTCCGGGTGCTGTGACAGCAAATTCATGCCGTGGCTGATCGCCGTGCGTGTCGTGTCGTTGCCCGCGACGGCTAACAGAATGAAGAAGGGAGCGACCTCCTCCGGCTTGAGCATCTCCTCGCCGACGTCGTTGAACACCAGCTTCGAGGTGAGGTCATCGGTCGGGTTGCGGCGGCGCTCCTCGGCCAGTTCGTTCATGAGCCCGGTGAGCTCCATCCCGGCCTCGAACAGCGCGAGCATCAAGTCGCGGTCCCCGATGAACTCGGGGTCGCCACCGCCGAGGATCACGTTCGTCGCGCGCAGAACGGTGTCGAAGTCGCTGCGCGGGATGCCCATCATGTCGCAGATGACCAGCAGTGGGAACGGCTGGGAGAACGCGTCGACGAGGTCGACCTCGCCCTTCTCGCAGAAGCCGTCGATCACCTCGGTGCAGATCGTCTCGACCGAGTCGAGCACACCCTGGAGCTGCCTCGGCGTGAACGAACGGGCCACGATGCCGCGCTGACGGGCATGTCGCGGGTCGTCCATGTTGATGAACGAGCCGAAGAAGTCGAGCGCCTCGGAGGGCATGTCCGGGATTGACACTGCCCCCTTGCCGGAGCAGAAGTCGAGCGGTCGACGGCTGATCTCGACTATCTCGTCGAACCGGGTGACTGCCCAGAACCGCTCGCGTTCGCCGGTCAACGGGTTGTCGAACTCGCCCGCCACGAACGGTCCCTGCTCGCGGATCTCGGCGAACTGGGCCATGCGCTCAGCGAGCGGCAGGGTCCAGAACGAGGGTTCTACGAGCCTTGGCTCGACTTGCGTCTCCATCTCTACCTCACTGCGCTCGGCGTGCCGTCAACCTAGTCAGGTTGCTCCCCATCCAGGTTGCCCCCCACTCAGGTTGCTTCCCTCGTGCGCTTCTGGGGGTAGATCGTCTCACCTCGGGCCAACATCGTCACGAACTGCTCGATCCGACGAGCGCGGGTCTCGGCCTTCTTGGCCTGACCTATCCGGTGCAGCACGGCGAAGCGGTTCTGGCTCGTGAGCGTCGCGAACATCGCAGCAGCCTCAGCATCCGCCTTCAAAGCCGCGGCGAGGTCGTCGGGTACCTCGATTGTGGCTGGCCCTGCATACGCCGCGTCCCAGCGTCCGTCGGCCTTCGCCCGGTCGATCTGGGCCAGCCCTGCTGGTTCCATTCGCCCCTCGGCGATCAGCCGGTCGGTGATCCCTACGTTGCGCGCCGACCACATGCTGCGCGCCCGGCGTGGCGTGAATCGTTGAAGGTACGTCGTGTCGTCGCGGGCATTGCGGCGCCCGTCGATCCACCCGAAACAGAGCGCCTCCTCGAGAGCGGTGTCCCAGCCAAGGTTCGTCGGTTCGGTCACGCCCTTCTTGGCCAGCACCAGCGTCACTTCTTCGGCGCTGGAGTGGTGCGCTGCCAGCCATTTCCGCCAACCGGCGGCGTCGGGGACGATCAACACGTCGTCGCTATCCGGCTTGGCCACCGGAGCAATGTACCCACTTAGGAGCGGCCCAACATCCTCCGCCGGAGCGCCTGATGGACGTACTCGACTCCTCGACGCGGCGGAACGGCTGCTCGGCGAGTCGGGCATCGACGGCACGACCGCTACGGAGATCACCCACGCTGCGGGGCACCGCAACGCGGCCGCGGTTGGTTCCCATCCAGGCGCGGTTGGGCCGAGGGCACAACCGGAACTCGGTGTGCTTTGCTGGCCGAATGGTGTCGATATCGACGCCGAGCTGCTTCGCTACGACGACCTCTGGGAATCCGTGGTCGACCTGGCCCGGGTCACCTAATTGCCGGCGCCTCGTCGGATGACACCACGTCGTGCACGACTGGACATCAGGGACAACCACGAGCGTTCCGACATCGCCGAGCCGATCGACATCGATGATGCAATCGACAACACCGATGCGAACGATCCGACGCTCCCGATCGACAGGATGGAGCCGACGCTCCCGATCGACAGCACCGAGCCCTTTGAGCCCATCGAAAGTATCGAGTTCTCGGAAGCGATCGACCACTTCGAGTTCGACGTCCGACCGTCGTTCAGCTTGGGCTTCGACAAGTCACTCATCGCAACATCATTGACCCGAACCGTCACGAGCAACAGGGGCACGACTCCTGCAACAGAGCGCGAGAGTCGGGTGACAGGACGAGTCCGCTGAACCAGACTGTCCCGAGGGTTGCGATTTCGGGGAGCGGGGGAGCACATGTCGGTTTCGATCACTCGACGTTCAAGGGTTTCTGTCCTGGTGGCGGCGGCCGCCATGGCGGTGATGGTTGTCGGCTGTGTGCCCCAACCGGGCGACGGCGGGACCGACCCGGCGGGTTCCTGCCAGAAGATCGTCGAGTACCCGCTGGCGTCGGGGACTTCGTGGGCGGCGCGATCGTCGGTCAGTGCTGATGGAAGTCGCATCGCCTTCATTCGTGACGGTCGGATAATGGTCCGTGAGGTCGCGACGTCGGTCGAGCGGGACATAACCGGTGACCTGGCAGTGGGTCTTCCACTCGGCACGCTCCAGATCAGCGCCGACGGCGATCAGGTTGGCGTCACGCTTCCGGGGATCATCGGGGCAAACCGCGACGGCTACCTGATCGACGTCGAGACCGCTGACTCCACCCGCCTCGATTGGTCCGGGCTCGACTGGACCACCGACATGGTGGGCGTCGGCTTCTCGGGCGACCTTTCAGCCTTCGTGTTCGCCCAGGCTTCGAGCGCCAGG
The DNA here is from genome assembly GCA_049672765.1 of Microthrixaceae bacterium. Classification (GTDB taxonomy): domain Bacteria; phylum Actinomycetota; class Acidimicrobiia; order Acidimicrobiales; family Microtrichaceae; genus JAGQSZ01. The sequence continues at coordinate 624 of JBATWQ010000007.1, read as the reverse complement.
TACTGGGTGGTATCAGGCGACGGGTCGCCCGCCCGCAGCGTGGCCTTGGAGTCGACGTGGGCGACCAGGCTGAACCTGGACGCGTCGGTGATCGCCTCCGGGATGAAGGCGAACGTCCGCGGAACGGTCCACACCTATGAAGGCCCGGACGCAACCTCGGCAGTGGTCGTCGACCTGAACGCCTCTGGTGACCGGGCGCTGGTAACCAGCTCCGGTAAGGCCTATTTCTGGTATCTCGAAACCGGATTGGTCGAGGCGCTGCCGATGGCGCCCGGTGAAGTGTCCAGCGAGCCGAGCTGGGCCAGGGCTTCGGACGACGGCCGCTTCGTGGTCCGATCCGTCAGCCTCGCCGACGGCGACGGGGGAGTCTGGCGCTTCGACCTGGCCACCGGAGAGGTGACCACGCTGCCCCGCATTTTCGACGGGGTTACTGGAATCAGCAACGACGGTCGGGTGATTACTTCGACGAACGCCGCGTATTACCGCTGCGAGTGAATCGCTCCTGACCGAACCTGTTCTACGGGTCGGAACGGCCCACTAGCTGCGGTAATGACTCGGCGAGCCAGCAGCGGACTGTGACAGATGACTTGTCTTCGGAAGCGGAAATATTCCTAAGTACTCGTC
>JBATWQ010000006.1:0-1722 GCA_049672765.1 Microthrixaceae bacterium | reverse complement strand
AGACACCCGTGGCCCCCGAATTTCCCGGGCTGATGCCTGCGCCGCTCCCGGAGGAATCCGACGCCCGGTTCTGCTCGTCGACCTGTCTGACAAGATTGCTTGTCGATACCCGGCAGAGCTCAGCTGTCCCAAGGAGGCTGCCGCGGTGATGCAGTGCCCAGCTCCGTCGGAACCGCTCTGCGTCCGAGCCGTACCATTCGGCATTGCGAAGATGGCGGTCCAACTCGTTTCGGCTCGCTTCGAGCTGCATGCCCAACTTGCGGAACCGACGGCTCAGCTCAAGGAGGGCCTCGGGATCGGCACCGATTGCGGACATAGTGGGAACGCTAAGCGTCGTCGCCGGGCGGGTCAGCGGGTACCACTACCCGGCTCGGGTACCGATTTCGGCTCAGCTACCGATTTCGACTGGTCTAGGGGAACCTCCGGCTCACGTACCCGACCTTCGGCTCACCTAAGGGGACCTTGCCTCACCTAGTGGACGAGTGGGGCGACGTTCACTTTCCCCCAGCCCGACGAACCGTCGCGCCCGGGTGGTCCGATATCGGTCGCCTGGGAAGTGATCCGGGAGCGGATCTGGGCGGCGGTGGCTCCAGGCTCGGTGGCCATCGTCAGCGCTGCCAAGGAGGAAACGTAGGGGGTCGCCATGGAGGTGCCGCTCATGTACACGTACATGTTCGCCGGGTATGTCGAGTAGATCAGGCCCCCGGGAGCGGCCACATCGACGTAGGGGGCGCAGGTCGAGAAGTCCGAAACAGAACCCGACTCGTCGAGCGACGCCACGGCAATCGTCCGGGGGTCGGCCGCCGGCCAGGAGTACAGCTGACCCGCCGCCGATCCATCTCGCTTCTGGGCAACACCGTCGTTTCCGGCTGCGGCGACGACCACGGTGCCCGCGTCCTCGGCATAGGTGAGTGCGGCGTCCATGGTCGAGCTTGACTGTGTCCCTGCCAGTGAGAGGTTGACGACGTTTGCGCCGTTCGACACGGACCAGATGACGGCATTTGCAGCATCGGACATGTATCCGTTGCCGTCGCTGTCCAGGGCCTTTGCGTTCATAAGTCTGACGTCAGGGGTTGCACCCCGCCCGCCCATTCCGTTCTCGGCTACTGCTGCGATAATCCCGGCCACGTGGGTTCCGTGCGCACCCGGTGTGGTCAGTGCTTCCTGGGTGAAGTTGTGGGAGGCGACGACAACGCCGGCCAGGTCCGGGTGATCGACGGCTATACCCGAGTCGACGATTGCCACCAGCAGGCTTTCCTCGCCGCTCACCGCTTGCGAAGCGGCCTCGAAGGGGAATTGGTCGAGCGCCCATTGGTGCCAACGACCGGGATCGGTCGCAGTCGCCCAGGTCGAGGGTGAAGTCGTGTCGGACGTCTGGATGCCGGGTTCGAGGAGCGCGAGCGGGTTGAACCACGCGGAGCGAAGCTGGGGCACGTCACCGCTGGTAACGATCTGGTCGGCCTCCACGTTGATCACCGACTCACCGGCAAGCAGGCTCTGTTCAACAGTGCTGACAGCGGCGGCCGCCGTGGTGTCGAAGTCGGCTCCGGACACCTGCCGGATCTGGGGCCGCCCCGATTCGTCGATGCTGGTGATGACGACCGGGAGTGGACGGTCGGCACCCGAGGCGATCTGGTCCCTGCGGGAGTGGTCCGCGGCTTCCCTCGCACGATCGACCGCCTCGCTCGCGGTAAGCGGCGTGGGTCGGGCGGGTGGGCCGCT
>JBATWQ010000005.1:0-7998 GCA_049672765.1 Microthrixaceae bacterium | reverse complement strand
AGTTGGGGGAGTTGCGTCAACTGACGCTGCAGCATCGATTGAAGGGCCACCTCCCGGACCCCTCGACATCCAGATAGTTCCCCTCAAGGGGCTACCGGTTGTTGTCGCAGCATTTGCGTTGGTGATCTATGCAATCGCAACCAACTCGATCTGGGCACTGATGCTCGCCCACGTCGCGGGTGGCGCCATGTGGACCGCGGTCGACCTGTACGTGGGTCTGATACTCGGGCCCATCATGGGCGGCCTGTCGCCACCGGCCAAAGCCGAGTTCGCATCGAAGTTCATGCCGAAGATGGTGATCCTGATGCCGACGCTGGTGATGATGACCCTGGCCGCCGGGTTCCAGATCGCGCTCAACTACGGCAACCTCAATCCCGGGACCATCAACCGCAGTTGGCTGATCGCTTCGATGGTCGTCGTCGGGATCATGGCAATCATCGCTCTTGGAATCCTGGAGCCGGCCAACATCGCAGTTCTGTTGGAGATGAAGAAGCCGAGGCCCGACGGCGAGGTCATCGAGCACCTGATGAAACGGTTCATCTACACAGCCGGAATCACCGGCCTGATGCAGGTGGCGACGCTTCTGATCATGACGAGGGTGGCGACACAATGACCGCAGCTACCACAACTTCGGTACGTCCCTTCGAGCGCAAGCTCCCACCCGTCATACCTGTGGCGATGCTCGGGCTCACCCTGGCGATTGTCGGCGGCATACTCGTGGTCGCCCAGATCGGCGAGAAGCCGGCGTTGACCCTCCCCGCCATCTTCGTGGCCGGAGCGGTCCTGCTCGAGATCGTTGCAGTCGTCATGGCCGCCACCATCCGTCCGTTCGCCTGGTCGACGTTCGCAGGTGTGTTCCGTTGGACGCTGCTGGCGTATGTCCTCCAGTCGAGCGTCATCGAGTGGTCCTTCATCATCAACGACGTCCCGGGAAAGCCGCTTGCTGTACTCACAGCGGGGATCGTCGTGTTCGCCACTGTGGTACCCGTGATGATCGCCTTCACCGCCGCCCGCTACCAGAGCGTCACGGACTGAACATCACCGACCCGGACCAAACATCGGTCCTAGGGTCTCAGACCGGGGCAGGAGGCAGGCTGCTCAGAAATTTCTCTGAAATACTAACCTGACTAAAATTCAGGTCGACCGGGCTGACATGAGTTCAATCAGAAACAGCCGTGTCCCCTGGCTTCCTCAAGTTCTGGCTGCGCTGCTGGCAGTGAGCTTGACGAGCGCATTGCTGACAGTTGCGGCCCCAAAGGCTTCGGCGGACGCAATGATGACCACGACGTTCGGCTACACCGGCGTCACCCAGACATTCACCGTTCCGGCAGGCGTGACATCCCTCGGGGTCACCGTGCTGGGGGGTCAAGGTGGCCGGGGTGGAACCGATGCCAATGGGCCCTCACCTGCGGGCGGATTCGCCGGCCAGGTGCAGGGCACTATCTCGGTAACACCTGGACAGGTCCTCACCATCGCAGTTGGATCCGGCGGAGCCAGTGGCAACGGTGGCGGCGGCGTGCTGGGCGGCAACGGGGGATCGAACCCTCTCGCCGGCTATGACGGCGGAACCGGAGGCCAGTCCGGAACATCGGGTAGCTCAGGATCCGGCGGAGGCGGCGGTGCGGCATCAGTGCTCCAGGTCGCGGGATCCGTCATTGTCGCAGGGGGTAGCGGTGGCAGCGGAGGTAGCGGTCAGTATGCCCCGATCATCGGACGCCTGGCCGAGGACACCTTTCTCGCCCGGAGCGACGTCACAGACACTTCAGGGCGTCCTGGACTCAGCGCCAACGCTGCGGCGGGTCAGAACGCTGACGGTGGTGGATCAGGTGCCGGCGGAGGTGGCTCCCAGGGTGGCGAACGCGGCGCTGATCAGTACGGCGGTGCGTCCGCCACCGAGTGGTTCGGATTTGGCGGATTCCCCGGTTCGAACTCGACCGCTGAATTCAGCGGACTGGTCGAGAGCTACCAGTACTTCACCGGCAACAACGGGAACGGTTCTATCACCCTGACCTACAGCGTCGGGGTTCCCGACCCGGTCCGCTCGGTAGTCGGTGCACCCGGAAACGGACTCATCGACGTCTACTGGATGCCGCCCCTCTCAGCGGGCGGATCTCCGATCGTGGACTACTTCGTCAAGTATTCGACCAATCCGAATGGCCCGTTCACGACCTTCACCGACGATGTTTCTACAACCACCCGGTCGACGATCACCGGTCTGAACAACGGCACCCCGTACTACCTGCAGGTCACGGCGGTCAATGCCCTGGGAGAGAGTCTCCCGTCGACCAAATCCACAGTCCCTGTGACTCCGTCGGCAACACCTGACCCCAAGCCGATTCTGCTGTTCGGGTTTGGTGGCGATTCGTCAGCGTCACTCCAGTGGAGCGAACTATCGCCTCCCGGCTCGACCGTCACCGACTACCAGGTTGAGTACGCAACCAACGTCGGCGGTCCCTGGACCACCTTCAACCACGCCCCGACCACGGAGCAGAACATCGTGGTGACCGGCCTCAATAACGGAACGCCCTATCTGTTCCGGGTGGCCGCGGTCACAACCGATGGCCAGGAGCCCTTCTCGAATGCCGCTCCGGCCACTCCGCTCGGCTCGCCGACCCCTCCGACGATAACTGCGGTCACGCCGATGAGTTCGACCCTGAAGGTCGCATTCACAGCTCCGACCAACACCGGCGGTTCGCCCATCACGGGCTATCAATACCAGATTGATGGTGGTTCCTGGATGCCGGCGTCCCAGGTCTCTTCGCCGATGATCATCGGTGGTCTGAACAACGGACAGACCTATTCGGTTGCAATCCGCGCCGTCACAGCTGAAACCGCAGGTGTTGCCTCAGCAGCCAGTAGCGCTACGCCGTTTGGTCTACCGGGAATGGTCCCCGGATTTACCGCATCTCCGTCCACCAGTTCGGTGACGCTCAACTGGGACGAGGCTGCAGCAAACGGCTCGCCCGTCACGACATACAACGTCATCCTGTGGAGCGGCGTTACCGCCGGGTCGATCGTGGCCAGCAAGCCTGTCGCCGGCACCGAGCGGACCGTCACCTTCACAGGTCTTGGCGCGGGCCCCAGGTACTTCACGATCGAAGCCGGCAACGCTGCCGGGGTGGGTCCACGTACACCGGAGCGGGTGACCGCTGTGGTTGGCGGCACTGCGCCGGCCGCTCCCAGCATGGACTCCGTCATTGTCACGGGCTCTGGCGTGGCTCTCACGTGGAGCTCCGGGGCTGCCGGGACTTCGCCCATCTCGGGCTATCGGATTCGCTACATCAGCGATGAGGGAACCATCACAACGCTCAAGAGTTCTGCCACCAGTGGCAACTCGGCCACAGTCACGGTGCCATCTTCTGATCCTTACCGACTCGAGATCTCGGAACTGTCGGCCGCCGGCATAGGTGAAGCAACTACAATTCGCCCGCCAATGACCCAGACGGGAACAGCGCAGGTGAACTCGACGGTCACCGAAGTGGACCTGACCGGTGAGGCCAACGCCAACGGCGAGTCGACCGACTTCTACTTCCAGTTCGCCAAGACCGAGGTCGGTCTGGATGCGCCCGAAGCCGAGCTGGAAGCCAACCCGGCGTCGAGTTCATCCACGTCGAAGGCGGCAGTTGTCCTCGAGGACCATGCCGTCGAACCGGCAACCACCTATTTCTTCAGGACGATCGCCAGGTCCGGAGACATGGTCGCCTACGGGTCGACGCAGACGTTCACGACCAACGCCCTTGTCGACATCACGAACAGCTTCAAGGGCTACGACGGTCAGCCACTCGATACCGCAGGGTCAACCTCGCCGTCAGGCCTTGCCACGTCGGAGCTTTGGATCGGAGTCAACGGGACGGTCTACGGGCCCACTTCAATGGCGCCCTCCGAAGCCGGTGACTACACGATGACCATGACCGTGACCACCCCCGGGTACAGCGGCTCCGAGACCTTCGACATCACCATCGCAAAGGCACCCCAGACCCTCGAAGTCAACGGGGTCGACGCTGTCGCAACAGCCGGTGACATCGACCTTCTCGAGGTTCTGTCCTCGGCCGGGCTCACCGCGGTCGTAACGATCGACCAGGGCGACGGAACCGTGTGCAGCCTGAACGGAAAGTCGCTCAGGATGCTCGCAGCGGGGACCTGCGTGATCTCCGCCGACCAGCCCGGAACCCGCAACTATGCGTCCTCGACCTGGACGATGCGGATCGAGGTCCTGGCCGCCGAGGTGACAGCGCCCTCGACCCCACCAAAGGCAGGTGGCGCAGGACTCGACCCGGTCACAGCCCCGGGTGATCGCACTCCATCCACACACAAGACCGACGCCCGGAATCCGGCGGTTGGCGCTGGATCAGAACACAAGGAAGACACGGTCAAGAGCGCGGACACCAACAAGAACGGCAATTCGCACCGGCGACTTGCCTTCACCGGCGCCTCACCGCTGGTACTGCTGCTGCTCGGTGGAATCCTGCCGCTCATCGGGTATGGGCTGGTCTACACCGATCGGCGCCGGACGCGTCTGGCACGCCACAAGGCCGGCTGACCATCCCGGGGAGAGTGAAAAGATAGATGCGATTGGGGCTGACCGGATGACTGCATCCGGTCAGCCCTTTTCGCGTGTCCGAGCCCTACGACCGGGCCGGTGACCAGGCGGTCACAAGTCGCGTGCGGCAGGCATGATGGCATCGGCAATGAATCTGAGCTGCTCAAGGTCCGAAAGGTCGAGGACCTGCAGATAAACACGCGACGCTCCGATCGCCGCGAACTCGCGCAATCGGATGATCGCCTCGTCAACGGTTCCCGCGACGCCGTTGGCGCGTAGCTCGGACAGCTCACGCCCGATGGCGCCGGCGCGTCGTTCGAGCTCCGCCTCGCTTTCGCCGACACACACGACCTGCGCCGCCGAAAAGATTATCGATTCCGGGTCGCGGCCAGCATCCTGGGCCGCATTTCGGACACGGTCATACTGCTCAGCCGTTGTCCCTGCATCACAGAACGGAACGTTGAACTCGTCGGCGAATCGTGCGGCAATACGCGGGGTACGCCGAGGGCCCACGCCACCGACAATCAGTGGGGGACGCGGCGACTGCACGGGTTTGGGCAGCGCGACGGAGTCGCGAACCTCGTAGTTGGCGCCCGAGTGATCGAACTTGTCACCAATCGGAGTCGCCCACATTCCGGTGATGATTTCGAACTGTTCCTCCAGTCGGTCGAAGCGTTCGCCAGTTGGGGGGAACGGAATGCCGAAGCCGCTGTGTTCGCCCTCATACCAGCCTGCCCCCAGACCCAACTCGACCCGGCCGCCGCTCATGGCGTCAACGGTAGCGACGCTCACCGCCAGCGGTCCCGGATAGCGGAACGTCGCCGAGGTGACGAGGGTTCCCAGGCGGATTGTCGACGTGTCACGGGCGAGGCCGGCGAGCGTGATCCAGGCATCCGTGGAGCCCGGTCCGGGCTCCCCTCCCATGTGCAGGTAGTGGTCGGAACGGAAAAACGCATCGAAACCAAGTCGTTCGGCCTCCAGCGCCACGGCCAATAGATCGTCGTAGGTGGCACCCTGTTGGGGCTCGGTGAAAATGCGCAGGTCCATGACTTCGACGCTAGCCCCCGGTGCTCCCTGCATGGGCCGGCGTGGTCCCTCGGTGGAGCTAACTTGGCCGGTGGCTTCGGAGGGGCAACCGGCCAGTCGAAGATGCCAGGCGGCGGAGCGGACAGGGAGTGAAGTGGCTTCACCTGAGATGATCGACATCGGCCGGCGGATGATCGCCAATACCTTGGCCGGCACAACCGACCTGGGCGCCGACACGTATTTCGGCGATGGTTCGATCTTCACCGATCCGGCCCGTTTCGATCTTGAACGCGAGGCCTTCTTCCGCCGAATGCCCCAGGTGATTGCCTGGGCAGGAGACCTGGCCCAGCCTGGCGACATCGTGGCGAGAGAGGTTGCAGATGTTCCCGTCATCGTCACCCGCGGCGAGGACGGGGGGCTGAGGGCCTTCCTCAACGCCTGTACCCACCGTGGCATGACGCTCTGCGACGGTACTGACACCGACAACGCCCGACGGATCACCTGTCCATATCACTCGTGGAGCTTTGGACTCGATGGAGCACTGGTGGGAGTGCCACATCGTGACCGATTCCCCGGCCTAGACCCGGCGGACGCCGGCCTCCAGCCGCTGCCGGTGAGTGAGCAGAAGGGCCTGGTGCTGGTCGGGCTGGGTCCCGATGTCCACCTCGACGGATTTCTCGACCCCCTGGGCGACTCCTACTCGTGGCTCGGCTACGACACGTACCGGAGTGGTGCGGAGCGGAGCTTCCAGATCGCCTCCAACTGGAAGCTGACGATCGACCTGAACGTCGAGGCCTACCACGTACCCGCGCTGCATCGCGACTCGTTGATGCCGTTCCTTTCGGACAATTGCGCGGTCGACACGTTCGGTCCGCACTGTCGGATGGCGGTGCCGTTCAAGGGGATCGAGGCAATGGCCGAGGTACCCGAAGAGGACTGGCCCGACCGTCTCGACACCGTCATCGTGAGCTGCATCTTTCCGTCAACGGTCCTGGTGGACCATATGGGCGGCGGTGGGTCGCTGCATCGGATCTCGCCCGGTCGCCGTCCAGGTGAGTCAAAGATCCACATGGTCGAGGGCGGCCCCGGGCCTGCAGGCGAAGCGCACCGCAGGTCGTCGGAAGAGATAATGGAGGCGAACGTCGCCATCCTTTCCGGCGAGGACTATCCGGCCACCGAAGCCTGCCAGCGCGGTTTCGAGGCAGGGTCACGGATGCTGGTCGGTGGCGCCGGTGAACCGCTGATCGGCCACCTCCACCGCCAGTGGGACGCCGCTCTCGCCGAGATATCCGTTCAGCTGCCGGGCGGCTGAACTCGTCCCAGGACCGCCCCTGGCCCGGCGTGACGCAATGGCACCCGGCTTTCAGCTCCGTTCGGCCGGATCGAAGGACCACGGTCGTCGGCTCCGAAATCCGGGCGCCACTGCCAAGTCGCTGCTACTTGTCGAACCTGGTCGGGAACTGGGCGATGATGCCCGCGCTCAGCATGTCGCCCATTTCGACCATGTGGGCCTCGGCCAAGCCGTAGTTGTCGATTGCATCAGCGTACCGTCCGCTGAGAAGGTCGGTTGCGTAGACGAGCGTCTGGTCGATGTGACCCTTCATCATTTCTTCCATACTCGCTTGCGACCAGTTGCTCGGGTTGGCGGCCGACAGGAAGTCGCCGATCTCCTTTGCGTTGGCGTACTCGGCGGTCACGGCCGCATCCTGAGCTGCGCCATCGCCTTCCTTTGCGGCGACAAGGATGTCCACTGCACCAGAGATGTGTGCCTTCAACAGGACAGTCAGAGCATTGCCGGCGTCCTCGCCGTAGAACGGCTTGACGGCATTGCCGATGTCTTCCTGGTTCTTCATCAGGCGATCGGCTGTCTCGGCCACGTTGGGAGCATCGGTTGCAAGCGCGGCCACGGCGGCGTAGGTCCACTCCATGTGCTGTTGCCAGAGGGTCTGCATGTCCTTGTAGAGCACGACCTGGGACGGCGTTCGGTTACCCATCTGAGAGTGGTCCATCATCTGTGGAGTTGAGTCGCACGCCGCGAGCAGGCCGACCGATAGCAGGATGGCGGTTGTCATCGCCACCAGCGTCGGAACTCGATTTCGACTAGCGGATCCGTTACTTGGACTGGTCATTGGAGTAGGTCCTTTCTTCGCGGGACCGTCGGAGGGATTTCCGGGCGCATCCCGACCATTTCCATCCCGGCCGAGCTAGTTGGCGACCGCTCTGGGAATTGGTCACAAGATGTGGGTGTGTAGCGGCGGCAGGTTCTTACCGACGGGAGACAACTTTCTTTCTCAAGCATCCCGGTGATGACGGAATTGTCCGGGGTCGGCGCGGGTTGAACGGAGGACTCTGCAGGTCCGGGCGAATGGAAGGGAATCGTTGGTGGCAGCTCCCGAGAGCGTGGATACCCACGATGTCAACGCGGTGTGGCC
>JBATWQ010000004.1:0-9181 GCA_049672765.1 Microthrixaceae bacterium | reverse complement strand
CCAGGGACCGACATCTCCAGATTGGAGACAGTTGCAATGGATGGCTACATCGCCCCCGAGTTCGTTCGCGACACGAACTACATCGAGGACCGCATCACCCGTGACGGAGCCGACGGTTGGCCGGTCGAGCCCGGTCGCTACCGCCTCGCGGTGGCCCGCGCCTGTCCCTGGGCCCACCGCACGGTGATCGTTCGTCGACTGCTCGGGCTCGAGGACGTGATCAGTCTTGCGCTTGCCGGCCCCACCCACGACGAGCGCAGTTGGACCTTCGACCTCGACCCCGGCGAGGTCGACCCGGTGCTCGGAATCCACTTTCTACGCGACGCATACAACGCCAGATTTCCCGACTACCCCAAGGGCGTGACCGTCCCGGCGATGGTTGACATTCCCACCGGAAAGGTGGTCACAAACGCGTTCGTCCAGATAACCGAGGACTTCTCCACGGAATGGGTAGACCACCACAGGCCCGGCGCTCCCCGGTTGCTTCCCGAGGAAGGTCGCGACGAGATGGAGGCGCTGATGGAGATGGTCTACACCGAGGTCAACAACGGCGTGTACCGAGCGGGATTCGCTTCCAGCCAGAGCTCCTACGAGGACGCCTACGCACGACTCTTCAACGCGCTGGACGTACTGACCGAGCGCCTCGCGGACCGGCGTTACCTGATGGGCAACTCGATCACCGAAGCCGACATTCGACTGTTCACAACTCTCGTCCGCTTCGACGCCGTCTACCACGGACACTTCAAGTGCAACCGCTCGAAGCTCAGCGAAATGCCGGTCCTGTGGGCGTACGCGCGGGACCTCTTCCAGACCCCGGGATTTGGTGACACCACCGACTTCGCCCAGATCAAGCGGCACTACTACTGGGTCCACAACGATGTGAACCCCACGCGGATCGTTCCCTCGGGACCGGATCTGTCCAACTGGCTGACACCCCACGGTCGCGAGCAACTGGGAGGCTCTCCGTTCGGAGACGGAACCCCTCCGGGGCCGGTCCCTGCGGGCGAACAGGTACCCGCGCTCCTCTCGTAGCGCGAGGCGACAGGTAGCCGTAGGGGAAGAGGTCGACGACTACCGGAGGCGCCGCTGAGTTTCCGATTGCCGAGCTGACTATCTAGTCTGCGGATACCTCGATCCTGAGGTCTGGAAAAGGGGAACATCGTGGAGACTCAAGCCGCCATTTTGTGGGAGCCCGGCAAGCCCTGGAGTGTCGAGACGATCGAACTCGATCCCCCCAAGGCGGGCGAGGTTTTGGTCGAAATGGTGGCATCGGGAATGTGTCACTCCGACGACCACGCGGTCACCGGTGACCTCCCGGCGATCACTCCTCTGATCGGCGGCCACGAAGGCGCCGGAATCGTCATGGAGGTCGGAGAGGGAGTTACCTCGGTCGCCCCCGGCGATCACGTCGTGTTCAGCTTCGTACCTGCGTGCGGACAGTGCCCATCCTGCGCGGATGGCCATTCCAACCTGTGCGACAACGGCGCGGCGCTCCTCGTCGGCGCCCAGCTCGACGGCACCACCCGCCACCACGCCCAGGGTCAGGACATCTGGACGATGGTTTGCCTCGGCACGTTCGGCCGACACACCGTCGTCAACGAAATGTCGTGCGTGAAGATCGACGACGACATCCCGTTGGAACTCGCATGCCTGGTCGGCTGTGGCGTAACCACCGGTTGGGGATCATCAGTCTACGCCGCTGAGGTCCGTCCTGGTGACAACGTCGCAGTCATCGGCGTCGGCGGAATCGGTGCCGCTGCGGTGCAGGGAGCACGACTGGCCGGCGCTCGCAACATCTTCGCCATCGACCCGGTCGAGTTCAAGAGAGAACAGGCCGAGAAGTTCGGCGCCACGCACACCGTTGCAAGCATCGGCGAGGCGTTCGAGCTGATCCAGCAGGTCACCTGGGGTCGCATGTGCGACAAGGTCATCTGCTGCATGGGCATCGGCGAGGGTGAACAGATCGCGCCGATCATGTCGCTCACGGCCAAGCGCGGGCGGGTCGTGGTGACCAACATCCATCCGGCGTCCGAGGGGTCGATCAACATCTCGTTGTGCGACCTGACGCTGATGGAGAAGCAGCTGGTTGGAACGATCTTCGGCTCGGCCAACCCCCGCTCCGACATCCCCCGACTGATGCACCTCTACCGCAATGGTCAGCTCGACCTAGCTGGAATGGTGACCCGCGAGTACGCACTCGAGGACATCAATCAGGGTTTCGAGGACATGAAGGCCGGTCGCAACATCCGCGGAGTGATCCGGTACAAGTGACCGCGTGGTGAGCTCGCCCTATAGGTGACTCACATCGCCGTCGCTCGATAGCGAAGTCTCCTTGGCGAGTCAAACATTTCACGACACCGACAGATCGGTGTGTGACATGGTGAGGCATCGCTTCGATCAACTACCCGGCAGGGTCCGAGCCACAGCAAGTGGCACTCCCGCAGAGTGCATCCGTTGCCTTGATCGCGACCGTTTGCGTGTCGGCGGCAACGGTGTGCCTGGTGGCAATGGCCTATGCCCGCGGGACACAAACCCTTGTCGCTTTGCCGCATTCGGTATACCCCAGGTGGTCCTCGTGGGAGCACTTCTGAGATGGGATTCGGACCTTGGAAGCGGCTCATCGGACACCGACCTTGTCCCTGTGGCCTCTGGGGGCAGCGCATCCAGCAGTATCGGACGTGAAGTACCTTGACGCGATGGGTGACGAGATGGCTGTCGACGCTGCTGACGCACTAGATCTGCTGCCTCGACACGAGTTCGACATAACGCTGGCTCTGGTCGATGAAGGCCCGGCGACATGAATGCCATGGACGGACAGGGTTGGGTCCAGGTCGGGCAACTCGGACTTGCGTTCCTCCTGTCTGCGCTCATCGGTCTCGAGAGGCAGGTCCGCGGGAAGAGCGCCGGTCTGCGAACCCAGACGATCGTCGGAACCACAGCCGCGCTCATCTTGTTGGTCAGTAAGTTCGGTTTTGCCGATGTCGTCTCTGAGGGCACCGTGATGCTGGATCCCTCGCGTGTGGCGGCCCAGATAGTCACCGGCATCGGCTTCCTGGGCGCCGGGTTGATCCTGACCCGCCACGGAGCGGTCCACGGCCTGACCACTGCGGCGTCGGTCTGGGAGACCGCGGCGATAGGTATGGCCGCCGGTTCCGGCCTCTGGGTCCTGGCGCTCACAGTCACCGGACTCCATTTCGTTGCGATATTTGGGCTATCTGCACTCGCGGCGAGAATCCCGGCCACCAGCGGAACGTCGACCGAGGTCGACATCACCTATCTCGATGGGCACGGGGTACTCCGCGACATCATCCAGACGATCGTAGAGAAGAGCTGGAACGTCCACGGCTTGTTGCAGTCATCGACGTCCGACGGCTCACACACAGACAGCCAGGATTCGTTGGTCAACGTCACTCTCGAGCTCCGAGGATCGAGCGACATCAACGGAGTGGTTGCCGCGGTGAGCGGACTCGATGGTGTGCGAAGCGTGCGTATTCTCTCCGAGGAAGACCTCGACTGATCGCGCCTGGTGAATGAGCCCCAAGCCTCGGGACTGGAACGGGGCGGCAGTCAGGGCGAGGATCAGGCCGAGGTTGCACCGTCGAGTTCGGCCAGGAGGCGCTTCGTGGCAACGCAGCGGAAGCCGTCGGTGATGACAGCTTCAACTTCGTCCCAGTCGACATCGACATCCAGGCGCAGCCCGATCCAACCGCTCGGACCGACGTACGGGGGAACGAAATAGCGGTCGGGTTCGGTATCGACCACCATCCCCTGGACACCGGGCTCTGCCTTGCACCAGATGGCGAGGCGACCGTCACCGTGGTGGTCGTCGTGAAAGGACAAGAACGTCTTTTTGACGAAGAACGTCGGCGAACCGTGGCTCAGGCGTTCGGTCACCCCCGGCAGCGGGAGCGCTATCCGGCGGACCTGGGTCAGGGACGCGTCCACGTCCTCCTCGGTGTAGGACAGGTCTTCGCTCATGCTCCCAATTATCTACCAGGCCCAATCCACCCCGCCGTATCCAGCAGGCCTCATCCACCAGCGTCGTCATGCGATTTGGCCACCGTCCAGAACGTTCGGAACGCCGGGGGCGGAATCGGTGAATCCCACATCTGATTCGTCATGAGAATTCCGATGCGACCCGTCGACGGGTCGTTGGCCCACGACGTGCCGAGTCCGCCATCCCACCCGTACGACCCGACGTCGTGCAACTCGTCGGATTTGATCTGCACCCCCAGTCCGAATCCCCAACTTTGGGCGCCGTCTGGATCGGGTCCCGACACGGCCTTCTGGGCATCGGTGAGCTGGTCGCTGGTCATGGCCGCCACGGACTCCGCCGACAGGACCCGCCGACCAGATGGCGCCTCGCCACCAGCGAGAAGCATCCTTGCAAACGCAAGATAGTCGGCGACGGTCGAGACCAGTCCGGCTCCCGCCGAGGGGAAGGCCGGCGCAGAACTCCATTGACCGTCGACAGGGTCATACAAGACCCGCTGGCCGGTGCCGGGATTGTTCATGTAGCAAGGACCGAATCTCTCGAGTCTGTCGGGCGAAACGAAGAAGCCGGTGTCGGTCATTCCAAGTGGCTCGAAGATCACCTCGGAAAGGACCACTTCGAGCGAAGTGCCAGCGGCTCGGGCGATGAGTACACCGAGTACCTCGGAACCGAGGTGGTAGAGCCACCGCTCTCCCGGTTGGCGGCTGAGCGGAAGGGTGGCCACCCTCCGCAACCATTCGTCGGGTTCGGGATCGACAGCAGGCGCGGGTGGGCCCACATTCAGTCCCAGATCGACGGTCGCGTCGAACAAAGCCGGGCTGCTATCCGGACCGAAGTCCATGCCCATTCCCAAGGTGAACGTCAGAAGGTCGCGGACCGTTATGGGTCGCGTTGCGGGCACCGTTTCGTCTATCGGCGCGTCGCTGCGTGCAAGGACGCGCCGATCCGCAAGCTCGGGCAGCAGCCGGTCGACAGGTTCATCCAGTTCGAAGAGCCCCTTCTCAACAAGAGTCAGCGCTGCCACCGAAGCAACGGGCTTCGTCATCGACGAAATCCGGAAGATTGCGTCCGGTCCGATCGGGTCGTGTCCCTGCTCGTCGTTGGAGCCGGCCCAGCCGACATGGGTCTCGTCTCCCTCGCTGATTGCCCAGACCATGCCGGGGGCGGCGCCGCCTGCCACCTGATCCCGCATGGCTGCGTCAACTGCCGCCACCGAAGCAGCGAATGAGGTTGAGGCCACCATTGAACACCTCCCAGGGCGCGAACACCTCCGAGAACCATCGGTACTGAGTCTCGTCGGCCAATCAGTGTCGTCTAAAATTCTACCGACTGCCCGTGCACCGAACCCGCCGGTGCCGGAGCCAATTGGAGATGGAAACCGCCTGATGGACCTTGTCGAACATTCAAGTGAGGAAGTTCTCCGTCGCGAGGACGCTGCGCAGCGACTGCGGGACCTTGCCGATCAGCTTTCGAGACACAACAAGGTCACCTTCTTGAAGGAGGGGCGCCGCTACACCGTCGACGTTCCCGACGAAGTGACCCTGAGCCTCGAGATAGAAGTGGGCGCCGACGGTTCCGAGATCGAGGTCGAGATCACCTGGTAGTTGCACCGGGCGTGCAACCGGGCCGCGCTGATCGATCACAGCCCGTCGACGATCCCGGGGCGCCCAGCGCCACTGCAACCTTCGATCGCCAGCCGACCGCATCTGCGATCCGACCAGCAAGGCGTGGATAGCCGCCGGCGGCCGTCCCGACCACCCCTCGACTGACCAGACTCTCGGTGGCACCGAAGCGGACCGGCTCACTCTCGGGCTCGTAGGTTCCGAAGAGGCGGTCCCAGATCATCGTCTGGCCACCGAAGTTCCGATCGATGTAGAGCGGGTTCGAGCCGTGATGGACACGGTGATTGGAGGGGGTGGCTACCCAGCGGTCCAGGTGCGGGATTCTTCCGACCAATTGGGTGTGCTGCAACTGACCGAAGATGAGCCCCCAGGCCGCCATGGGTGCGTACATGGCCGGGGGAAACCCGAGCAGCGGTGCCCACAGACCCGTGAGCGGCTTGTAGAGAATCTCTGTCGGCGGCATCCGGACAGCGGTGGTGAAGCCGAAGTCCTCGGCCGAATGGTGCACGACATGGGCCGCCCACAAAACCCCGACGCGATGCTCGGCACGGTGGACCCAGTAGTACGCGAAGTCACCGACCAGCAGATAGCTCAACCAGGTCAGCGGATTACCCACGTCGAGCTGCCATGGCACCCAGCGGGCGATCCAGCCGTACGACGCGATCACGCCTGCATAACCGGCGACCCCCTTCATTGCGAACCAGGCGACACCGACGGCGGCTGAGACGGCGGTCTCGTGGCGATCCACCGGAAGTTTGCGCCACGACCTGATTGCGAGTTCGACCCCCACCAGCGACAACCCGACCATGAAGAGGACCAGATAGGAAAGCTCCATGGACCAAGGATCTCCCGATCCGACGGCCGGGACCATGGGGGCGATCCCCCAAATCAGCCCGGACCTGCGTGATCCGCACAAAGGACCGGACCGCGCGAGAGTCCTGAGATGGTCTTGTTCCAACTGACGGCGTTCCGCACAGCATCGAGCGGCTATTCATGCATATGATAATCAGGGTTCGTCCGCAGCTACGGAGGTCTCCCGGTGAAGGTCTATGAGGCAGTGGCCAACGCACTCAAGGAATGCGGTGGCCAGAACATGTTCGGCTTGATGGGGGACGGGAACCTCCGCCTCCTCAACTACTGGGTAAACACCCTCGAGCAGGGCTACTACGGGTCCCGACACGAGTCGGGAGGCATCGCGATGGCAGACGGGTACGTTCGCGTTTCCGGTCAGATTGGTCTCGCCACGACCACCCAGGGACCGGGGCTCACCAACGCCCTCACCGCCCTGGTGGCGGCACGGAAGGCCCGCAGCCCGATGGTGTACGTCGTCGGTGACGTCGCGAGCTTCCAGGCCGGGTGGCCCCAGGACATCGACCATCAGGCTGTCTTCGACGCGGCCGGAGTCCCGTTGATCGACCTCCGCGATCCCGCTATTGCGTTCTCAGAGACAGTCCGCGCAGTCCGCCTTGCGTGGGAGCACCGCGGGCCGGTCGGACTCAGCATTCCGACCGATGTCCAGGAAATGGACTGGGACCCCTGGACCGACGACAGCTCGACCGATATCCCCGAACGGGACATGTCGCTCACCGGGGACATCGACGGGGCAGCGGAGATACTCGCCTCGGGACAGCGGCCGGTCATCATCGCCGGGCGCGGCACCGTCGAATCCGGCTGCTATCCGCAACTGCTCGAGATCGGTGACCGCATCGGCGCGTTGTTCGCGACCACCCTGAAGGGCAAGGGGATGTTCGAGGAGAGCCCGTTCGCCCTGGGCATGGCCGGGGGTCTGGGGACCAACCTGTCGGCGACACTCATCGGGCAGGCCGACGTGGTGCTCGTCGTCGGAGCCGCCCTGAACGACTTCACGACCATTCGTCAAACGCTGCTTCGTTCCAGCGCCCGCGTGGTCCGCTGCGATCTCGACCCGGATGTGTCCACGGCCAACGTCGCAGAGGATTGCCGACTGATCGGCGACGCTGCAACCGCCGTGTCCGAACTGCTCTCCCGACTTGAGAAGAACGGGGTTTCATCGACCGGCTACCGCACCGACGAGGTGGAGGATCAGCTCCGCTCATTCAGGCCACAGGACGAAGTCATGTTGGTCCACGAGCCGGGCCTGATCGATCCTCGGGAACTCGTCATGCTCCTCGATGATCTCGTCCCCAAGTACCGCAACCTGGCAACCGACTCGGGGCGCTTCTTCGGAGACCCGTGCAGCTATATGTCGGTACCGGATGGCCGGTCCTTCGTCGACGGGATCTCGTTCGGGTCGATCGGACTTGGAATGGGACTGGCAATGGGAACATCGGTCGCACAGCCAGACCGACCCACGGTGCTCTACGTGGGCGACGGCGGGCTGTTCATGAGCCTCGGCGAACTCGAGACGGCCGTGCGATACAAGCTGCCGCTTCTCGTGGTGGTCATGAACGACAACGCGTATGGGAGCGAACTGCAGATATCCAGGGTGTGGGGCCTGCCCGACACCCTGTCGGTCTTCCGCCAGGGTGACTTCGCCGCCATTGCTGCGGGGATCGGCGCACGCTCGGCAAACGCATCGTCACTCGACGAGGTGAGAGCCGCAGTGACCGACCTTGATCTGACCGACGGCCCGTTCGTGCTCGACTGCACGATCAATCCCAACATCTCTGCCCGTTGGCTCGACGACGCCTTCGAACGCGCCTGACGCGACCCCCTGCAAAGCATTTCTGCCATCCAACGCCTCAAGTGACCGGGGTCGAGCCGGGGCTGAGCTAAGCCGGGGCTGGGCTGAGCCAGGGCCGAGCCGAGGTTGGGCTGGGCCGGGCCGGGGCTGGGCCGGGCCGATTCAACAAGCCCCTGGCGTGTTCAGGTGGCTTTGGAGCGTTCCCTGACGAGTCGCCAGATCATTTGCGTCGCCATCACCACCAGCAATGCAGCGAACAATCCGTTCGACAACGCCTCGGACATCCCGACCGAGACCTTTGCACCCAGGACGGCCGATGCCATCCCCGCGACTCCAGCTGCACCACCGATGACCAGATCGGTATTGCCGTTTCGCAGGTTGCGCCACGTTCCCATTGCAGCAGTCGGAATAATCACCGCGAGCGACGACCCCTTGGCGAGCACCGAGGCCATGTCGAGGCCGACGACCATCGCCGGCACCATTATGATTCCGCCGCCGACCCCTAGTAGCCCAGCCAGAACACCGGCCAGCAGCCCGATGAGAACAAGGCCGGCGCCAGCGAGCAGCCCGATAGACCCGCGACCTGTGGCCTCGCTGTGGTCGAGCACCATCCGCAGAGCGGTGACGAACATGAGTGCAGCGAAGGAAAACCCGAGCGCCCGACTCGAGAGGCGTCGCAGGAAATGGGTACCCACTACCGCACCGCCCACCGCTCCGACAGCGAGCAGGATCGCGACCAGCCAGTCGACCTCGCCTGCCAGTGAATAACTAAGGGTGCCAGAGACCGCTATCGGCACCACAGCCGTTAGCGAGACCCCGTGAGCGAGTCTCTGATGCAGTCCGAGGACCAGGACCAACGCCGGAACCATGAGGACTCCGCCGCCCACCCCGACGAGTCCAGAC
>JBATWQ010000003.1:0-1819 GCA_049672765.1 Microthrixaceae bacterium | reverse complement strand
TCCCGTATCTGTCCTTGCAGTTGGGTGAGGACAGCTTCCAGGTCGGCGGCCGCGGTGAGGCGACCTTCGATCCGCTCGTCTCCGGTCGATGTCGAGTTGTCCTGGGATTTGACCAGCCTGTGTACGCCTCCGAAGGCTTCGAGTGTCGACCTGGTGACCGTGAGCGAAGAGTCGGTGAGCGCCCGGGCGGAACGAACCTGACGACCGATGATCGGGATCGGCTTGAGCAGCCCGAGGACCGGAGAGCCGAAACGCGCCTGAGCGGAGCCGAGTGACTTCTCGGCTGCTCGTAGGTCCCGAAGGTCGGTGTCGCCGTCGATCAGATGCGTCAGGTTCATCAGGTCTCCGCCACTGATGTTTGAGAAGGCCTCGATGGAGTCGGCGGCCTTGTTGGCCGACTTGGCGCCGGAAACCAGGAGGTATCCCGCGGCGACGGCCCACACGACCACCAGTACGGAAATGCCGGCGAGGATGCGTCCACGGAGCCTTTTCGGCACCGTCGGAGGTTGGTCCGCTTCTGGATCGGGTGGCTTTGACAAGTCGCCAACGATACCGGGCCAAGTCGTGGAATCGACGTCCACCACTGCCGATAGTCTCGTGGGTCCATGACAGAACGCATCACCACAAATGACGTAGCGAAGGTCGCCAAACTCGCTCGCCTGAGACTGACTCCCGAGGAACTGACCCGGTTCACCGATCAGCTGGGCGACGTTCTGGACCATGCTGCGGATCTCCAGTCTCTCGATCTCGATGGTGTCGAGCCGATGGCGCAGCCGATTCCCCTGTCGAACGTGTTCCGCTCCGACGTGGTGGGCACCCCGCTGGAGCGCTCCGAGGTGCTGGCGGCGGCGCCGGTTTCCGAGAACGGTCAGTTCCGAGTTCCTCCGGTACTGGGAGAGGCAGAATGACCAGCGATTCCATCCGTAGCACCAACGAGATTGCCGCTTCCGTCGCATCCGGCGAGAGTTCAGCTGCAGAAGTTCTCGACGAATTTCTCGGCCGTGTGGACTCCCGCGAGGCCGAGATCCACGCCTTCAACCTCGTCACTGCGGACTCGGCCCGCGATACAGCCAGGTCGATCGACCAAGCGGTCGCGGCGGGTCGCACTGTCGGTCGCCTAGCAGGGGTCCCTGTCGCGGTGAAGGACAACCTGTGCACACGCGGTGTCCCCACGACGTGCTCGTCGAAGATCCTCGAGAACTGGGTCCCGCCATATGACGCGACCGTGGTGAGGAAGCTCGCCGAAGCGGGCGCCGTGGTCGTCGGCAAGACAAACATGGACGAGTTCGCAATGGGCTCATCCACCGAGAACTCGGCCTTCGGCCCAACCCGGAACCCGCGCGACGTTACGAAGGTGCCCGGTGGCTCCTCCGGTGGTTCCGCTGCCGCGGTGGCGGCGGGTTTCGCCTCGATCTCGCTGGGTTCCGACACCGGCGGATCGATCCGTCAGCCGGCGGCACTCTGTGGAGTGGTCGGGGTAAAGCCGACCTACGGGACTGTCTCGCGGCTGGGACTCGTGGCGTTCGGTTCCTCACTCGACCAGGTCGGACCTTTTGCAATGAGTGTCGCCGACGCGGCGCTCGTGTGCGAGGTCATCGGCGGGCACGACCCCGGCGATTCGACCTCGCTTCCAGATGGCTTCCCGTCGGTGTTCGATCACCTGGACGACGGGGTCCAGGGGTTGCGCGTCGGTCTTGTGAGCGAGATGTTCGGCGAAGGTATCTCTGCCGACGTCGAGGCACGTGTCCGGGCGGCGGCAGACGCATTGAGCGCCGCGGGAGCGGTGGTCGAAGAGGTCTCGGTACCCGCTGTCACATAT
>JBATWQ010000002.1:0-2695 GCA_049672765.1 Microthrixaceae bacterium | reverse complement strand
GTGTGCCACCCCGTTTGCTTGAGCTATTAGATGTGGACCGGGCAGCCGATGGCACCCGGCAGCACCGTGACAAGGATCAACTTGGCGATGATCCCACCACCGGTGATGTCGACCTTGTCGCATCCTCCAGCGGGGTTCATGTAGAAGTTGCCCTCGAAGTAGGTGGAGATGAAGAGGATGTTGAAGTAGAAGCCAACACGGGTTGCCTTCATTCCCTCAGCCTGCGAAAGGGTCATGCGGGCCGAAGCGATGTTCAGCGAGCCGATCCGG
The DNA here is from genome assembly GCA_049672765.1 of Microthrixaceae bacterium. Taxonomy (GTDB): domain Bacteria; phylum Actinomycetota; class Acidimicrobiia; order Acidimicrobiales; family Microtrichaceae; genus JAGQSZ01. Next base: position 2,425 of record JBATWQ010000002.1, on the reverse strand, counting down.
AAGTCCGCAGAACCGCTGAGCGACCACGACGGGTTCGTCAGCGAAGAGGTCAGAGTTCCGTTGAGCTGCAGACCAGCGGGGAAGCTCGTGAAGTTGACGCCACCGGAACCGTTGATGGTGACACGCTCCGAGGTTGCAGCAATGGAACCCTGGAAGTTCACGATCGCCCAGGAGTCGAGCGCCAGCGAGCCGTTCACCTGTCCGTTGAGGCTGAGCAGAGTTCCGTTGGGACCAATTGCCGCCTTGACCGAGCCGCTCAGATCGGCCTTGGTGCCCATCTTGATGCTTCCGTCGAAGGAGACCTCCAGCGGGCTGCCGTAGCTGCTGCGGATGCTGAGATTGGCATTCGTCAGGGTGACATCGCCCATCTTGATCGCACCGCTCACCGATGCGTCGAGCTGAACCGTCTCGGCGACGCCGTCGGTCACGATGACTGCACCGGCGAGGTGCGCAGCGAAGCCGGCGTCAACCAGGTCGGCCTGGACCTCGAAGGTCGTGGTCGTGCCGTTGGCCTCGATCACTGCGGAGCCGGACGCCTTGAGCGTTCCGATCTTGAAGTTGCCGGTGAGAACGGAACGCATCTGGCCGCCGATCACCTCGGCTTCGACCGTTCCGGCGGCTGAGAACGTCTGACCGTCGTTGAGCGTGCCGGAGAACTCGCCGGCGCCCTGGAGGCTCAGATATGGGGTGTAGGCGGAGGTGCCGTCCCAGACGATCGAGCCATTGAAGCGAACGACGTTGGCTCCCTGCTCCACGTCGAGCACGCCGTTGAACGTGGCTTTGTTCGTGGCCAGCGTCAGGGAACCGTTGGCTTCGTGGACGACGAGATCGCCAACAACGCCGCTACCGGAGAACGATGCCGTGGTTTCCTTGGCATTTCCCTCGAACGTGACCGATCCGTTGAGGTCGATCTTCTTGCCGTCTGCCTGGGTGCCGACGAGATGGGCGGCAATGTCGCCCTTGGCGGAGACGAGAGCTCCGGCACGGTCGAACTCGACGTTCACAGCACCGTTGACAGTGCTGGGTCCGACCTTGATGTTGCCAGCCACCGAAGCCTTGACACCGGTCTGGTTGGAGGCGAACAGATCGATCGTTGCGGCCGAGACGGTTACGTCACCGATCTTCGCCGAAGTTGCAGCTGCGCTGAAGTTGAGGGTGATCTCGCCGCCGCGTGCACGAAGCGTGCCGTTGAAGCGGGCTGGCGTGCTCGTGATCCCGGGGATGGAGAAGGAGGAGGAACTGATGTTGATCGACCAGTTCTCGAGGTTGGTCAGGGTGCCGACGAAGCCGACTGTCGAAGTCTGACCGGAGATCCGCAGGGCGACGTTGCCCCGCAACGTGATCCCATCAAGACCGATCGTGGCCGACAGGGACGTGAGCTCAACGGTCTCGAGAACCGGAGTGCCGGGAGCGATCTCGTCGCCCGTGACTGTGGCAATCGGATCCGAGGTTGTGTCGTTCTGGACCGAGGGAACGTTCATCCCCTCTGCCATCATGGCGCCATTGAGATCTACCTGGGCGGTGGGCTCCTTGCAGGAGTCGCCCGTGACGGTCGCCGAATCGGCCTGGGCCACGACGTCCGACTTCACGAGCACGGCGTTGTCAACCAGCGCCGTGTCGCCCTCTTGGGTGGGGGGAGTGGTTACGTCCTCCCAGAAAGAACAGAATTCCTTCTCCTTGACGGTCGTCGACGATCCTGGATCGGTCGGTGTGGGTGTACACGCACCCCCGACCAGCATCACGGCCAAGACCAATGCGGATAGTCGGACCGTTCTAGATCGCCAGCCAGCGATAGGCTTCATGTTCCCCCCAAAAGAGAATCTCGATAGGTAAGGAGAAACTTACCAGAGATTATTGATTGGGGTAATACCCAAAACGAGATATTCGGCAATAGGCGGTGTACGCCGCGAAAAGTGGTCCCGAATTGGTGCTGAGTCTCGGACTCCTAAAGCAGGGATGGATGCTGATCGGGATAGCTGTCTCTGGTGAATGTCGTGGATTCTTCGTCTACCCCAAAGCCAGTTTCCGTTATGAATCCAAGGGTCCTACGGCTCGGCCCACTCGGTAGGTTCCGATCGTCGACGAGGGTATGTTCCGTTGCAAGACCGGAGCTGCCATCTGCATTTGCCCCAAAATGGCAGAAGCGGCACCACCCAATTGGGCGATGCCGCTTCTGTGCTATTTGAACTACGAGGCTAGGGACTAGCTGGTCGTTGTGCCGTTATCCCAGACTCGGAACAGCTGGCCATTGGGGCCTTTCTGTCCACCAGGACCGGAGTTACCGGCCGATGCGCTGCGGCCATCGCTGTTGCCACCGCAACCGCCGATGAGTGCGCAGTTGCCCATGGGGCCACCGACACCGCCGTTGGCTGCGGGGGAGAGTGCTCCACCGTTGCCACCCGGAGCTGGAATGACCGGACGGTAC
>JBATWQ010000001.1:0-2614 GCA_049672765.1 Microthrixaceae bacterium | reverse complement strand
GAGTTGCGCCCTGAAATAGGCGCCACGTTCGGTCGCGAGTCCCGGTACACCCTCACGCTGCATCACGTCGAGGACTGCCCTGGCCGCGGCCGTTGCCAGCGGCTGACCTCCGAAGGTCGTCGCATGGTCGCCGGGCTCGAAGACCTCGGACACCTGGTGCTTGGCCCAGCAGGCCCCGATCGGAACGCCGTTGCCCAGCGCCTTGGCCATGGTCACGACATCCGGAACGACACCGAAATGTTGATGTGCGAACCACTTGCCGCAACGTCCCAGACCGGTCTGCACCTCGTCGACCATGAACAGGACACCACGTTCGTCGCAGAGTCTGCGGACTGCCTGGAAGTACTCGGCGGTCGCGGGGTTGACGCCACCTTCGCCTTGCACAGGTTCGAGAAGGACCGCCGCCACCGTGTCGTCGATCGCCGCGTCTAGGGCCTCCACGTCGGACCAGGCGACGTGACGGAAGCCCTCGGGCAACGGCTGGAATGCCTCGTGTTTGGCGGGCTGGCCGGTGGCGTGGAGCGTGGCGAGGGTACGGCCGTGGAAGCTCTGATAGGCGCTGACCACGACGTGTCGACCCCTGCCGCCGAACTTCCTGGCCAGCTTGATCGCACATTCGTTGGCCTCGGCGCCGGAGTTGCAGAAGAAGACCTGTCCCCCGCCCCCCAACAGACCATCAATGGTTCGAGCCAGTGGACGATTGTGCTCGTTGCCGAACAAATTCGAGACGTGGAGCAACTTGTTGGCCTGGGTCGACAGAGCTGCCGCGACCTCGGGGTGGCTGTGGCCGAGAGAGGTCACCGCCAGTCCCGAAAGCAGGTCCAGGTACTTGTTGTCCTGGTCGTCCCAGAGCCACGACCCGGACCCGCGTATGAACTCAACCGGCGGTTCCGCATAGGTCGGCATGAGGGGCGACATTTCGACGTCGGTCATTACCCGATCTCCTTCGATTCGTCCTTGCTGATCATCGTGCCGACTCCGGCGTTGGTCAGCAGCTCGAGCAGCAGCACGTGTGGGACCCGACCGTCGACCATGTGGGCGGTGCCCACACCTGCTTCGATGGCGTCTATACAGGCACGGGTCTTGGGGATCATTCCCCCCTTGATCACGCCGCTCGCGATGTGGTCGAGAACATCGTCGGTGGTCAGCGAGGGAATGAGTGACGCAGGATCGTCGACATCGGCGAGCAGACCGGGAACGTCGCTCAGGAAGATGAGCTTCTCGGCCTTCAGCTCCTGGGCAATCTCGGTTGCGGCGTCATCGGCATTGATGTTGTAGGTCTGCCCGGAGGAGTCGGCCCCGATGGTCGCAATCACCGGAATCAGGTCCATGTTCAGCGTGCGGACGATCAACTCGGGATTGACCTTGGTGACGTTGCCGACGAAGCCGAGCGCATCGTCACGGGCGTCGGCGGTCAACAACATGGCATCGGTACCCGAAAGCCCCAGTGCAACCGGTCCATAGGTGTTGAGTGCGGTGACAATCTCGGAGTTGACCTTGCCGAGAAGCACCATCTGGGCGATCTCGAGTGTCTCGGCGTCGGTGACCCGACGCCCGTCGACGAACTCGGTCTCCTTGCCTACACGGCGCAGCCATTCGCCAATTTGTGGTCCCCCACCGTGGACGACAACGGGCTTCATGCCCACCCGGTGCATCATGACGATGTCCTTGGCAAAATCCGCGAACAGCTCCGGGCTGGACATGGCGTTTCCGCCGAACTTCACCACGACGACCGAACCCCTGAACTTCTCTATGAAGGGCAGGGCCTGCAACAGGACATCGACGGCGACCATCGGGTCGGTAACAGAGGGGTGCACGTCGGACTCGGCCTGGCTCACGGGTAGGTCCCGACGAGTGGAAGTCCGGCGGTTTCATCCAGGCCCAGTGCGAGATTCGCGCACTGGATCGCTGCACCGGATGCACCCTTGCCCAGGTTGTCGAGCGCCGAGATGCCGATCACGGTCCCGGTCCGATCATCCACCCTTGCGGTCAGATGCGCCGAGTTCGACCCGAGGGTCGCCTTGGTCGACGGCGAACGCTCCGAGACGACCACAAACGGTTCATCGGAGTAGAAGTCATCGAGCGCACCGAGCACATCAGACGTGGTCAACCCCTCGACCGCCGGCTCGGCGTAACACGTCGCCAGGATGCCCCGACTCATAGGGGCCAGATGTGGGGTGAACAGGACGTTTGCGCCGATGTTCATCTCCATTTCGGGCGTATGGCGATGGTTGAGCAACCCGTAGGCGGTGAAATCGGAGTCGACGGTGCAGAACGTGGTGTTGGGTTTGGGAGGACGACCGGCGCCGGACACCCCGGAAGCAGCGTCGACGATGATCCGCTCGGTCTTGACCAGCCCGGCGCGCACCAATGGGGCCATGACGAGGGACGCCGTGGTCGGATAACAACCCGGGGTGGCGACGGCCGAAGCAGTAGCGATCTGTTCACGGTGGAACTCGGGTAGCCCGTAGACGAACTGGTCCAGCAGATCCGGACGCGTGTGCGCCTCTCCGTACCACTGCTCGTAGTCCGCCGCTGTTCGCAGGCGGAAGTCAGCCCCAAGATCGACAACCAGTCGAACCTTGCCGAGTAATTCGGGAACAATCGCCTGGCT